>JBKHEN010000148.1:0-6046 GCA_046540795.1 Spirochaetaceae bacterium | reverse complement strand
CGCCGCGGCGAGCGCGTTACTACATCAGGTACACTACATCCCACAGGAGGAATACGATGAGTATGTTTTGTTTTCAATGTCAGGAAGCCGCCAAAAACGTCGGATGCACAACCCGTGGCGTTTGCGGCAAAGACGACGTGACGGCCAACCACATGGACGTCCTCGTGTACAACCTGAAAGGGCTTGCCTACCTTGCGCGGAAGAAAGCGCAGGCCGGTGCGTCCATTGCCGAAGAAGGGAACTTCATCATCCGGGCGCTGTTTGCAACGATCACCAACGCAAACTTCGACACCGACCGGATCACCGAGCTCACCTTCGAGGTTCTGGAGCGAAAGAAGGCCCTCGCATCCCGCCATGCTTCGGGAGAGAAGCTGCCGGCTGCGGCTGCCTTCGACGCGAAGAGCATCGCGGAGCTCGAGGCGGCATTCGCGGCGGCGTCGGTGCTGGCCACCGAGGACGAGGACGTGCGCTCGCTGCGAGAGTTCATCGTCTACGGGCTCAAGGGCATTGCCGCCTACGGCGAGCACGCGGCCATCCTCGGCTATGAGGACGAGGAGATCTACCGCGAGGTCATCGATGAGCTCGTCGCCACGCTGGAGGAGAACGACCTGGGCAAACTCACCGAGGTGCTCGTCGCCACGGGGAACACCGCGGTGAAGACCATGGCGCTACTCGACAGCGCAAATACCGGCACCTACGGGCACCCCGAGATCACAAAGGTGAACATCGGCACCCGCAATCGCCCGGGAATTCTCATTTCCGGTCACGACCTCAAGGACATGGCGGAGCTCCTCGAGCAGACCAAGGGCACAGGCGTGGACGTCTATACTCACTCCGAGATGCTGCCGGCCAACTACTACCCGGCCTTCAAGAAATACGATCACTTTGTCGGCAACTACGGCGGCTCCTGGTGGCAGCAGAACAAGGAGTTCGCAAGTTTCAACGGACCCATCCTTATGACCACCAACTGCATCACGCCGGTGCGCGACGCCTACAAGGACCGGATCTTCACTACCGGGATGGCCGGCTATCCGGGCGTGCCGCACATTCCCGACCGGGAGGACGGTAAGCCCAAGGACTTCTCGAGGATCATCGAGCTTGCAAAGACCTGCGATCCGCCCGAGCAGATCGAGGAGGGCGAGATCGTCGGCGGCTTCGCACATCATCAAGTCGAGCAGCTCGCCGACAAGGTGGTTGAGGCCGTGAAGTCCGGTGCCATTCGGAAGTTCGTGGTCATGGGCGGCTGCGACGGCAGGCAGAAATCCCGTGAGTACTTCACCGATCTCGCCCAGGAGCTGCCGCAGGATACGGTCATCATGACCGCAGGGTGCGCCAAGTACCGCTACAACAAGCTCGACCTCGGTGACATAGACGGCATTCCTCGGGTTCTCGATGCGGGGCAGTGCAACGATTCTTATTCGATTGCCGCAATTGCGCTCAAGCTCAAAGAGGTCTTCGGGCTCGACGACATCAACGATCTACCCGTCGACTTCGCCGTCGCATGGTACGAGCAGAAGGCCGTGTGCGTGCTGCTTGCGTTGCTTGCCCTCGGCTTCAAGGGCGTGCGCATCGGACCGACGCTGCCGGCGTTCGTCTCCGAGAACGTCAAGCAAAAGATCGTCGAGGCCTTCGATCTCAAGGCGACCACGGACGTGGAAGCGGATCTCGAGGCGATCACCGCATAGGTCTCCCGGCACGTGCATAGGTCGCGTGATGGATGGTGGTTGCGGGGGCGGGCGAAGCCGGCCCCCACCGTCGACGCCCAGTGGAACTGGGTCGGTCATCCGGTCTACCTGGACGTCGACGGGGTGAGCATGGTGGATCCGGAAAACTTCGGCGTCGACGACCACCAGTTCCACTTCGGTCCGGGAAAGTCTTCCGAGCCGGCCGGAGAAACCGAGCAGATCTTCGGGTTCTATGCTGAGGGCTTCGACTCAGGGGATTACTTCAAGTTCACGATGGACCTCGACCGCAGTCTTTCCGGGGGGACGCCGCTGTATGCGGACCTGGAAGGGGGAACCCTCATACTCATTTTCAGCGACGGATTCGGCAACGAACGCGAGGTCACGACGACCTTCGACGTCCCGTGGGATGATAACCCCTGGGCGGCGACGGCCACCATTCAGTCCGACTCCTGACGGAGCAAAGCGCGGGAGGCCGGGGCCGCCTCCCGCCATGCGGAGTTCTCCTGCAAGCACGCCGGCGAGCAGCGCGGCGAACCGAACCCGGCGAGGGAGCCGAAGTGATCGGCGACGCAGCGTTTCGCGCGAGAACGGAGACCGCTGCACATACCCGATTTCAGCAACGACTGCTCGTGACGACGACGTATGCATTGCCTTCGCCGTCCTCGATGCATGGGTTGCCGCCGTTCGTTACGCTCTCCCTGTTAGTTAAGGTTCACTAATAGAGTACGACACCGACCGCCTGACAAGGGGCGAAACCCACGTTTTTCCCTCAATCGTGATTTCCTTAGGGCTCCCCGAGAAGTAGCGGCTCCTCGTCATCGCTGAGACCGACCAGGCTAACCCGCAGGAGCTCGTTCCGGCGGACCGGCGTCGCGGCGGCGGCCTCGCTTTCGACGAGACGGATCGGCACGTAGTGCTCGCCGTAGCCGTGCTCTCTCCCGGGCGTCGGGGCGATGCGCTCGACAAGCAGCGTTTCGCTCCGGCCGATGAGCGACCGACGATAGCGGATCTTGTTCTCCAGCGAGACACGGCGAATGATCTCGGCGCGCTCGCTCTTCACGGCTTCCGAGACGTGGCCGGGCATCCGGGCGGCGCGGGTGCGCTCGCGCACGGAGTAGGGGAAGGTGTGGATGTGGCTGAATCCGATCCGGCGGGCCATCTCCACGGTCCGGGTGAAATCCTCCTCGGTCTCCCCGGGGAATCCCACGAGTATGTCGGTGGTGAGGTTGAAGTCGGGCCGGGCACGGCGGATCCGCTCGACGTAGTGGGAGAATCGCGCCGTATCGTACTGCCTGCGCATTCGGAGCAGGATTCGGTCGCTTCCGCTTTGGAGGCACAGGTGCAAGTGCGGGCACATCTTCGGGTGTTCGAGGAGGGTAAAGAACCGGTCGTCGAGACGGTCCGGCTCGAGGGAGGAGATACGCAGTCTGAATCTGCCCGAAAGCTCGAGGAGGCGCTCGAGAAGCCCGGAGAAGCCGACGCCCTCGTGGTCGTAGCGGCTCATGTTCACACCGGTGAGCACGATCTCATGTGCTCCGCCCTCGATGCTCCGTCGCGCGTCGGCAAGTATCTCGGCGGTCGGTCGGCTCTGTGCGGTGCCCCGCACGTACGGTACGATGCAGAAGGTGCAGAAGTTGTTGCACCCGTCCTGTATCTTGATGGTGCTACGAGTATGGTAGACCGAGGCGGCGTGATACCGGAATAGATTGGGGTCCGCTGCGTCGGGATCGGTGAGCTCTCCCCGGCGCCGGGCCTCCACCAGGTCCACCAGATGCGCCTTTCTCGGGTTATCCACCAGAAGAAAGCGGTTGTCTCCGGTGTACTGCCGCTTGTGTCCCTCGGCGAAGCAGCCGGTGAGCACCACCAGGGGCCTTGAGTTCCCGGCGCCGCCGCGTTCGTCCTCAGTCCCGGCTTCGTCCTCACTTCCGGCGTCGGCCTGGGTTCTCGGAGCGTCGGCCTGGGTCGCCGCCCCCGCGCCTGCGGCACGGAGCGTGCGGTAGAGAAGGTTCCGTGACTTGCGGTCGGCCTTGTTCGTGACCGTACAGGTGTTGAGGACGTAGACGTCGGCGGCCTCCTCGAAGGGAACGAGCGCATAGCCTGCCGAACGAAAATCCTCGGCCAGGGAGTCGCTTTCGTGCTGATTCAGCTTACAGCCGAGGGTGCGGAATGCCACTCGCGGCGCAGAGCTCATCACACGGTCTCCGTAACCGCCGGTGCGCGCACAAGCTCGCCGGTCAAGGAGAGTTCCGCGCAGTCGGTGATGCGCACGGTAGCGAACCGCCCGATAAGACGCTCGTCACGCGAGGGGAAACGAACGATCAGCCGGCCCTCGGTCTTGCCGGTAAGATAGCCCTCTTTGCGGTCCCGCCCCTCCACCAACAGGGTGGTTTCGCTGCCGAGGAGGGCGTGGTTCTGCTGGTAGGATACCTCCTTCAGATCGGCGGAGAGGACCGCGTGGCGGCGTTTCTTCTCTTCCTGCGGGACGTCGTTCTCCCAGCGGGCGCTGGCGGCACCGGGGCGGGGAGAGTACATGGCGATGTAGGCCATGTTGTAGCGGAACTCCCGCATGGCCGCGCGGGTACGTTCGAACTGCTCTTCGGTCTCGCCGGGGAAGCCCACGATGATATCGGTAAACAACGTCGCCTCGGGGATGATCCGCCGCAGGCTTTCCACCAGCTCACGGTATCGGGCGGTGGAGTGGTTGCGGTTCATGCCGAAGAGGATCTTATCGTCCCCCGACTGAAGAGGCAGGTGAATCTGTTTCGCAAGGACCTCGTACTCGGCGATCGCCTCGAAAACCTCCTCGTTCATGTCCCGAGGGTGGGGAGAAGTGAAATAGACCCAAAACTGCTCCCCCATGCGGCGGCCGAGCTCTCCCACCCGGCGCAGCAGCTCCGGGAAGCGGATCTCGTCGCTTCGCTTGTCCAGGCCGTAAGAGTTGACGTTTTGTCCGAGCAGGGTGATCGAGCGGTAGCCCCGGGCCACCAGGCTCTCGACCTCGTCAATGATCTCCTGTGAGGGGCGGGAGACTTCCCGGCCGCGGGTGTAGGGAACCGCACAGAAGGTACAGAACTTGTCGCAGCCGTTCTGAATGGGAACGTAGGCCTCGAACGTGGAGCCGTATTCCGGACGGATTTTCCAGTAAGCGCGCGTAGGATCGGGCTCCGCCTCCGCGTCGGAGAGGCCCTCCACCGACACGTGCGAGGGGATCCCGTACTGGCGGATCATCTCCGGAAGCTTCGGCAGCTCCTGAATGGAAAACACAAAATCGAAGCGGTCGAGAAACTTCTCGCGGTCCGCCGGCAGGATGCACCCGGAGGCAAAGGTAATGAGGTGCTTGTGGTTCTTCCACGTATTCCAGCGGTGAATCTTTGAGTAGACCTTGTCGATGGCCTTCTGCCGCACCGAGCACGCGACCACGCCGAGGAGGTTGGCCTCTTCCTCGCGCTCGGTTCGCTCGTACCCCAGTCCCTCGAGGACCGCGCGGATCCGCTCCGAATCGGATATATTCATCTGACAGCCGTACGGCACCAGACAGTATTTCATGACAATTCCTCAAGATGGCTCAGAAATAGACTTCAGCATGGATGCGGTCGGGCTCGATACCCTGATTCTGCAAAATATCGTAGACTTCGTAAATCATGTCCGCGTTTCCGCACAAGTAGCAGTACGTCCCGGGATCCACCGGGTGCAGACGCAAATACTCGGTCACTCGTCCGTGAAAACCGCCGCCGCCCTCCCGTGAGACGCATGCGGTGCGCCGGTCCGGCTCGTACTCGTGCCAGTCGTAGAGCTCTCCGCTGCGCCGTACGCCGTGCAGCAGATGGTAGTCGAGCCGCGGATACGCCCGGACGAAGGAGCGAAACGGGGCGATGCCCGTGCCGGTGGACACCCAGAGAAACGACTCACCGCGGATCTCTTCGGGGATCGTGAAAAAACCGAACGGTCCTTCCACCTGCAGATGATCGCCCGCCTGCACGCGATCGAGGCGCGGCGAGATGAGGCCGTGGTCGACATGGCGCACGAGGATCTCCAGCAGCTCATCCTCGGGGCCCGAGTACACCGAGTACTCCCGCATGTCGATCTCTTCGGGAAAACCGACGTTGACGTACTGTCCCGGCTCGAAGTCGATGCGCGGGCGCTCGAGCTGCACCACTACGGTGCGCCCGGCGGGGCGGCGAACGCCCCGTACCCGGCAGATCATCTCCTCTCGTGTCGCGTGGGTTACGGTAGCCACCCCCTATGAGTACAACAACATGAGACTGTCGGTCAACAATGATCCGGCGGCCGGCTCCGATGCCGGCAAGCCGGCCGTGCCGAAAGGTCGGCAAGGGGACCGAGCCCCGGCGGCCGAGGCAAGG
>JBKHEN010000147.1:0-6088 GCA_046540795.1 Spirochaetaceae bacterium | reverse complement strand
TCTCCTCCGAAAGCTCCTCCGCGATCTCGGAAATTCGGTCGAACCCGGTATCGATCGCGGCCACTCCGAGTAGCTCTCCCTGTTGTTCCACCGGATGGGCGACGCTTATGACCAATTCGTCTTCCCTGCCTTCCTCCGCAGTGAGGTACGGATCGGTTACGTAGGTAGAGCGTGTTTCGGCCGTGGTCTCGTACCAGGGACGTGTGCGCGCGTCATAGTCTTCCGGTAAGCCGAGCCGGCTGTCGGCGAAAAGGCCGGTCCCGTCTTGGCTTCCGAGATAGAGAACGTCTACGCCCGGTTCCGTGGCGAGGTTCTGAATGAGTTCCCGGGGTACCGCCAACTCGTCGGAATTGTAGAGTTCCTCCCACGATAATGCTGACGGCGGCGAAGATTACGATGGGGAGTACCAGAGTGAGAAGTAGAAGCTTTGCTACGGTTCGACGATAACGCGTCATAAGTTACTCCGACGGTATAGGGGTCGCTACGGCGACACGGCTGTCTGCCGCGTCTGCGGTACCGATGCTGGATAAAGGGATTCACTCTAAGTGGGCTTACAATTGTAATGGCCATTTTAGCAGAAGAACCGGATCTGTCAACTCGACATTTTTGCCGGTTCGTGCTTCGGACGAGTGTGGCCTGCGTTACAACCGCGTCTCTCCCCGTGCAATGATCGTGTGGGCGACGCAGTTTTGCCTCGGAGCCTATAGCCAAACCCCGACCTGAGTGATATATTCATAGAACCATGAGCGCGTTGAGCCGGTTCGGGGAGTTTACCCTCCGTCCGCCCCTGGTCGGATTTCAGGGCATTGCTGCAAACGCAACCGAGGCAGGGCTGGTGGCGCTCTTTGTAGTGCTTCCGGCCCTGACTCACGCTCTTGGTATAACCGGTTTCGGTTTGCTCATCGCAGTCATCGCCGCCGTGCTTGTTCCTATCATCACCATTATTCCGATACACGCCGTCCCGACGGAGCGGGGTCGCGTGCGGGAGCCTGTGTAGGGCCTGCGGTTCGCTTGACAGCGCCGCGTGCGGTTCCCTACACTCAGGAGTCACTCTCGCATTCAAGACCCCGTCGCCGGTGTCGGATCATGTATGCTCTGTAAGGGGAGGTTGTTTTGTACGAACCTGTTGATCCGAAAGTGAGTTTCCCCGATCTCGAGGTCGAGGTTCTTTCGTTTTGGGAAGAGAACGACGTGTTCAAGCGGTCCCTGGAGAATCGCAAAGGCAACGAGGAGTTCGTCTTCTATGACGGGCCGCCGTTTGCCACCGGCCTTCCGCACTTCGGGCACTTCGTGCCGGGAACCATCAAGGATATCATTCCGCGCTATCAAACCATGAAAGGGAAGTACGTCGACCGGCGCTTCGGCTGGGACTGCCATGGATTGCCGGTGGAGTACGAGATGGAGAAAGAGCTCGGGATCTCCGGGCGCGCGGAGATCGAGAACTACGGCGTCGGCAAGTTCAACGAAGCCTGCCGCTCCATCGTGTTGCGTTACACCTCCCAGTGGCGCGATATCGTCACCCGCATGGGTCGGTGGGTCGATTTCGACAACGATTACAAGACGATGGATCCCGGTTTCATGGAGTCCATCTGGTGGGTTTTCAAGCAGCTCTGGGAGCAGGGGCTGGTATACGAAGGCTATTATATCCTCCCTTACAGCCCGGGGCTGGCAACGCCGCTGTCGAACTTCGAAGTGAACCTGGGCGGCTATTGGGAGATCACCGACCCGGCGATCACGGTGCGCTTCCGGGTGCGCGAGGATGTCGAACAGCCGGTTGATTTCCCCGAGAACACCTACCTCCTCGCCTGGACGACGACGCCGTGGACGCTACCCTCCAACCTGGGCATCACCTTCGGGCCGGAGGTGACCTATGTGCTCGTTCGCGATGGTGATGAGCACTACGTCCTCGCCGAGGAGCGGCTGTCGGACTATTACCGCTCCCAAGAGGAATACGAGATCGTCAAGCGTCTAAAGGGCAGCGAGCTCAACGGCGTGAAGTATGAACCGCTTTTTCCGTATTTTGAGCACCTCAAGGACGAGGGAGCCTTCCGCAGCTTCGTGGCCGATTACGTTACCACCGAGGAGGGCACCGGTATCGTGCACACCGCCCCCGGCTTCGGTGAGGAAGACTACGAGGTCATGCAGGGTACCGGCATTCCCGTGATTGTTCCCATCGACGCGGATGCCAAGTTCACCTCCGAGGTTACCGACTTCGAAGGGATGTTCGTCAAGGATGCGGACAAGGAAATCATTCGGAAGCTCAAGGAGGAGGGCAAGCTCATAAAGCGCGAGAATTACGTCCACTCCTATCCGCACTGCTATCGTACCAATCAGCCGCTCATCTACCGCGCCGTGTCCTCGTGGTTCGTGGACATTCAGAAGATCAAAGACAAGATGCTTGGCGCCAACGACCGGATCAACTGGGTCCCCGAGCACATCAAAACCGGCCGCTTCGGCAAGTGGCTCGAGGGCGCGAAGGACTGGGCGATCTCGCGGAACCGCTACTGGGGCAACCCCATACCTATCTGGAAGTCCGACGGCGGCGACTACACCGAGTGCATCGGCTCGCGGTCGGAGCTGGAGGAGAAGTCCGGACAGAAGGTGCCCGATCTTCACAAGCACTACGTGGACGAGATTACCTGGCCGGCGCCGGACGGCTCGGGCACGATGCGGCGTATCCCGGAGGTTCTCGACTGCTGGTTCGAATCCGGGTCGATGCCCTACGCGCAGAATCACTACCCCTTCGAAAACAAGGAGTTCGTCGAGCGCAACTTCCCCGCCGACTTCATCTGTGAAGGCCTCGACCAGACGCGGGGATGGTTCTACACGCTTACCGTGCTCGCTGCAGCCCTCTTCGATTCCCCGGCGTTCCGGAACTGCGTGGTGAACGGGCTCGTTCTCGCCCCCGACGGCAAGAAAATGTCCAAGAGCCAGCGCAACTATACCGACCCGGTGGACGTCATCAAGAAGTTCGGCGCCGACGCGCTGCGGCTGTTCTTGATGCACTCCGCCGTAGTCCGCGGTGAGGACCTCAGATACACCGATGACGGGGTAAAGGACGTTCTCAAGAACGTGATCATCCCCCTATGGAACTCCTACAGTTTCTTCGTCACCTATGCCAATATCGACGGGGTGCAGCCTACCGGAGCGCCCGCGCAACCGGGTAATCCGCTCGACCAGTGGATCCTTTCCGAATCGCTGCGGCTCACCGAGCAGGTAACCGCCAACCTCGATGCATACGATCTGCAGAGAGCCATCGATCCGATCGTGGCCTTCATAGATAACCTCAACAACTGGTATATCCGCCGCTCCCGGCGACGGTTCTGGCGCAGTGAGAACGACAGCGACAAGCAGGAGGCCTACGGGACCCTCTACGAGGTGCTGATGCGGGTAGTGAAGGTAGCGGCCCCCTTCATTCCCTTCGTTACCGAAGCCGTGTTCCGGAATCTGCGCACGGACAAGGACCCGGACTCGGTGCATCTGTGCGATTACCCCCAGGCAGACCCTGCCGCCCGGGATACGGATCTGGAATGGAAGATGAGCACGGTGCAGCGCACGGTTCGAATGGGGCGGGCGTTGCGGCGGATGCACGATCTAAAGATCCGGCAGCCGCTTTCGGCGATCCACCTCGTCACACGCAACGACGCGGAGCGCCGGGTGTTGCGGGAGATGGAGGACATCATCCGCGATGAGCTCAACGTGAAAGAGGTGATCTTTCGCGAAAACGAAGAAGAGCTCGTGGAGTTCAGCGCCAAGCCGAACTACCGGGTGCTCGGCAAAGAGCTCGGTAAGGACATGAAGATTGCCGAGGAGAAGATCGGCGCGCTTTCCGCGGAGGAGATTCAGGGGCTCATCGAGGGGCGAACGCTCAACATCGACCTCGACACGAGGACGCTCGATCTCACCGCGGACCGGGTACAGATCCAACGCTTCGAGAAGGAGAACCTCAAGGTTCTCAACGAGGGCTCGCTTACGGTCGCCCTCGATCCGGAGCTCACCGAAGATCTGATGAACGAGGGCCTGGTGCGGGATCTCATCCGGGCGGTGCAGAACCTGCGCAAGGAATCCGGGCTGGACGTGACCGACCGGGTGATCCTCTACGTCGATGCAGGAAACAATCTCTCGGAGGCGATCGGGGAGTTCGAAGATTATCTCATGAGCGAGACCCTCGCCCTCTCCGTACGCCGGCAGAAGCATGACGACGCGCGGCCGGTGGAGGTAGGCGGCGAGGAATGTCGTATTGCAGTGGAGAAGGCGTGAGACCGGTCCTCGGCGCCGAGGGCTCCCTGGGCGGGCGACCGGCAGCGGAAAGGAAAACCGCGAGGCGTAAACCGGCCTCGGCGGCGGTCTTCGTAACGGCTGCGGCGTTGTTGAGTGCCGCGCTGTCGGGGTGCCGCACGCTCGCGCCGGCACCCCCGGTGACCCTTCCCGATTACCTTCCCGCGAACGCCGAGGCCTACCTCTACGTAGACGTCACGCGTGCCCGGGAACCCGCCCGCCGAGTGCTCGAGCAGGCGGATATGGAGGGCCGTCACCTCGAGCGTGTTCTCCGGCGCACCGAGCGGGTGGCCGTGGCACTTGGCGCGAACGACGCCGCGGGGGGCGTCGGGGACGGTGGCGCCGGAAACGCTGAAGTCGACGGTGCCACCGATGCGGCCGACACGCTCGAAACCGACGGCCGTCGCGGGGCGGCGGGTGGTTTTCTCATTGCCGCCTCCGGCCGATTTGCCGGATTCGTTGTGGAAGCGCAGCTTGAGGACGAACCGGAGTGGTCGCGGCGTCGGGTGACCGCCGGGGCTAAGCGGTACGCCGTGTGGGCGCATGAGACCGACGGACTCGAGCTCGCGTTCCCCGAGCGGCGTGTTGCCCTCCTCGGAGGGGGCGGCGCGGACACGGGTGGCGGCCTCGTCGACGCCGACGGCGACGCCGACACCGACGGCACGGAGCACGGGGGTATGGGGCGCGTGGAGGCGGCTCTGCATGCGGCGGCGGAAGCCCGCAGGCAGTCGGCAGGCCGAACGGAGGGCCCTACCGGTGCAGAGACGGCGGGGTCCCATGCTGCGGTGCTGGCGCTTCCCTATACGGAGCTGCGTCCTCCCTTCGGCGGTCGGCCCCTGGCCGTCCACGACCTGGAGCTTCGGGGAAATCCCCGGGACCCCGGGGGAGACGGCGAATCGCCTCAGTGGATCGTCGGCGGGCGGATGCGGTTCGACGAGGAACGAACCGCCCGGGCGGTCACCGCACTGGTGCGGATCTTTGCGGTGTCGGCCCTCGGAGATACCGGCGCGGATCCGGGGGAGGTTCTGGCCGATCTGGACGTCGAGCGAGAGGGGACGGAGATTGTCTTCGGGGGAATCATGCTGGCCGAGCGGTACCTCCTCGAAGCACTCGATGATTTCACCGCGGACGCGGCCCGGGGGGTGGAACGCCGGGGAGCGGCACGCCGGGGAGCGGAGCAATGAAGATCGGCGTAGTGAACTACGAGGCGGGAAATCTCAGGAGCGTGGCCACGGCCTTGAAAGCTCTCGAAGCGGATTTCTTCGTCTCCGACAGGCCGGAAGCGCTGATCTCGGCGGATCGGCTTATATTCCCCGGAGTGGGTGACGCACGAGCGGCAATGGAAGTGCTCGAGCGCACGGGCCTTGCGGATGCTATCCGCACCTTTTACCGTCACGGAAAGCGTATTCTCGGTATTTGTGTCGGCAGCCAAATCGTGCTCGATGCCTCGGAGGAAAACGACGCTCGTTGTCTCGGCCTGATTCCCGGCGTTGCGCGTCGCTTTCCGGCAGGGTTGGGCGTAAAGGTGCCCCACATGGGGTGGAATCAAGTGATCTACGACGGGCACCATCGACTGTTCGACGGCATCCCCTCGGGAACCTCGTTCTACTTCGTCCATTCCTATTATCCCGACCCCGCCCGGGAGGAACACCGGCTTGCCGAGTGCGAATACGGCCTGACCTTCGCTGCGGGGGTGGTGCGCGAGAACCTTACGGCGGTTCAGTTCCATCCGGAGAAATCGGGGGAAGCAGGCCTTCGGCTGCTCGGCAATTTCATGTCGATGCCGGACTGATCCCCGGGGCGTGACCCC
>JBKHEN010000146.1:0-6149 GCA_046540795.1 Spirochaetaceae bacterium | reverse complement strand
ACCACTACACCTGTGCATCCGGCATCACGCCCTCGGGAACCGTCCACATCGGCAATTTTCGGGAGATCATCTCCGTGGAGCTCGTTACGCGGGCGCTCAGACAGAAAGGGCACGCGGTGCGTTTTATCTATTCCTGGGATGACTACGACGTGTTCCGCAAGGTGCCGAAGGACCTCCCCGACGCGGCGGCCTTCGAGAAATACCTGCGTTATCCCATAACCCTGGTCCCGGACCCGGCAGGCGAGCATGAGAGCTTCGCGCGAGCAAACGAGGCCGCCGTTGAGGCGCTGCTGCCGGAGGTCGGCATAAAGCCGGTATACATCTATCAGGCGGAGCGCTATCGTAACTCGCACTACGCCGAGGGTATCCGCCGGGCGCTTGCCCACCGGGATACCATCCGGGAGATCCTCGACCGCCATCGCACCGAGCCGCTGCCGCCGGGGTGGTGGCCGGTCACGGTGTTCAGCACCTTTACCGACAAGGACACGACCACCGTCCTCGGCTGGGACGGTGAGTACGGGCTTACCTACCGCTGCGAGGAAACGGGGAACGAGGAAACCCTCGACCTGCGGAACACGGGCGCGGTGAAGCTCTTATGGCGGGTGGACTGGCCGATGCGCTGGGCCGCGGAAGGCGTAGATTTCGAGCCCGCGGGAAAGGATCACCATTCGGAGGGCGGTTCTTTCGACACCGGCGCCCTCATTGCACGAGACGTGTACGGCGTGGAGCCGCCGGTTTCGTTCCAGTATGATTTCATCAGTATCAAAGGGCGCGGTGGTAAGCTTTCTTCCTCGGCGGGGGAAGTGGTGGGGCTCGCCGAGGTTCTCGAGGTCTATCAGCCGGAGGTTGTGCGGTATCTGTTTGCCGGAACCCGGCCGAATACCGAGTTCTCCATCTCCTTCGACCTCGACGTGATAAAGATCTACGAGGACTACGACAAGACCGAGCGGGTGTACTTCGGGGTGCAACAGGTCGGAGAGAAGAAGCGCGCGAAGGAATCGCGCATATACGAGCTCTCGCAGGTGGGGGAGATCCCGGAGTCGATGCCGGTGCAGTTGCCCTTCCGCCATCTATGCAACCTGCTTCTCATTCATGCCGGTGACATCGACAGCGCAATAGCGGCGTTCCCGGGTACGGAGAACGCCGAAGCTGCGGACCGCCGCCGCATGCGTCGTCGTGCACGATGCGCCTGGAATTGGATTAACACCTTCGCACCGGAGGACTTCCGGTTTACTCTCCGTACCGGCGAGGAGGAGCCGATCGCGGTCGGCGACACCGAGCGGGCAGCGCTCCGGGCGGTTCGCGAGGAAGTTGCATCGGAACGATTTGCGGCGGAGGAAAGAGCCCTCGAGCAGGTACTCTACGAGGTAGCGCAGGCTCACGGCTTCCGGTCGAAGGAGTTCTTCGCGCTGCTGTATCGGGTCCTCATCGGCAAAGAGCACGGACCGCGGTTGGCCGGATTCATGCAGACCATCGGACGGGAGCGGGTGCTCCGTATCCTGGACAATTACTGACCCGGGTATCTATCTAACTAAAACAGGGACGGCGAGAGGATTACGCGGACATGGGTGATGAGAGTGCGGAGTTAAAACGCGCGGTCGGGGAGCACGCGGCCGGCTACGTCGAGAGTGGAATGCGTATCGGTCTGGGCACCGGGAGCACGGCGGTGCACTTTATTCGCCGTCTCGGCCGACTCCTTTCCGAAGGCACGGTTACGGATATCCGCTGTGTCGCGACCAGCAGCCAAAGCCGCCTCGAAGCCCACGCGGCGGGAATCCCGGTGCTGGACCTCGATGATCCGCGGATCGATGGAGAGCTCGACCTCACCGTCGACGGTGCCGACGAAGTCGATTCCGAGCGCAATCTGAGCAAGGGCGGCGGCGGAGCGTTACTCATCGAGAAGATCGTCGCCTATGCCTCGCGGCGGGTGATCATCGTCTGCGACGAGAGCAAGCTGGTGAAGAGCTTAGGGCTCGCGTTTCCCATTGCCGTGGAGGTGGTGAAAGAGGCGCAACTGACGGCTTCTCGGGCACTCGAGCGACTCGGCGGGCAGCCGAGGCTGCGGATGGCCGAACGCAAAATGGGAGCCGTCATTACCGACGGCGGCCACATGATTCTGGATGTGACCTTTGACGCGCCCTTCGATCCCCGACAAATGGAGACCGAGATGAACACGATTCCCGGGGTCGTGGACAACGGATTGTTCACCCGGGCCAACGCTCACATAATTGCGGCGGCCGCCGACGGGCGGTTTCTCGAGATGGCCGCAACGTAGCGCGACATAGCGACCAAGCTTGTCACCGCCCGATGAGCTCGCGTAAGCGCAATACCCGTTCCCGCGGGTCGGCGGCCTTGAAAAAATAACTACCCGCCACGAAGACGTTTGCACCGGCCTTCTGCGCGTCGGCTACGGTGGCATCCTTGATGCCGCCGTCGACCTCGATGTCTACCTCGTCTCCCAGAAGCGCCCGGGCGTTTTCGATCTTTCGCAGCATCGCGGGAATGAAGCTCTGCCCGCCGAAGCCGGGCTCTACCGTGAGAACCAGGACGCGGTCGATGTGCTCGCGAATCGGCTCGAGGACGCGGACGTCGGTTGCCGGTGTCACCGATACTCCCGCCTGCACACCCGCGGTCCGCAGGTGCTCGCAGAGGATGTAGGCGTGGGGTGTTACTTCGTAATGAAAGGTGACGACATTGCTGCCGGCGTCGGCAAAGCTGCGCCACAACGCCTCCGGCCGGCTGATCATGAGGTGGGTGTCGAGGAATGCGCCCGGGTAGGCCGCCCGCACTTGAGCTATGACGGACGGGCCGAAGGAGATATTGTCCACGAAGACGCCGTCCATGACGTCGAGGTGAATCTCGTCGACGTCCGCGATGACCTCGTCTATCTGCTGCTTGAGGTGCAGAAAGTCTGCATCAAGAATCGACGCGGAAATCTTCGGTTGTGCCATGTTCTCCTCACTCTATACCGAGGATACGTTTCCGTCCATCGGTGGACTACCGGTCGTCCCTCGGCAATCTACCTGACGATGCGTTTGAGCAGCGTCTCATTGGTACGCCACTTGGGCTGTGCCTTGACCCGCACGTCGAGCTTGACCGGGTAGGGAAAAATCTCGGCCAGCTCGGCTTCCGCCTTCACGCGAATGTCGCGAACCCGGGCTCCTCCTCGTCCGACCACGATGCCCTTCTGGGATTCCCGCTCCACAACCACAAAGGCCCGAACCCATAGATGGCCCTCCGCTCCGGCCGAACCCGCGCGCATCTCCATGTCGGCTATCTCCACGTAGAGCGCGTGCGGTAGCTCCTGGGTGAGCTCGAAGATGGCCTTTTCCCGCACGATCTCGGCGATACGAAGCGCAGGCTCCTGATCCGTGTAGAACTCCTCCGGATAGTAGGGCTCTCCCTCCGGGAGCGGGACGAACAGGGTGTCGGTCAGCTCGGCGAGACCTGCCCCGGTGGCGGCGGACACTGGGCGGATCTCCGCCGTCGGCAGGTGCTGCCGCGCGAACGCCGCGACATCCGCCGCGGCATTTCGGGGATGATCCGTCTTGTTTACCGCGCACACGACCGGCACCCGAACCTCCGAGAGCATGTGCGCCAGCGTCGATTCCTCCTCACCGGGGGATCGGGTGGCGTCGAGGACGTAGAGCACGGCCTCCACCTCCTCGAGAGACTCCAAGACCAGGTCACGCATGTACCGGTTGAAACGCCGCTCGGAGTTATGGAATCCCGGGGTGTCGAGAAAAACAATCTGTCCGCGCCGGTCGGTTAGGATGCCGCGTATACGATTCCGTGTGGTCTGGGGCACCGGGGACACGATGGATATCTTGTGACCGCATAGCGCATTCAGCAGCGTGGATTTTCCCGCCGAGGGACGCCCGACGATCGCAACGAAACCCGAGCGAGCCATCGTTCTTGGATTCACCTCACTTCGCTAGTATATTGCGCACTATAGCAGAATCTCCCCCAGCAAGGGAGCCATGAGAGGGAGCCACTACACAATGATTGAAGATCGAATGGTGCAGCAGAACGAGGACGACGACCAGGAAAAAGATCAGAACACGCTGGCAAATGAGCAGCTTATACAGCGTATGCTCAAGACCCGTACTATCCTCGTCTCCGGGGAGATCAATAAGTCACTCGCGGAGCGGGTGGTGCGGCAGCTGCTTCTGCTCGAAGAGCAGAGCGAGGATCCGATCCGAGTCTTCATCGATTCCCCCGGCGGTGACGCGGATGCCGGGTATGCCATATTCGACATGATGCGCTTCGTGAAGCCCCGGGTCTACAGCGTCGGTATGGGTCTGGTGGCCAGTGCCGGTGCTCTCGTGCTTCTCGCGGCGAAAGCGGAGGATCGATTGGGGCTTCCCAATTCTCACTACCTGATTCACCAACCGTTGAGCGGTATGCGCGGTGTTGCCACAGACATCGAAATCCATGCCCGGGAGCTGGAGAAGATGCGAGCGCGCATCAACAAGCTCATTTCCAACGAAACCGGGCAGGATCTGGAGAGAGTCGAAAAGGACACCGACCGGGACTTCTGGATGAGCGCGGAGGATGCACGGGAGTACGGCCTGATCTCGAAGGTCGTCACCGAGCGCAGCGAGATCGCCTAAACCTTCGGCTCCGACGGCATGATTTTCGCCGAAACGCAAGCACCGTGACGGTTAGCGCCGTAACATGGGGTGATGAAACCCCGAATACGTCGCCGATTCGTTCTCCCGGCCGTGGCGGTTGCCACGGCGGTCGCAGTGCCGGCGTGGACCCTGTTCTGCCACGGCTGTAGCCTTCTCACCGAGCCTGCGCCGACCCCGTTTACGGTGCTCTCGTATAACCTGCAGAACCTCTTCGACGGTGTCTCCGACGGCACCGAATATGCGGAATTCGACCCGAGCTCGGGGCACTGGGACGTCGCCGACGCCGAGGCCAAAGCCCGGCGCGTCGCACGGGTCATTCGGCGTGCCGTGCGTGGCGGCCCGGATGTGCTCTGTCTGCAGGAGGTAGAGAACGCCGCGGTGGTTGCCGAGCTTGCGGAGAACCACCTCTCCGGACTCGGCTATCGCTACGCGGCGGTCACCGAGGTGGAGGGGGCGGCGGTGCAGGTCGCCGTGCTCAGTCGGGACCGTTTGAGCAGGGTGCGGGTGCACGGGGTGCCGACCGAGGACGCCGAGAAGCCCCTCCGAGCCGTTTTGGAAGTCCGAATCGACGTGGCCGGGGAGCCGCTATACCTGTTTGCCAATCATTGGAAATCGAAGGCCGGCGGTGCCGAGGCTACGTCGGCCGCTCGCAGAGCGGCGGCGGCGGTCCTTCGGCGCAGAATCGGCCGGCTCACCGCCGCCTCGCCCGCGGTCCCGGTGCTGGTCAGCGGAGACCTGAACGAGAATCCGGACGAGTTTCGGCGGGTGGAGGGGGCCTATGAGACGGCGCTGCGGACGGTGAACACGCCTCCCGAGGAGGACGCGCCGGCGGATGCGCTGTTGCTCTCCTCGGATCCGGGGCTCGTTGTGGCTCAGGGCGGCGGGACACCGTCGGCGGACGGATGGAACCCCATGGTCTCGGGGGCGCCGCCGCCGGCGTCGCAGTCGGCCGGCGCGCAGCCTAAGGCGGAGGAGCAATCCCTGTCGGAGGAGCAATTCCCGCCACCGGTGCTCTATTGTCCGTGGGATACGAGCGAGGAGCCCGGCAGCTACTACTTCCGCGGGGAGTGGTTGCGGATCGATCACCACCTCCTCTCAGCGGAGCTGCTCAGCGGGCAGGGCCTTCGCTTCGAGTCCTTCGAGGTTGTTCGCCCGTCCTTTGCCACGCGGTCCGACGGTACGCCCCGGGCGGCGCTCCGGCCCGGCCTGGACGGAGCCGGGGCCGAGGATGAAGGGATATCGGATCATTTCCCGGTGCTCCTCACCCTCGAGCGCCCGTGACGGGCCCGAATCCGGTGGGTCGGGGCTCCGGTCCGGGTAGTCCACGCCACGGGTGACGGGACGGGTCCGTTACCGAGGTAGGTCACTCCATACCCCGAGCTCTACCAGCGTCGCCTCAGCCTCTTCGGCCCAGCCCCGGTTCGCTTTCGGGCTTGCCGGGCTCGGGTGGAGGACACGGGCAACCCTCGGCGCTGCCGCGCGTTTCTCGGCGGGAACGAGGTCGGCGCCGGCGGG
>JBKHEN010000145.1:0-6186 GCA_046540795.1 Spirochaetaceae bacterium | reverse complement strand
GGAAGAGCGACGAGGAGCTCCGGGCAGTGGCGGAGGCAGACGGCTACTTCGGTCTTTACCTGATGCCTGCCTTCCTCACCGACGAGGAGGGGCCGAACGGTGAAGGTCCCGGTTTCGACCCGTTCTTGCGCCACCTCGAGCACGCGGTGAAGGTTCTCGGCCCTGGGCGGGTCGGTATCGGCAGCGATTGGGGGCTGTGGAGCCCCGATGTACCGTCGGAGCTTTCCGAGGCAATGGTGGACGCCGCACTCAAAATGGGCTTCACCAAAGAGATGGGAATTGCCGCCGGTGTGTCGGTGGGGGGCATGAAGGACTACAGCCAGTGGTCCATGATCATCGATGCCCTCCTCCGTTCCGGCGAGTGGAGTGAGGAGGAGATCCGAGGTTTCCTCGGGGCGAATTTCCTCAGCTACCTTCGTCGAGTGGAGGCGTTAACGACACCGCGTTTTAATCGCTCGGGGTAATCGGCGATCATGACGAACTCCTCAATGCCGGCTGAAGCGGTTGATGGTCTGCTCGAGTTTCTGAAGGTTGGTCACTGCTTCGGTTCCGCGCTCGGCGAGCCGTTGCATGGTCGGAGACAGTGTCTCGATGACCGACGAGATCTCCCGGGCACCCTCTCGCACCGTGCTGGAGACCTCCGCCAAGTTGTCTACGGTGCCCCGCAGCTGCTCGACGCGCTGGGACATCTCCGATCCGGACTCCCGGATGCGACTGGTGAGCTGCGTCACATTGGTGATGGAAGAGGTCAGTTGGTCCGTGCCCGAAGATATCTCGTTGACGGCGTTGCGCATCTCCTGCATGCCGTCGCGCACGTCGGAGGCGCTCCGTGAGGTGGTCTGAAAGATGTCGTTCGTCTGCTGTAGGGTCTCCGTGGAGGTCTTGATCTGCTCGACGGCCGACTTCAAATCATCGGCAATCCCTGAGGCGTTCTCCTGCGAGTTCTCGGCAAGTCTGCGAATCTCCTCGGCGACAACGGCAAAACCCTTGCCTTCCTCGCCGGCATGTGCCGCTTCGATGGCTGCATTCATGCTGAGCATGTTCGTTTGGTCGGCGATGTTGTCGATGATCTCGATCGTCTCGAGCATCGTGCTCGTGCTGGAGTTGAGCTCGTTCATACGCTCGATGGCCTCCTCCATGTTCGTTCGCCCCTCCTCGGCCTTCCCATAGAGATCCTCTACGAGAGAGAGTTTCTCGTCCGATGAGTGAGCGATGCTTTGAAGGGACGCCGTCATTTCTTCCACCGCCGAGCTCGCCTGTTCCATAGCTGCGGCCTGTTCATTCATGAGTTCCACCAGACTCCCGGTGAATGACTCCAGGTCTCGAACCGCCTCGTTACTCGACCGGGACTCACCGTCGAGCGAGTCGGCGCGCCCGGTGAGCGTATCGCTGCCCTCGGCGGCGGTCTGGAGGGAGCTCGTGGCGTCGGTGGAGGAGTTCTGCACCGATTCCGCCATGCTCCGCGAGGAGGCGGATGCTGATCGGGCCGATTCGATGATCGACCGCAGTTCCATGAGAAAGCTGTTGAAGGCTTCTGCGACCAGACGTATCTCGTCCTGGGTTTCGATGTGAACATGCTCGCCGAGGTCGGTAGCTTGACCGCTTTGAAGCTGTTGATACTTGCCGTAGATACCGTCGGTGAGGCGGCGGATCGGACGGCGAGTCTGTCGAGCGACGAGGAGCAGGTTGGTGGCGATCATTGCAATGGAGAGGGCGACGGTTACAACGACTCGTGAGAGGAGCCATCCGTTGTCGGCCGCGAGCGCTGCCGAGACATCGCTCGAGACGGCGATAACGAGCGCGGTGAAAAGGAGCGTTACCACCAGCGGAGCAAAGAGAAAGCCCACGGTCAGTTTATTGGCGATGGAAAAGATGCGGCCCCGCTCCGGGGGAATCCCTCCGGCGGCTCTTTCAAAGAGGCCTACGAGACTAAGATAGCCAGGTGTGGCGAGCACGAACATCACCGCGGGCCCGAGCAAGGTGGTGACGAGATATCGCTCCAGGGAAATGGCGACAGCCGTGTCGGCTACGAGTGAAAACTCAGGGTTCGCAGCCGAAAGCATCGTCATCTGAGGCCCGAAGACGCCGGAGGCGAAGATGAATATGAGCACCACCCGCGGAAAGGCGCGAATGGGACGACGGGCGCGGGCGGCATTCTCCTCGGTGGGCTCGGCGTCGTAGCGCTCAAAGAGGTGCACGCTGTGCCGCGCGTGAAGCACCGGCCATCCTACCGTCACGATGATAACCAGCCATACCAACGGGGAGCCGAGCATGTAGCCGAACAGAAGCGGCTCGAGCTCCCAAACGCCGTAAAACCAAAGGAGGACGGCAAAAAGCCCGGGTGGCAAGGCAATGAGGGCTGCGGTGAGGCCTACGATTCGACCGACGGCGCGCTGCATGATACCAACTCCTTCCTTAAATCTGCCTGCCTTCACGCAGCGTACCACCTGCTCGCCGGGGTGGAAAGGGTGAATTACAGAAGACCAGCCTCGGAGCGCAATCCCGTAACGGCCGATCGAAGGCGTGCGGTGGGAAATCCGCTCGTACCGTAACAGCGCCGCACCTACCAGCCCAATGCTCCCGGACGAGAGAGCTGTGTCATCGGGCTCGGCCATTGCCGCCCTCACGCGCTTGATTTGACCCGGAATAGCCGGAAACACCCTGTGTGTCTCCCACCGGCAGTTGTAAGAGGCCAAAATCTACGGCCGCCGCGGCGGTTATCGGCCCTCCAGAGTCCCAACTACGGAGAATCGCTCAGTTCAGGCACTCCATAGCTGTCCGGCTGTTAAACACTTTCGCGAAAAACCGGCATCTTTTGCTGGACTATTTCTGAGCTAATGAGTAATGTTCAGCCGACGCCGCTGAGAGGGAGGTATCCTATGGTGAAGCGTGGGGATCGTGTGTGGAGACGGGGAGCGCATCTGCGGATCGCTCTCGGTGTTACGGCGATGGTTGTGCTTCTGAGCGGGTGCCCGAACGCCCTCGGCAACAGCGAGCCGGGCCGGCCCGAGGCGGAGCCGGTCGAGCCCGGCCGGCCCGAGGCGGAGCCGGTCACCTACGAACCTGCCGGCGGTGTGTACGGTTCCGACATTGAAGTCGAACTGACTTCCGGGACTGCGGGCGCCGCAATCTACTATACCCTCGACGGGAGCGCTCCGGACACCGGCTCGGCGCAATACTCCGGACCGATCCCGCTGAATGATCACGGGACAACCGCGACGATCCGGGCAATCGCCGTCGCGAACGACCACGGGACAAGCGCCCCGCGGGAGGCAACGTTCACGATCGACTACCTGTCGGACCTGAGCTACACCGAAATGGTCCCCGTTCCGGCGGGTGATTTCTGGCAGGAGGAGTTTGTTGGTTTTGTCGACACGTTCACGCACAACATCTCCGCATTCGAGCTCGGCATGTATGAAGTCACCTATGATCTCTGGTACACCGTGCGGGTCTGGGCCGAGGAAAACGGCTACGTCTTCGAGCATCTCGGACGGCAGGGAAACAACGACAATCGAGGCGACGGGTCGGCGCCGAACTCAGGGCGGTATGAACCCGTGACGATGGTGAGCTGGTACGACTCCATCGCGTGGGCGAACGCCTACAGCGAGATGGCCGGCCTCACGCCGGTCTACTACCTGCCGAACGGAGACCCGGTGCGAAGCTCGATCACGAGCGATCCCGATTATCTCGACGATCTGGTGGGCGTGGAAGAGCGTTGGGACGCGAGCGACGGCTTCCGCCTGCCGAGCGAGGGGGAGTGGAATTACGCCGCAACCTACATCGACGGCCACAGCCAGACCGACTACAATTATGCGAGCGGCGCTACGAGCACCACGGATGCCGGAATCGACCGCGTTGCCTGGTTCGGGGACAGCGCCGACACCGCCGGCGGAAGCCGGCCGGTCGGCCGGAAGGATCCGAATCAGCTCGGCCTCTACGATATGAGCGGGAATGTCGAAGAGTGGGTCTGGGACTGGCGCGCCGGCTATCCGAGCGGAACGCGGACCAACTATCGCGGACCGGCAGGGGGGAGCGGACGAGCCTACCGGGGCGGCACCTTCCTCGACGCGGATCGGGATATCTGGGTATCGAACCGCAAGAACGGCCGCGGTCCCCAGTCGGAGTGGTTCACCCTCGGCCTGAGGGTTGCGCGAACGCCGTAGGCCTGCAGAGCGGGCTCGACTGTTCGCTCAGACCTCGATGATTGTCGTGTCGCCGAGCAGCCTGAACCCTCGCAGTACCACGCGTGGCGCCGGGGCGTTCGACGTCGGAGATTCGTTGCCCGTCTTTCCTCCGGGACCGGCTACGCGACGGCGCGGCGCTCCTCCGCTTCCCTTTTCCAGTTTCCAGCGCGTGTTGCGCCGGCCTCCCGAAGTTCGGACCGGTCCGCGTTTGAAGTCTCCGAGCACCACGATTCGCCGCTCTATGACCTCCGCTCCGGCGGGCACCCGTACGAGGACATCGCCGAGGGCGCCGTAATCGGTTACGACCACGGTGTCACGGGGGCCGAGGTCACCGAGATCGATCCTGGTATCCCCGAGCAGGCAGAACACGTTCATGGCTCCGCCGCGAAAATCACCGAGGGCGATGTCCCTGTCACCGAGAATCTGTACCGCAGTCCCGTGCTCTCCCTCTTCCCCGGGGGGCGGGACTGCCGCATGCGGCGACGGGTGTCCGAACGGCTGCTTGCCGGGGCCGTGCCGGCCGGCCTCGTCAACGTGAAAATCGGGAACGTCGGCCATGACGCGGGAAACTTCCTGCACGGTTTCGGCGGCATGGATTTCGCCGGTGCGGCGCTCGTAGTCTTCGAGCTCCAGATCATCGTCGGCGTACGCGCGGGCGAGGCGTTCGAGCGCCGCCCGGCGCAGTTTCGGGAGGCCGTACTTTTTTGGCAGGGCGCTTTTGTCGTCGCTCAAGGTCGTCTCCGTGTTAGACGGTGCGCGCGGTGCCGATCCGGTCGGCCTCCGTCGGCCGCCCGCGGCATCCTCAGGGAATCATAGGAGAAGTGATCCGAGGCGGCAAGTAGGGTATATAGAAGCTTGTTGCAGGCACATAGGAGAAAACGGGGCGGCGAAAGGGCTTAGCCCGACCGCGATCGCCCCGGTTCGGTTCTCCGGGAAAATTTCCTGTAAGTAGTTTCCACAGAGACGCTTAGAACGATTCGTGCAACACGGTCGTTGATACTTCCGGGTGGCTTGACGGTGCGAGCAACGCCCCGGAATAATGTGACCGGAGGCTCCCGATGCTTGAGCTCACCCCCGCCTACCGTGCGGCCTATGCCGGCTGCTCCGTCGGCTATCTTTCATTGGCGTTCGAAACGCCGCCTACCTTCACAGACGCTCTCGAGGCGGAACTCGAGCGGCGAAGCCGGGAGACCGGCGCTCGCTATGGGACTTCCGGGCGTGGCGAACTGAAGCGGCTCCCGGTCATCTCCGACTACGTGCGGCATTTCCGGCGTTTCAAGAAGAGCTATCACGTGCTCCTGCAGCTTGCCTCGACGGCCGAGGGTAAGGCGCTTCCGCGCATATCTCCGCTCGTATCGATCATGCTTGCCGCGGAGGTATCGACCTTTGTGCTCTGCTCCGGGCACAATCTCGACGCCGTTTCCCCGCCGCTCACCTTCGATGTAGCTTCCGCGGAGCGCACGATCGATCTTCTCGACGGCCGCACGCAGGCGCTAAAAGACGGCGATATCCACCTGCGTGACGGAGACACCGTCCTCGCGGCGGTGGTCTACGGACAGAGCGTCTGCGGCATGATGACCGAGCAGACGACCCGGATCCTCTACGTGGCCTACGGCGTGCCGGGCGTGGAAGAGGCGAAGATCCGCGCCGCTCTCGACGATTTGGCGGCCCTTGCGGGACTTGCCGGCGGCGGTTCGACGGTTGTCGGAAGCGAGGTCATCGCGGTCTCCTGAGAGTCTCGTGGCGTTCTGCCGTGAGTTCGGCTGTTGCTTCCTATAGGAGCTCCAACGCGGGTTCGGCAAACATGTGGAAATCAGAGCGGTTCTCCGTGGCAAGACGGGCGCGGGCTAGAAGGGCAGTTGCGGCGATCATCGCTTCGACGCGGAGCCTGCGCACCCGGCCCGCGGCGTTGAACAATCGAGCAGCCTCCGCTGCGGTGTCGTCTACGAAGGGTATGATGCGGCCGCCTATCAACGAGCGCACGAGTTCAATTGCCTCCGCA
>JBKHEN010000144.1:0-6228 GCA_046540795.1 Spirochaetaceae bacterium | reverse complement strand
CGGCGGCTGGGCGTTACTCAGCCGCCGATATCCTCCTCGTTGACCGAGGCAAGCCGTCGTGCGCGCAGCCCGATCAGGAGCCCCCCGGCAAGGACTGCGCCTCCGAGCACCACGAGTACCGCCGGTCCCGATAGGAGTCCCGGAACGATTGAGGGAACGGTGACGCCGAGCAGCGCAAGCAGGGCTCCCGTGGCTGCAACCAGCCCACCCGCCCAAACCACGACGCTTGCCGGCAACGCAATACGGCGTCGGCTCCGCTCGAAGCTCTCAGCAACCACCTCCACCCAACGGAACGCCTTGCTCTCGTCCACCTCATACTGAGCGGCAATCCGTCGTGCTATATGAACAGGCTCGGTGCCCTCACGCAGCAATGAGACGATTTCACCAAGCGCCCGAGACGCCTTCTCCGTTTCCTGTCGGCGTTGTTCCTCCAGTCTCACGGTAACCTCCGGCCTCGCGGGTGACCGTCTACGCAAAGGGATTGCCGCGGCGCCCGCCACCGAACCCGTGGGGCACAAGAAGCCCTAAAACAATGAAAATACCCCCGAGTCCGGCGAACACACTGGTCCGTCCCCACAAACCGTGAAAGGTATCGAGTCGGCTCCTCTGCTGTGGCTTCTCCGGGTCGTAGAGCACCGACACCCGAGCATCGATATCATAAACCCGCGCGTTGCGGCCCGCCGGGGAGCTAAACCGTACCCGTTGACCGGCGAAGGTATCGAAGGTCACCACCGGGTAATATAGGATTCCGGCGTCGCCGCCGACGAACGGCGGCCCGGCGCCCTCGACGAGCTCATAGTCGACGACGGTGCCTTCCGTACTTCGCGCGTCGGCAAGAAACGACAGCGTGCCCACGGCATGAAACGCCCCGACGAGAAGGAGCGTCGCTCCGACGAATAGAAAAAAGTAACCGAACAGCCTGCGCGCATCCATCGTTCCGGGCGAAATATACTAAGGGCCCGCGCCACCTGCAACGGTTAATCTTTACCACTCTTATAATCTTTTGTATCTTTTGCCCATGGCACAGGCGACTGAAAGCAAGAAAGCAATACTCGATCTCGAAGGGGCAAACTGCACATCCTGTAGCATTGCGATAGAGCATCTCGGTAAGAAGCTCGACGGCATCCGGGACGTCATCGTGGATCGCGGGACCGGAACCGTGCAGGTAGAGTACGAGGGCGACAGAGCGGTCCTCGACAAGATCTGCGACTTCGTCGACCGCCTCGGCTACAGCGCATCCGTTCGCACGACGGAGGAGTGATCGCGTTGCTCGGCTTCTTTCATTCGGGCGACACGCACGTTGAGCCGTGACAGACGCTGTGCAAGAAGTCGAGCGAGGAAGATTCCGTAGTGGGGATTCTCCTTGATCGCATTGACGAAGTCGTTCTTGGAGATCCGGGTAAGTGAGCTCGGCCCGCGGGAGATTACCGTGGCGGAACGCTTGTCGTTGAGCAGGAACGACATTTCTCCGAGGAACATGTCCTCCGGTCCGAGCGTGGTGAGATGCTCGCCACCGGAATAGACGTCGAGTTTTCCCGCTATGATGTAATAGAGATAGTTCGATTCCTCACCCTCGGTGAACACGACGTCCCGATCGCGGAATCGAGTTTCCTCTTGGCCCCGGAATATGCCCGGCACGGCGTTTACCTCACGGTTGGCGTGAGAAAGCTCGAAGGAGACCTCGTTTCCCGCATCGTTGTACTGCAGGTTCTCCATGTAGTGGCTCGTCATCATGATACCGTGGCCGTGCAACGAAAGATTCGGCCCGTTCTTACCCGCGGCCACGCGGGAGCGCCAGTCGAAACCCTCCCCTTCGTCCCGAATACGGAAGAACGAACGCTCCGGCGTGATCCGGTACGTAAAATGTACCCGCTTCCGGCGGATCTCCGGGTCCTGCGCTTTCGATCGAATCAGCTCGATGATGTCTCCGTGGGAGTCCAGCCACCGGCTCTTTTCCTCGTAGGTTATCCGGCAGTTGCCGTGCTCGATCGCGTTCATCAACATTTCGAAAAGCGCCACATGCAAGCGCTCTTTCGTTTCATAGTCGATGTAGTGCGAATTGTACAGGAAGTTGGTTACCAGATTGGCGTAGGTGTGCACGTTGAACGGATCGTTGTCCATGACGAGGTTACCCGAGATCGTGCCGGTGAGGTAGCTCTGAATACCTCGCTGGAAGAGGATCTGACGGTTCTGCACGACGATCCGCAGCACGCGAAAGAAGCTTGAAACGAACTGGCCGCGCGGAATCAGGCTGACGATGTTAGAATCCGGCATGTGCTCGGCGAGCTTCTGTTCCTGCCCTCCGCGATGTATCCCGATGATGCCGCCATAGTGTAACCACGGGTCGGACTTGATGAGATCCAACACCGCGCCGGGGTCTACGGCGGCATCCGCGAAGTTGATGACGTTCACTTCCGGGAGCTCATACTTGAGGTACTCCAGCGCCGGCTCCGCCTTGTCGAAGAACACCGGCTCGAACACATAATCGAATTTCCCGCAGATTCGCGTGATCCGGTCGTTGACGGCCTCGTCGGAACTAATGACGGGCATCTTACGCATGTGGCATGCACCCCCGTTTCAGTATCGGCGTCCGCACCGTCCTCGTAAACCACCACGGCGCGGGGCGAGGCTCAGCCGGCGGACGGGCGCAACCGCGCCTCCTGTGGCCGGCGGCGGTGTAGCGGCCGGCGATAGCGTGGCGGCGACCGCAGAGGTGGCCGCGGCCGCTACGCCTCCGGGTCAGCAGCGTTATACGGTAAGAGTCCCACCCGCCGGTACACCTCTTTGGCGACCCCGGCCCGGTTCAGCACGTAGAGGTGCAGCCCGCGGACTCCGTGCTCTAAGAGATCCGACGCTTGCTCCGCCGTCCACGAGATCCCGACCTCGGCGGCTTCCTCATCGGTGGTGCAGGCGGCCATCCGCCGTTGCAGCTCCGCCGGATAGCGGGCGCCAAGGGCAAAGTCGGGAATACGGCGATAGTTCCGACGCGAGACAATGGGCATGAGCCCCGCGATGATCGGTACGTCGATCCCCGCTACCTCGCAGCGCTCGGCGAAATCGTAGAAGTCGTGATTGTCGAAGAACAGCTGCGTGCAGATGTAATCCGCGCCCGCCTCTACTTTTTGCTTCAGGTACTCCGTCTCCCGAAGGCGATTTGGGGTGGCCGGGTGACCCTCGGGGAACCCGGCCACCCCGATCCCGAAGCCCCGCGGTCCGGGATGGAGGCCCGCGGCGTTGAACTCCCGAACCAGGCGAACCAGGTCGACGGCGTGCTCGAAGTCCCCACGCCGGCAATCCACTCCACTTTCCTCACCGGGCGGATCGCCCATGAGCGCCATCACGTTTGATATTCCATATCCGGCGTAGGCTTCGAGCATGCTCCACACTTCTGCCCGGGTGTGACAGACGGCGGTCAGATGCGGAACCGCAAGGAGATTGGTCTCTGTGCGAATGCCGAGCACGAGCTCATGGGTCCGTTCACGTGTGGTGCCCCCGGCCCCGTAGGTTATGCTTACGAAGCTCGGACCGAGCAGCTCGAAATCCCGCATAGACGCGAGCAACCGCTTCCAGGCCTCATCCGTCTTGGGCGGAAAGAACTCGAAGCTGAAGGTGGTCTCCTGTCGGGCAAAGACATCGGCGATGTGTGTATCGGATTGCACAGGATTGCTCATGGATGGTCGGGTCTTCCTCACTCCGTCGTAGCGTCATTCGATCCTTCCCGGCATCCACACAAACAAAAAACGCCTCCCCGGAGGAAGACGTTTTCCGCGCGATAGCCGTTGGACCGAAGCTGTTACTTGGAGTAGAACTCCACTACTGCCTGCTCTTCGGCGACGGTGGGGATGAGATCACGGCTTGGTAGCACGGCCACGCTTCCCTTGAGCTGGTCCTTTTCGATGGAGAGCCACGGCGGCACGGCCCGGGTAGAGTTTTCCGCCATGAGATGACGCACCAGGTCCCGGGTAGCCTTCCGCTCACGTGCGGACACCGTATCTCCCGGTCGAGCCATAGCCGACGGAATGGTCACTTTGCGGCCGTTGAGCAGTAGGTGCCCGTGAGCAACGAGCTGTCGCGCTTGTGCCCGGCTGGACGCCATTCCAAGACGATACACGATGTTGTCGAGCCGACGCTCGAGCAGAACGAGCATGTTGGTCCCGGTTACGCCCTTCATGGACTTAGCACGATAGAAGAGGTTGCGGAACTGTCGCTCGGACAGTCCGTAGGCCCATTTGAGCTTCTGCTTCTCAGCAAGCTGACGGGCGTATTCCGTTTGACGGATACGGCCTTTCTTGGGCTCACCCGGGGGCTTCGGCTTCTTTTTGAGCAGTCGGTCGTATTTTTCGTTGCCAAAGATGTTTACACCGAAGCGGCGTACAATCTTACCCTTGGCTTTCTCATTCCTAGCCATGTGAAAAAACTCCTCACAACGCAAACACGAATTGGCTCGGGTTATCGGCCTGTGGAATCAATAACCTATGACAGCGTCTGCAAAGTGTCAAGCCCCGCGAGCCCCGCGACCGACCCGTCAGCCCTCAGGCTTCTGACCACGGCCGAAGAGCCGCCCGATACGCCGCCACCCCGTCCCCCGGGAGGCCTTTCCTCGCCTTTCTCCGGGTGAAGCCGACCGCTCCCCTTCCGGCTGCGACTCCTGTTCCTTCGCGGAGCCGCTGCTCGAATCGGTGAGCTCGAAGTCTTCACCGTACTTCCGTCTGTAGTACTCGAGCCGTTCCTCCACGGAGGTTGTCCCGGAGGGCTTCGGCTGATGATGGGTGCGACGAGAGGGTTTGTGATGGGCTTGCGGATGCTGCTTGTCCTTGTGGCGTGGGCCGCGGTCGTGAGAGCTCCTCTCACCCCTCGGCGAGCCCGTAGACTCACGAGTGCCTCTAGAGCTCTTAGAGTCTCGGCTCCCTTTACCGCTTCTGGCAGCCTTACTCCCGGCGCTCCTCGAGCTTCCGGAGGCGTGGGCGATCGGTACCCGATCCCGCTTCACACCGAGCTTCTTACGCACCTGCCCGAGCGGCATACCGGCACTGTGGTCATAAGCAAAGTCCTCATCTCCCACCGAGCCGACCGGGATCTTCATACCGATGAGCTTCTCAATGGCCTCGAGCCCGTAGACATAGCGTTCACAGGCAAGAGAAACCGCGCGACCTTTGCGCCCGGCCCTGGCCGTTCGGCCGATCCTATGCACGTAATTCTCCGGGTCCTCGGGGATATCGTAGTTAACGACGATGTCGAGGTCCTCCACATGAAGCCCCCGAGCGGCGACGTCCGTCGCTACGAGAAACCGCAGGGAGCCCTCTTTCATGCCGTCTATCAGCTTCATGCGCTTTCGCTGGGGAAGATCACCGATGATGTACTGCGCGGAAAAATCGTTGTATTGCAGCCTGAGCGCCACTTCTTCCGCCGCCTGTTTCGTGTTGGTGAAAATCAGGCCGCTCTCCGGTCGATATCGCCTGAGTAACCCCAGCACCAGGGACAGCTTCTCCTCTCTCGCCACGTGGTAGAGCTCCTGCTCCACCGTGTCCACGGTAACGTGTTCCGGCTCGATATCGATCTCCACCGGGTCGTTCATATACTGCCACGCAATGTTCCTGACCTTCACCGTGAGCGTGGCGCTGAACAACATGGTCATCCGCTTCTCCCGCGGGGGCATGTCCCGCATCATCCGACGGATGTCCGGATAGAACCCCATGTCGAACAGCCGATCCGCCTCGTCGATGACGACGATGCCGATATTGTCGAACGGGAGCTTCTTGGACCGATGGAAATCGAGCAGGCGCCCCGGCGTCCCGATGATGATATCGACTCCTTCCGCCAGTGCCTTCTCCTGCGGACCGTAACCCACCCCGCCGTAGAAGTTCGCGATGCGGTAGGGCATATGCGCCCCGAGACGGCGAGCCTCCCGCTCGATCTGCACGCTGAGCTCCCGGGTGGGAGCGACGATGTAGGCTTGCCTGCCCTGAAAGCGTTCATCCCGGGAAAGGAGCTCGAATATCGTTATGAGAAAAGCGGCGGTCTTCCCCGTGCCGGTCTGTGATTGTACGGTAACGTCCCGGCCGCCGAGGGTGTGCTCGAAGGTCCGCTCCTGAACCGGGGTGCAGGTTACGAAGCCCATGCCGTCGATGCCCCGGCGCAGATCCTGATGTAGATCTAAGTCTGCAAAATTCATATTGCCAAAATATCCAAAATTCCGCCGTCGGACAAGGGCGCGAGCCCGCACAATCG
>JBKHEN010000143.1:0-6345 GCA_046540795.1 Spirochaetaceae bacterium | reverse complement strand
CCTGCGGCCGGGGCGCGGCCATCAGCCAATTGACCATCGTACCTGCGAATGGCCCGATGGCAATCCAGCTCCGGCTGGTACCCATGAGCGGAACGGCTCCCGGCAACCCCATCAGTAACCAGCCGCTCATGTCGCCGGCCTGGGCGGAAAGGGCCGTCACCCACCTACCGAGCCTCCGGCCTCCGATGAGAGGTGGACACGATGTGAGACCCCTCTTTCATTGTGAATATGCAGTATGGACCTGTGTGCTGCATATTCACTCGCCTGAGAAGATCTCCGAGGCGTCGGCGGATTCCGTGAAATTTGGGTGTGTGATTTGGGAATACATTAGTGAAAGATTCTTTCGTTGACCGTTTCCGAATCGTGGGGGTACAATAAAGTGTTCGTCCCCCGGAGGAGAAATAGATGGAAAAGCTGTTACTGTCGGGTAACGAGGCCATTGCTCGCGGCGCCTGGGAGGCCGGGTGCCGGGTTGGAACCGGTTATCCCGGCACGCCCTCCACCGAGATATTGGAGAGCCTTACCGAGTACGAAGGCGTGAGCACCGAATGGTCGGTCAACGAGAAGGTGGCCCTCGAAGTCGGCATCGGTGCGGCTCTGGCCGGCGCGCGCACTCTCGTCACGATGAAGCACGTCGGCGTGAACGTCGCGGCGGATCCTCTCTTTACCGGCTCCTACATCGGGGTGAAAGGCGGCCTCGTAGTCGTCACAGCCGACGATCCGAGCATGCACTCTTCCCAGAATGAACAGGACAACCGCAATTACGCCTACCATGCAAAGCTACCCATGCTCGAGCCTTCGGATTCGCAGGAAGCAAAGGAGTTCACCAAGCTTGCCTTCGAGATCTCAGAGAACTACGATACGCCGGTCCTGCTGAGAAGCACCACGCGGATATCTCATTCGCAGACCGTGGTGACGCCGGAGTCGCGGGTCGAGCTTCCGCCCCCGGGGGGCTTCGAGCGGAACATTCGAAAATACGTGATGATCCCCGCCTACGCACGGCCCCGGCATGTGGAGGTAGAGAAACGTCTGAGGCGCATAACGAAGGACGCCAACGAGCTTGCCGTGAACCGGATGGAACCGGGGGATCCGGAGATCGGATTCGTAACAGCCGGAATCGCGTATACCTACGTGCGAGAGCTCTATCCGAATGCATCGGTGCTCAAGCTGGGCATGGTTCATCCCATGCCCGAGGAGCTTATCCGGGAGTTTGCCTCCCGGGTGGGACGTCTCATCGTGGTGGAGGAGCTCGACCCGTTCTTCGAGCTGCGAATGAAAGCGTGGGGATTGCAGGTAGAGGGGAAGGAATACGTGCCGGTGCTCGGGGAGCTCAGCGCCGACCGCATCCGGGAGGCTCTCGAGAAGGCCGGCGTGCACAGCGCGAAAACGCAGCAGGCGGGACTGAGCCACGGGCTTCGCCTTCCGCCGAGGCCGCCGGCGCTGTGTCCCGGGTGTCCCCACCGGGCGGTATTCGAAAAGCTCCATGAGAACGATCTCAAGGTCACCGGCGACATCGGGTGCTATACCCTCGGGGCGCTTCCACCGTTCAATGCGATGGACACCTGCGTGGATATGGGGGCAAGCGTTACGGTGGCGCAGGGAATCGAGATTGCCGAAGGCGAGGGGCACAAGCGCGACACGGTTGCCGTTATCGGTGATTCCACCTTTGCGCATTCCGGCATAGCCGGGCTGATAAACGCCGCATACAACGGGCGGCACGGGCTGGTCATCGTGCTCGATAACGGCACCACCGCCATGACCGGCATGCAGCCGAATCCCTTTTCCGGCGAGCGGATCGACCACACCGAGAGCTTCAAGCTCGATTATGAAAAGCTTGCCGCCGCGGTGGGGATCGAAGCCGAGAACTACCGGATGGTGAATGCGTATAAGCCCGATGAGATCGAAGCGGCAATCAATGAACTGCGCACCCGCTCGGGGATGTCGTTACTCGTGGTCAAAGGAACCTGCGTCATTCTCAAGCAGAAGATGAAAAAGCGGAGGGCGGCGTGATGGCCGATATAGGCGTGACGGCGGATGCGCGAGCGAAGGCGGATACCGTGAACGTTCTCATGGTAGGGGTCGGCGGCCAGGGCATCATTTTAGCAAGCAACATCCTTACCAAGGCTGCGATGCACGCCGGCCACGACGCGAAGAAGAGTGAGATTCACGGCATGAGCCAGCGCGGGGGCTCGGTGTTCAGCCACGTGCGCTTCGGGAAGACGATCCACTCGCCAACCATCTCACGCGGGGAGGCCGACGTCCTGTTCTCCCTCGAGCTCATGGAAACGCTCAGATGGCTCGACTACGCGCGTAGTGACACCGCCGTGATCGTAAACGAGCAGCGCATTACCCCGGCAGGGACCGAGACGTATCCCGAAGGGATTCGCGAGGAGATCGAGCGCCGGGCGGGGAGCGTCGTCTTTGTGGATCCGAGAGATCTGAAATCCCGCATCGAGAACGGCAAGTTCGCAAACGTCGCACTGCTCGGGGTGCTGGCGTCCCGCATCGACTTGCCGGATGAGGCGTGGCGGAGCGCCATCGCGGAGGCGGTGCCGCAGCAGTTTGTCGAGGGCAACTGGAGGGCCTTCGAGGTGGGGCGCAGCCTCGACGGATAGGGGGGGATTGTATGGCGGCATCTGAGAAGATCAAAGAGTTCATGGAGAAGTCGTCGTGGATCAGGCGCATGTTCGAGGCCGGCGCGAAGTTGAAGGCGGAGCACGGCGCGGAGAACGTGTTCGATTTCAGCCTCGGCAATCCCAACGTTCCGCCTCCGCCGTCGTTTCAACGGGCGCTAACGGAGGCGGTTCGCGAGGAGGCGCCGAACAAGCACGGCTACATGCCGAACGCCGGCTATCCGGAGGTCCGACAGACCGTTGCGGAGTTCGTCTCGCGGCGGCATGGAGCCGACGTAACCGCCGGGGAGATCGTCATGACCGTGGGCGCCGGAGGCGGGCTGAACGCGGTCATAAAGGCGCTGATTGACCCGGGAGACGAGGTGCTTGCGATGGTTCCCTACTTCGTCGAATACGGGTTCTACGCCGATAACCACGGTGCCACGCTCACCCTTGCCCCCACCGCCGAAACCTTTGATCTCGATATCGAGGCCATCGAGGGGAAAATCACCCCGAAGACGGCGGTGGTGATCATCAACTCGCCGAACAACCCCACCGGCGCCGTGTATCCGGCTCGGACGCTGGCGGCGCTCGGAGAGCTCCTGGAGCGCAAGAGCCGGGAGCTCGGGCGCACGATTTATCTCGTCAGCGACGAGCCCTACGCCGCCATCGTCTACGACGACGCGGAGGTGCCGAGCGTCTTCGCTCACTACCGGAACAGCATCGTCGTTACCTCCTACTCCAAGGACCTCTCGATCCCCGGGGAACGGATAGGCTATGCGGCGGTACATCCGGAGCTCGACGATCATGACGACGTCATCGGCGGGATCATTCTGTGTAACCGGATACTGGGCTTCGTAAACGCGCCGGCGATTATGCAGCGGGTGATCGCCAAACTGCAGGGAGAGACCGTCGATATCGGCGAGTACGCCCGCAAACGCCGCCTGATTTGTGACGGGCTCAGAGAGCTGGGCTATGATTTTGTCGAGCCCGCCGGCACCTTCTATCTCATGCCGAAAGCGCCGGGTGGGGACGACGTTGCGTTCGTGCAGGCGCTGCAAAAAGAGCTGGTGCTGGGGGTGCCCGGCAGCGGCTTCGGGCTGCCCGGGCATTTCCGACTGTCATTTTGCGTCTCGGATGATACGATAACCGGTGCAATGCCGGGCTTCGAACGGGCAATCGCGCGGTTCCGGTAGCCGCTTCGGGGTACGGCGTGCCGAAAGCTATGCAGTATACGATGAGGAGGTAGCTATGAGCTCGAACAAGGAAATCGCCACGGATAAGGCCGCCGCGGCTATCGGTGCGTACTCACAGGCCATCAAGACCGGAGATCTGGTGTTCACCAGCGGCCAACTCCCGCTGACTCCGGAAGGAACGATCGTCAGCGATGACGTGGGCGAGCAGGCACGGCAGTCGATGACGAATATCAAGCACATCCTCGAAGCGGCGGGTGCCGAAATCGGGAATCTGGTGAAGTGCACGATCTTCATCACCCGGATGGCGGATTTTCCCACGGTGAACGAGGTGTATCAGTCGTTTCTCACCGAGCCGTTCCCGGCGCGAAGCACCGTAGCCGTTGCCGAGTTGCCGAAAGGGGCCAAAGTCGAGATCGAGGCCGTTGCCCGCGTGGAATAAACGGGCGCTCAAAGGCGGACTAAAGAGTGCGGAAGGAGCACAGAACGTGAAAGACATGCATGAGCTCGGAGTGCCCGTACCGAACAGCAAGAACCTGGTGGTGCGGACACTCAAAGAGACGACCGAGGAGCAGCGGACGCGGGCCCAGGAGGAGACCGAGTACAACGTCTTCTCGTTTCCGGCGGACCTCCTGGTGCTCGACTTTCTCTCGGACAGCGGAACCACCGCGATGACGGACCTGCAGTGGGCGGCCATGTTTCACGGCGACGAGTCCTACGGCAGAAACAAGGGTTATTACGTCCTCCTCGACGCGGTGCGTGACGTGTTCGAGCGGGGAGACAAGCCGCACCTGAAGATGCACACGATCCTCTCCGGAGAGGCGAACCCGCAGGTGCTTGCCAAAGAGCTCTATCTGACCTCCGCTCAAGGCGGTTTCGTCAACGGCGGCGTGTACCAACTCGAGCGACCGAACGCGTTCATCTGTCCTCAGGGCAGGGCGGCGGAGTATTTGTTGTTCTCTACGCTCATGCAGGTTCTGCGCGAGCGAGACGGAGAGGGCGGCAGCTACTACATACCCAACAACGGGCACTTCGACACCACCCGAGCGAACATAGCGGCGGTGGGAATCGAGCCGGTCAATATCTACGCCGGCGACGTTACCGCAGAGTTCCCCGCGGCGGACATGGAGCGCAGCAATCCCTTCAAAGGCGATATGGACACCGAGCAGCTCGAGGCTTTCATCGAGGAGAAGGGTGCCGAGGCGATTCCGCTCATCTACATCACCGTGACCAACAACACCGTCGCCGGACAGCCCGTCTCCATGGAGAACGTCAAAGCGGTGAAGAAGATCGCCGATAGATACGACATTCCGCTATTTCTCGACGCCTGTCGGTACGCGGAGAACGCCTACTTCATAAAGAGCTTCGAGCGGGGATACGAGAAGAAGAGCATCCGCGCCATCGTCCAACAGATGTTCTCCCTTGCCGACGGGTTCACCATCAGCTTCAAGAAGGACGGACTGGCAAATATGGGCGGCGGGCTGTTCTTCCGTGACCGCGGCGTGTTCCACCACAAGTACTCGATAGCCGGCGATATCGGCGTGCGCCTAAAAGAGAAACAGATTCTCACCTTCGGGAACGACTCCTACGGCGGACTGAGCGGGCGCGACATTATGGCCCTTGCCGTAGGCCTTCAGGAAGTGGTGCGGGAGCCGTACTTGCGGGAGCGGATTCTGCAAACCCGGTATCTTGCCCGGGGATTTGCCGACCACGGCCTCCCGGTTATTCTGCCTGCCGGCGGCCACGCGGTGTACCTCGACATGGACCGGTTCTTTGCGGGCACCGACATGAAGACCGAGGACTTTCCCGGCGTCGGCTTCACCATCGAGCTTATCAAGCGCTACGGAATCCGCGCCGCGGAGCTCGGACCCTTTGCCTTCGAGTGGGACCAGCGTCCCGAGGGCGAGCGGGAGAAAGTGCTCAACCTGGTACGCTTTGCCGTCCCGCGGAACGCCTACTCCAAGGGGCATATGGACTACTGCATCGAGGCGGTCGCCGAGCTTTACCGCAACCGCGAGGTCGTCCCCAAGGTTCGGATCACCCGAGGCGCGGAGCTCCGGCTGCGGCACTTCCAGACGGGGCTCGAGCCCGTGTACCGATAGACGCCCGAGGCGCTGGTAGCCCCGCCGACGGGCCGCGAGGCGAGCGGTGGACCGCCGCCGGCGGCCCGCTTGCATGTCTGGCTGAGGAAAGGGAGGGCGGCGTTACTACTTGCCGGATATGGTCAGAAGCAGGCCCAGCACCACCGAGAGGACCACGGCGAAGAGCACCCTGAGCTCCTCGGGCAGCAAAAACGTTATCGTGTGGGCCGGGATCCAGAACAACGGAATTGTCTTTTTGTAGACGAACCCCCACATCTTGTCCCAGTTGATCCTGCCGAGGAGGGGACGGAGGCGGAAGCTCGAGAGTGGAAAGCGGCCGCCGTAGTCGGCGATATAGGTGTCGGTGAGGTGGTGAGTCATCATCATCACGGGCGCGAAGAAGAGGTTCATGAAAAACGAGATGGCCGCCGCCTGCAGCACCTGCATCCCGGGCCCGGG
>JBKHEN010000142.1:0-6453 GCA_046540795.1 Spirochaetaceae bacterium | reverse complement strand
CGGGCGGCCGGGCACCCACAACGCCTATGCGATGGTCACATCCGGATCGAGATAGACGTCCTGTATGGCATTCAGCAACTCGACACCTTCCTTCATGGGACGCTGAAAGGCTTTGCGGCCGGAAATCAATCCCATGCCACCGGCGCGCTTGTTGATCACCGCGGTTCGCACCGCAGCTTCGACGTCGCCCTTTCCCTTCGAGGCACCGCCGGAATTGATCAAACCGGCGCGACCCATGTAGTTGTTCATGACCTGATACCGCGTCATATCGATCGGGTGATCCTCGGCCAGCTCGGTATATACCCGCTCGTCGATCTTGCCGTACCCGGACTCGCCCATGTTCATGGCCTTATAACCCCGGTTCACCACCGGCAGCTTCTGCTTGATGATGTCGGCCTCGATCGTGACGCCGAGGTGATTGGCCTGAGCCGAGAGGTCGGCGGCCACGTGATAATCCGCGTCTTTGGTCTTGAACGCATTGTTTCTGAGGTAGCACCACAGCACCGTGGCCAAACCGAGCTCGTGGGCCCGGTGGAAGGCCTCGGAGACCTCCACGATCTGTCGTGCGGATTCCGGAGAGCCGAAGTAGATCGTGGCGCCTACCGCTACGGCGCCCATGTCGAAGGCCATGTCCACGTTACCGAACATGATCTGGTCGAATGTATTAGGGTACGTCAGCAGCTCGTTGTGGTTGACCTTTGCAATCATGGGGATCTTATGGGCGTACTTACGAGCGACGGACCCGAGCACGCCGACCGTGGAGGCACAGGCGTTACAGCCGCCTTCGATGGCGAGCTTCACGATGTTCTCCGAATCGAAATACGCGGGGTTCGGCGCAAAGCTCGCACCGGCCGAATGCTCCACCCCCTGGTCGACGGGAAGAACGGACAGGTACCCGGTACCACCGAGCCGCCCATGATCGAAGAGAAGCTGGAGATTACGCAACACCGCCGGGCTGCGATCGGAACCAACCCACACCCTATCGACGAAATCGGGACCGGGCAAGTGCAGCTGATCCGCCGGGAACATGGCTTTATAGTTGAGCAGCGCCTCCGCCTCTGCGCCGAGGGCGGCCTGTATCGTCTTGTTCATATTCGTCGCTCCTTGTGCCCCAATACTGAGGTTCGCTTCAAAGACATTCTCGTCATCGTTCAGTATACACAAAATCCCGCACGGGGTTCAAAGGATACAAAGGATAGCCGGGTGCATCGAGATCGCCGCGGCATTGCGGAGCCGGTCCGGCCGGGTGCCGATCCGACGGTCGATACTTGACCTCCCCTATCCGGGGGCGTAGGTTATGTATACCCCCATGAGGTCACAGTGGAGAACAGGTCGATGAATATTCGCTATATAGACGGGCGGAGATTGAAACGCGCGCTTATCGTCGGCGGGCAGCGGCTCCTTGCGTACACCGACCAGCTCAACAGGATCAACGTGTTTCCCGTCGCCGACAGTGACACCGGAACGAACATGGCGGGCACAATTGTCGCCGTGTTGCACGGCTTGAGCACCACCGACGACCGTTCCGTCGCCGTCACGACCCGTGTAGCCGCGGACGCCGCACTCATGGGAGCCCGCGGCAATTCCGGCGCGATCCTCGCCCAGTTCTTCTATGGTCTCGCCGAAGAGTTCCACGATGCGATCACCGTTTCCTCCCGGGCCTTTGCAAAGGGAATCGGCAACGCCGTCGGCTATGCATATGAGGCTCTCTCCAGCCCAAAGGAGGGCACCATCCTGACGGTGCTTCGCAGCTGGGGTCACAGCCTGGCGGAACACTCGATGAAGTCTTCGGACTTTCTCCATGTGTTCACCGAGTCGTTCTATGCTGCGAAGCAGGCACTCGAGCATACCACCGAGAAGCTTCCGTCGCTTCGCAGAGCAGGCGTCGTAGACGCGGGAGCGCTCGGATTCGTGCACATCATCGAGGGCATCCACCTGTTCATTACCCGGGGGCGGCTCCGTGAAGCGGACGAACTGCCGGAGCTCGCCGAGTTTTCCGAACCCACCGTTACCGCTATCGATGCCCAAATCGACACGCGGTACTGTACCGAATGCCTCGTCGCCGGAACGGATATTCCCCTTGCTAAACTGCGGAAGGAACTCGAGCCCCTGGGCAACTCGCTCATCGTCGCCGGATCCCGGGAAAAGGTCCGTATTCACGTCCACACCGATACCCCGGAAGCGGTCTTCGAGCACGCCGGCACCTACGGGGAGGTGATCGGCCCCAAAGCCGACGATATGACCAAGCAGTTCGAAACGGCCCATACGGCGCATGGCGAGGTCGCAATCGTTGTCGACTCCGCATGTGACATTCCGCAGGAACTCACCGAGAAACCCTACATCGCCATGGTGCCGCTATCGATTAACTTCGGTATGCAGCGCTACGTGGACAAAATCGGACTCCGCCCCGGGCGCTACTACGAGCTTCTCGCCGAAGAAGGCCGCCCCCATCCGACGACCTCTCAGCCCACCGCCTACGATTTCCGCAAGCAGTACGGCTTTCTCAGCGCTCACTACCGCCGCATCATAACCCTGACGCTCTCCGGGGCCCTGAGCGGAACCGTGGACGCGGCACGGACCGGGATCCCGAAAGAGCTGCCGGAGGGCGTCTCAATAGACGTCGTGGACTCGAAGAACGTCTCCGTCGCGGTAGGGCTCGTGGTCAGGCGAATGGCGGAGGCCGTCGAAGCCGGAGCGGACGCCGATGAGGTTGTCTCCCTTGCCCGGCGCCTTGTCGACCGACTTCGCCTGTTGGTGGCGGTCAAGAGCGTCGATTGGATGGTCAAAGGCGGCCGGGTGAGCAAACGCAAGGGGCTGCTCGCCAAGCTGCTCGGCGTCCTGCCGGTGATGACGCTGGACGAGTCCGGACACGCGGTGTCCGACGGGCTCGTGCGTGGCTTCGAAGGGGGGATCAAGCGCATCCTCAAGACTCTGGAAAAAGAGCTCGATTCCCGAAAACCCGTGGACTTCGCCGTTACCCACGTGAACAACCAGACAGCCGCCCGGGAGCTTAAGGCGGAGATCGAGCGGCGATTCACCCCGCGGGGCGAAATCTTCGTGCTGGACGCCGCGCCTGTTCTCGCCTCGCATACGGGGTTCGGAACCACCGCGGTGGCCTACCTGGACGACGACGAGGCATGAGCTGGCCTGCGGCCCTTCCTCTGGCCTATCTGATCGGCTCCGTTCCCACGAGCATTCTCGTGGGCAGGCTGTTTTTTCGTACCGATATTCGTCGGCACGGTTCAGGAAACGCCGGGGCTTCCAACGCTTTTCGCGTCTTCGGTACCGCCGCGGGCCTGGCGGTCGTTGCCGTGGACATCGGAAAGGGAGCCCTTGCGGTTGCGACGGTGGGTCTCTTCCCGTCGCCCGCGGTCGTGGCTCCGCCGGTGGCCGCATTTCTTATCGGCATAGCGGCCGTCGTCGGACACGTGTTCAGTATCTTCGCCCGCTTCCGGGGGGGCAAGGGTGTCGCTACGGCTGGTGGCGTCCTCCTCGCTCTCTATCCTCTCTCCTTCGCCGGGGCTCTATTGGTGTTCCTTCTGGCCCTCGTTTGCTCGGGCTACACCTCTCTCGGCTCGATCCTGGCCGCGGTGAGCTTTCCGTTCCTTACGCTTGCGGTCTCGGGTCTGGGAGTACACGATATTCCGTTGTTCCTGCGGTATCTCAGTGTTCCCTTAGCACTATTCATACTGTTCACCCATCGCTCCAACATCAAGCGCCTCCTCCGCGGTGAAGAGAACCGATTCGAACGCATAATGATTCTCAGGCGCCTCTTTCACCGCCGCCGGAGCTCGTAGGGCGCGGTCGGAAGTCGGATTCAGGGACCGTCTTCCCGCACCCGGGACAGGAGCTCGGCGATGACGGCTTCCGCCCGGTCATTGTCGACCTGGCAGGCGCCGGCGGATTCATGGCCCCCGCCCCCGAAGCGACGCATGAGTGAACCGACGTTTACCGGCGAGCTTCGGTTGAAAATGGATTTGCCGACGTTGATCACCGTGCTTCGCCGTTCGAACCCCCACATGACGCGGATCGAAATATCGGCTTCCGGAAAGAGCGCGTATTTGACGAAGCGGTTCCCCGCGTATACGGGCTCGAGATGACGGAGATCGAGTAGCAGGACGTTGCCATCGAGCTTTGCGTTCTCGCGCACCTGCCGCTTGAACGGTTCCTGATGTCTAAAGTACAGGTCTACCCGCTCCGCCACGTCCGGGAGACGTAGCAGGTCGTCGATCTTATATCGATTGATATCCTCCACGAGCATCCGCATCAGCTCTTGAGTGGAAACGCGAAAGTTGCGGAACCGCCCCAGACCGGTTCGCTGGTCAAGGAGAAAAATGAGCAGCACCCACCGGCGCGGATGCAGCACCTCATCAGTGGTGAAATCCGCGGCATCCCCCTTGTCGGCCGCAGCGAGAAGCTCCTCGCTTATCTCGGGAAAAACCGCCGGCCCGCCGTAGAAGTTGTAGAGAACGCGAGAGGCGGAGCAAGCCGTGGGGTCTATGACGTGATTCTTCCGGGCACCAACGCGCAACTGTTCTCCGAACATGTGATTGAAGACCAGGTGGACGCCCTCTACGTAGGGGAGATCCGCTACGATGTCACGGTGCCCGACCGGAATGAGACCTTCCTCCATTTCCCGCGGATGTACGAACCTCACGTCGGCGAGCAACCCGAGATTGTGCAGCAGGGCCGCGCATACGAGCCCGTCGAAATCCTGTTGCGTAACCAATCTGAAATGACCGTCGACCTCTTCCACTCGACCCCCCTAGCCTCCCAGGCACTGCGGCGAGCAAATGCTAAATGATCGGGTCAGGAGGCACAAGTGTGACCGCGGCTGAAGGGATGAGGCTTCGCATAAGCTCAACCGCACGACCCGGTTGGACGACTATCGGGGTCTCATTGTATAGTGCACCGAAAAGGAGCGTGGTCATGAGTGAGATCCCCGAGCACATCATCAACAACATGAAGAACAAGCGCATCAACGTCGACCTGACGACGGAGATCCTCGATAACTACAATGCGGGAAAGTATGACCATATCGATCCGGTACGCGTACGAGATATTCCGGGAATAGACGGTGAGAGCGTTGTCGACATGACCGCGGACGTCAGCATCCGCGTCCACCGGGAGAGCGCCGATGCCAGGCTCGGCTTCGTCGGGAACAACTGCGGTGCGGCCGAGTTTGCTGAAGCGGACGGGGACTATCTGGTCTTCGACCGACGAGGCCTCGAGCAGCTCGGCCGCTGCTTATTGCCACAGGTTGCCTACGGTGTGCTCAACGGCGGCTCCGCCACGAGTTACGCCGACTACAAGAAGAACGCCAAGTTTGCACCCGATCTCCTGGAATTGGTAGGCGAAGAGTTCGGGCGGCTGGCGGATATTTCACGGGGACGTGCAAAAGGGATCACACCGGCCTTCTTGCAACCCGACGGAACGCCGGGCCCGAGCTTTCTTGAGTTGAAGATGCGAAGCCTGTTGATACAGGCCCTCGATTACCGGCTGGACTTCGGTGGACCTCCGGACACCCAGCCCCACCCGGCGGCTCCGATCTTTCAGATGACGAGCACCTACAATACCGACGATATTGCCCGGAGTTACGACCGCTACCGAGCAAGCCCGATGCTGGCGGACCTGATAGAGGCTACCGGTATCGATATCACCCGCGTGCAGACGCGGGTTCAACCACTTCTTGCCGCATACACCCATTCGGAGGCCGGCCGGCCGAAGCGCATATTTGCCCACGCATACGGTGATGAGGGAGAGACGCTCCCGGTGCCCGGAGGACATGGTCAGAACTTCCAGGTTCTGCGGGACATCTATTACTGGCTGTATGAACAGGGCAAGCGTTTCGCCTACCTCGGCAATGTCGACAACCTCGGCTTCACGATCGATCCGGTGTCAGTGGCTTACCTTGCCCTCAGCGGCAAGGAGGCGGGGTTCGATTTCTCCTTCCGCACGCCGGTAGATGTGAAGGGCGGTATCCTCGTCGTCGATCAGCACGGTCGGTTGAACGCGGCGGACCTCGGAGTCGCGGTGAGCAAGGATGCCGTCGACGCAGCCGAAGCCGACGGCAAACGCATCCTGTTCAACTGCGCCACCGGGCTCTTCAATCTCGAGTATCTCGTTGGGGCGCTCGACCACATCATCGAGAATCTCCCGGTTCGCTTCAGTGACCAGGATAAGGACGCCGGCAGGTATTCGCAGGCCGAGCAGGTGACCTGGGAGATCATCGGCATGCTCGACGACTTCGCGGTCTTCGGCGTGGATAAGTACGACCGCTTCCTCGCGGCCAAACTGCTGCTCGAAACCCTGATGACCAGCGGCACCCGACTCGACGACGGCGCCTATCCCTCGGACGAAGACACGAGCAAGGATCTCAAACGAACGGCCCGGAACCTTCACACCGGCCTCGAGCACAAGCTTGCTACGGTCTACGGGATGAAGCGGGTCGGC
>JBKHEN010000141.1:0-6502 GCA_046540795.1 Spirochaetaceae bacterium | reverse complement strand
GCGTACGGACCGCTCATCACTACCCGACCGGTCTCCTCTGCCGGTGCCGCGCCGGGACGATCCCGGGTGCCGAGGCTGCCGAAGGGTTCCGCGCGCGCCTCCCCGCCGGCCACTTCATCCTCCATGGGAGCAACGAAGGGAGGATAGACAAACTCCTCCCCCTCGGCGGGTACTACCGTTATGCGGCGGAACTCCTCTCTGCCCTCGGTCAGGCAGCGAGCGAAGGTCTGAAACTCCGCCCGCTCGACGTGCTCCGAGGCTGCGGGATGGATAAAACTCTCTAATGCCACAAGACGCGCGTGCCCCTCCCCGATTGCGCCCCTGACGCGGGCCTCCACCCACGCAAGCATCTCCCTCCCTTCGGCGCGAACCGCCCGGGCTTCGATCGACCGGTACCATTCTCCCGCGCCGAGCCACCCCGCGAAAAGGAGCGCGGCCGCGATCCCGGCCGCAAGGAGCGGGCGCCGGAGAGCGCGGACCCCCGCACGGAGCCTGTTGACGGACGGTAGTCTCATAACGTGTCCGATTCCCTCTTAATGCAAGGTAGCGTTTCCTACTGCCGCGGTCCAGAGCCGCGCCGCCGGTGAGGTGTATGGAAGCCTGTTGCAGTAGAGGACTTGAATCCCCACGCTTTCCCCGCCCCGGCCTCGACCTGTATACTAGGGCGGATGACGCAGCAACTCTATTACGAAGACCCGCATAGGACTCGATTCGAGGCTCGCGTGCTCTCCACCGAGCCCGCCGCGAGCTCGGCCCCGAACGGTGCCGTCTGGGTGGAGCTCGATCGAACCTGCTTCTATCCCGAAGGGGGCGGGCAGCCGGCCGACCGCGGCTATCTCGAAGGCCGCCGGGTGCTCGACGTACAGAAGCGCGACGGTCGTATCTTGCATCTCGTCGACGCCCCGCCCGAGACGGAACGGATCGAGGGGCGGGTCGATGAGGCCGCGCGACGAGACTACATGCAGCAACATACCGGACAGCACATCATCTCGGCCTCCATGCTCCGCATCGGCGGGCATGAGACGGTGTCCGTTCACCAGGGGGCCGACTACACCACCGTGGAATTCGCCTCCGCTGAGATACCCGACGCCGACCTTGAGGAAGCGGAAGAGGCGGCCAATGCAGTGGTATGTGAGAATCGCCCGGTGACGACATTCCAGGCGCACAGCAGAGAGGCCGAAGCGCTCGGTCTCCGTCGGCCACCGACCTTTGAGGGTGAGATTCGCGTCGTTGAGATAGACGGCTTCGACCGTGTCGCCTGCGGCGGGGTGCACTGCACCCGCACCGGAGAGGTCGGCTTCATCAAGCTGGTGGGCACCGAGCGCATTCGGGGAAACGTGCGCACCATCTGGAAGATCGGCGATCGCGCCCTTGCCGATTACCGGCTGAAAACCGTCGTGTGCAACAAGCTCGTTGATACCTTCTCGGCGAAACTCCATGAGCTTCCCGAGCGGGCCGCTAAACTCGAGGAGAACCTCAAAGAGGCGCAATGGGAGGCGGGTCGGCTGCAGAAGCGGCTTGCTGAAGAGATCGCCGAGCGCTTGGTCGGCGACACGCCCGGCGGCGGTAACTCCAGCGCCGGTAACTCCGGCGGCGAAGCGGCGCCGGCGGCGGAACGCGTCCTCACCAAGCGGTTCAGCGGCGAGGAGAAAGCGTTGTTCCGTGCGGTAGCGGAGGAGCTCGCCGAACACCCGGGGGTCGCCGCGCTCCTGATAAACGAGGTGGATGGACGCGTTCAATGGATCATCGTAACCGCCGAGGGCGTTGAGATCGATTTCTCTCGCGTGCGGGAAGAGCTCCTGCCCCTCGTGCAGGGGAAAGGCGGCGGCAAGCCACCGGTCTTTCAGGGAGTGGGCGACAATCCGGACGGCGCCGAGGACCTCGCGGCGGCCTTCCGCATGCTCTTCGCGCAGGACTCGGGCCGCGACGCATGAGCGGCGGCAGCTCTCCCCACTTCCTCGGCACGGAGTCCATCGGCCGGCTACTTCTGCGCATGGCGGCTCCGGCAACCGTCGCCATGGGGGTGAACGCCCTCTACAATCTGGTGGACACCATCTTCATCGGCCGCGGCGTGGGCGCGCTCGCCATCGGCGGTGTAGGGATCGCCTTCCCGGTACAGATTCTGGTGCTCGCGGTGGCACTGCTCGTGGGTCTCGGCTCCGCGTCGGTTATCTCGCGCATGATGGGCCGCGGAGAGCCGGAGCGAGCGGCCCGCGCGGTGGGAAACGCATTGGTGATGGTTTTTATCCTCTCCGGGGCAATCGCTGTCGCGGGACTCCTGCTCATGGATCCGGTGCTCGACCTCCTCGGCTCCACCGAGGAGCTTCACGGATACGCACGAGAATACCTCTCGGTTATTCTCCCCGGCGCCCCGTTCCTCGCGACGGCCATAGCCGCCAATCACATCATCCGTTCCGAAGGCCGCGCGAAGACCGCGATGTCCATCATGCTCGTAGGAGCGATATTGAACATCGTGCTCGACCCGCTGTTCATCTTCGGCCTCGGCCTCGGCGTCGCGGGCGCCGCGCTTGCTACGATCATCGCCCAGTTCATCTCCTTTCTCTTTGCCATGTGGTTCTACTTCAGCGGGCACAGCTCCCTTCCCCTTCACCTTCGGCACATACGGCTGCACAGGGACCTGGTACCGGAGGTCGCGGCGGTGGGGCTGGCCGGCTTTGTACGCCAGGTGGGACAGAGCGTGTTCATTGTTTTCGTGAATAACGCTCTGCGCACCTTCGGTGACGAGCTCGCAATGAGCGCCTTCGGGGTGATCAACAAGCTGTTGATCTTTGCTCTCATGCCTCTCGTCGGTATCGCCCAGGGGTTTCAACCCATCGCCGGTTACAACTACGGTGCCCGAAACCTCACCCGGGTTCGCGAAGCCGTACGCATCGCGAATCTCACCGCCGCGGGCGTATCGTTCTGCTATTTCGCGGTGGTCATGTTCTTTCCTCGAACCGTCTTCGGCATCTTTACCACGGACCCGGCGCTCCTCGACCTCGGCAGCCGCGCCATGCGCATCGTCCTCATCGCGATCCCGCTGCTGGGAATGCAGATCATCGGCGCGGTGTTCTTCCAGGCCGTCGGCAAGGCGCTTCCGGGCCTCCTGCTCAGCATGCTACGGCAAATCATCCTGCTCATCCCCTTGGTACTCATCCTGCCGCGTATCTTCGGCGTTACCGGCGTATGGGCGGCCTTTCCCGCCGCCGACGTCATTGCCACTGCGGTTACGCTTCTGTGGCTACGAGGGGAAATGCGTGCGCTCCGGGGCGCAGCATAGCCGCGGCATTTACATCGAGACGAAATTATCGTATGCTTTGATCATATAGCGCGTTTCTTCGAGGGAGGGCTGCAGCCCGACCGGCGGTGATAGTCCGCAACCCCGTGATTCGGGTGGAGATGGTGGAATCCCATCACCGACAGTGAGAGTCTGGACGGGAGAAGAAACAGGCACGGCAACCGACCGGCACGACGCCGGGGCTCCGGCATCGGTTCCCGGGGTCGCCACGGCCCACCGGCCCTCGGAATGACGCGTTGACGGAGACTCTCGGGCGTCATGGGTCGGAAGACGGCATCGGATACAACGACTGCTCCCATTATCGAAGCAGAGAATCTTTCGTTCCGTTACGGCACCGGGCCGCTCATACTCGACGGCCTGTCGTTTGGCGTCCCGCGCGGCAGTTTTCTCACCTTCATCGGCCCATCGGGCTCCGGAAAGACCACGCTCCTGCATATCCTCGGGGGGATGTACCGACGCTACGAAGGGCGGCTGGCGGTCCATTCGGATCACCTGTCTTTCGTGTTCCAGGACGAATCGCTGCTCGAGTGGAAAACGGCTCTGCAGAACGTGCTTCTCCCCTTCGAGATCTCGGGCTTCCCCGAGGATGCCCGCGAGCGGGCACGGCGGATCCTGGCGCTGGTGGGGCTCGCCGGCTATGAGCAGTTCTACCCCGCCGAGCTCTCCGGCGGCATGAAAAAGCGGGTGGAGCTGGCTCGGGCTCTGGTGACCGAGCCGGACCTGCTGATCCTCGACGAGCCCTTCTCCTCCCTGGATCTGCTCACGCGGGAACGGCTCAACGTGCTCTTGCGCGCCATTCACCGCCGGACCCGCTGTACCGTGGTGTTGGTGACCCATTCGGTCGAAGAGGCCTGCTATCTCTCCGACCGGATCATGGTCCTCTCGGCGGTGCCGGCACGGATCGTCGCGGTGGAGTCCGTCGATCGGCCCGAGCGGCCCGCCGTCGGCAACACCGCCGCTACCGTGAGCGAGGATGAGGAAGTCTTTGTCCTCTCGGAGGCCGAATACCGGGCAAATCGGGATCTCCGCAGCACCGCCCGATCACTGTGGCGCCGGAGCCCCGCAGACGGCGAGGAGACGCCCCCGGTCTCTTCGATCCCCCCGAGCGGCCGGGGACCGGCCCCCGGGGGGCAGAGTGGCCCCGAGAGCCCCGGCAGTCACGGCAGCCACGGCGGCCCCGGCAGCCACGGCGATTCCGGCGACCGCGGCGGCACCGGGGCCCCCGGTGGCCCCGGCCGTCCGAGCGCGGGCACCCGTCACCACGCACTTCACGGCCCCTCGCCGAGGTCGGTAGGCCGGAACGTGGCCATCTTTCTCTCCGAGCTTGCCGTCGGCTATCTGCTCCTGGTGACGCTCAAGGGACTGTTGCCTATACCGGATCTCCTGCTACCCCACCCTGCGGACATTGTGGAGCGCTTTTTCCGAACCGTCGGCAGCCCGACGATCGCCAACGATCTCCGCATCACGGTGACGGAGTCCCTCGCCGGGTTCTTCATCGCCTTCGTGCTTACGATGATGCTCGGCTACGGTATTGCCAAGTCCCGGCCCGTATCACGGCTTCTCATGCCGGGGCTCATCGTGGCCAACACCATTCCCTCAGTCGCCCTGGCACCGTTTCTCGTGCTGTGGTTCGGCTTCGGCATCGCTCCGAAGATCGTCACCTCCGTGATCGTGATATTCTTCCCGATGCTCATTAACAACATCGCGGCCATCCGCTTTGCCGACGAGCGCCTGGCCGATCTGAAGCGCTTCTATAACCCCGGCCGCCTGAAGGCGTTCACCCTGTTCGAGCTGCCGGCGGCGCTCCCGATGGTGTTCAGCGGGGTGAAGGTTTCCGTGACGCTGTCGGTTATCGGGGCGGTGGTGGGTGAGTTCGTCTCCGGCAGCGAGGGCCTCGGAGCCCTTGTGGGTCGGGCGAAGGCAAATTTCGACGTCGAGCTGATGTTCGTGGGCTTGATCTGGCTCGCGATCCTGGGGTTGACCTACTACGGGACGGCGAGCTTCGTATACTGGCTGGTAACGCGGAACAGACCGGTGAACGAGGCAAAGTAGGGCGGGGCACATCGCACCGCAAGAACAAGGAGGAGACGACACATGTCCGGGAAACGAATCAAAGGGGCGGTCCTCGCGGCCGCGCTCACACTCACCGCCGGGGTCCCGGCGACGGCGCGGGATACGGTCTCCATGGCCATCGGCTACATACCGAACATACAGTTCGCACCGCTCTACGTGGGCATGGAGAAGGGCTTTTTTGCCGACCGCGACATCGAGCTCGAGGTCGACTACGGGTTCGGCGTGGATGTCTTCAGCCTGCTTTCCCTCGGACGAATCGACGTGGGTCTTTCGGACTCCGACCAGCTCATCGTCGGGGGCAGGGAGGATCTCGAGCTCAAGGCGATCTTCCAGTACTACCAGGACTATCCCGTCTCCATCGTTGCGCTCGCCGATCGCATCGACTCGCCGGAGGATCTGCGTGGGAAGACCATCGGGGTTCCGGAGACCTACGGTACGAGCTACATCGGGCTCCAGGCCTTTCTTCGCGAGCATGATCTCGCGGATGCAGTGCGCGAGCAGCGCATCGGCTACACCCAGGTCTCATCCCTGCTGAACGAGCGCGTGGACGCCGCGGTGACGTTCTACAACAACGAGCCCGTGCAGCTTCGCCTCGACGGACACGAAATTCGCGAGTGGGAGGTTCGGGAGTTCTCGCCGCTGGTGGGCGCTTCGATCATCACCTCCTCGGCGATCATCGATGAGAAGCGGGACCTCATGGAACGGTTCGTCGACGCCATGCAGGAAGCGATGGCCTACACGGTGGAAAACCAGGAGGAGGCGCTCGACCTCTCTCTTCCCTACCTCGGTGACATCGAGGACCAACGGCTGGAGTTCGTCCGTGAGTCCCTCGCGGCTACCGCGGAGCTCTTCGAGCCGGAAGAGGGGCGGGAGTACGGCAGCTTCGACCGCGCGCGCTACCGCTCCTCGATAGAGGTGCTCGCCGAGCTCGACCTCATCGAGGAGACGTACGAGCCGGACCGGATTCTCGAAGAGCTCGACTGAGGCCGGTGCCTCGCATATTCCGGCGGGGCCGGGGCGGCATCCCCGCCCGAGGCCGCCGGCCCAGGAAGGCATGCACCGCCGCCCGCCCTGGGCGCCCGCCCTGGGCGCCCCGGTTGCCTGTGAAATTCGAAATTCCGCCGGCGGTGT
>JBKHEN010000140.1:0-6662 GCA_046540795.1 Spirochaetaceae bacterium | reverse complement strand
CCGAGAAAGTTGGCGACCGTCACGGTGCCGTCGGTGACATCGGTTCGCCTGGTGTCAAAGGAGAACTCCGTTCCCCGCACCGATGCCGTGGTGTTTGGGCTTCGCATCTCGAAGTCGTTCTCCACGTCCTCGGCGGATTCCACGCTGGAGTTCGTCCGCCCCACGCCGACGAAGACGTCGGTGGAGACCGAATCGGAATCTTCCACCAGCTCCTCCAAGGTCATCCGCGTCAGAGCCTCCACCTCGATCACCGACTCGGCGATGCGAAGCCGGGCTTCGGAGTTGAAGCCGGTCGACAGCGTGGTGCCGCGCTCGATCTCTGCCCCTTCCTCGACCGGCTCCCAGCCGGAGGCGCCGTCGGGGCGGACCTCCACCTTGCCGGAAGCCTGCTCCACCACGGCGGTTACTTGGGCAAAACCCGCCCCCGCGGCAACCGTCATTATCACTGCTATTATGAGCACTCGTTTCAATTCAACACCCTCCTTCTCAGAAATATAGCGCACGACAGGGACGATTTCCGCCCCTATGGCCGCTCGGCTATCTCTACTCCGTCCCCCCCGGCCGCGCCGTCCGCGGCCGCGCTCAAAAGCTGAAAGTAGCCTCGAGGCGGGCGACATACTCGCTTCCGGTCGTATCGTCGAGGAAGGCCTCATCATTGGCGATGAACACCCCGTTTACCAGAGAGAACCCGAGGTCGGAAAACGGCCTGAAGTTCAGCGCAAGGTCGGCCTCACTGCCGAGATACAGAGCATCGGAGCTCGTGTCGGCGCCTACCTCCGAGATTACCCCGGTTGTGGGCCGGAAGAAGTTGAGCACGCTGAGCTCAGCCTGAAACTGCTCGAGCGCCGGTGGACCGCCGTCGGCAAAGGGCTTCAACGAGTAGGAGGCGTCGGCCACCATCAGGTTTCCGAGCCGCGGCGAGAACACCGCGCCGAAAGCCGGCGGCGTGAGCCCCACGAACATGGTAGAGGTCTCGCCGGTGGTATTCTCGTAGAGCTTTCCCCGGTCCTTGTCGCCGCTGGAGTACAGATACCCGAGAGAAACCATCGACCGGGCCGCCTCGGGCATGAAGTACTGTAGATTCGCACCGACAAGGAACGAGCTGATCGGCTTATCGACGGTGAACCCGCCGACGTCGGTATACTGGCTTCCCCCGCCGAAGTATCCGTAGACATCGTAGAAGAGCGTCGAGACAAGGGGACCGTTCACCCCGGCTCCGAGATACGCGTTGTGGACGAGTCCCTCTTCGGCATCCAGGTTATCCTCATCCCGCAGATCGCCCTGCCCCACGAAGGCGACGTTGACGTTCTGCCGGCCGATGATCTCCGGCAGACTCAGCTCGAAGAGCGCCAGCGCCCGCGGCGGGGCGAAGTAGGTGTCATCGTCCGCATCGTCGCCCAGATCGGGGCCGGAGAGCAGCAGGCTCGAGCTCTCTTTCATGAGGAAGCCGGTATAGCCACCTGCAAGGGTCAGATCCCCGCCTGAGGTCCGAAAGACCGCACGTAGTCCGTCGGCAGGCTCGGCAAGCAGATCACCGGAGAACTCCCGCAGGCGGAAGCGGCCGGCCTGGAGCTCGGCGAGTGCCCCGTTTTCGCCGGCTACGGGAAGCCGCGCGCGGGCGTACAGAGCGTCGAGGTCGCCCTGCCACCAGTCGACCTCGGTGTCGGTGTCATCACCGAAGACCGTGTCCATGCGGTACTCGTAGCGCCCCCGGGCCACCAGCTCCAGCTGCTCGCCGAAAAAGTGCCTTAGATACAACGACGTCCGGTTGCCCTGCCCGAGCTCGAAATCGTCATCGAAGGGCACCGTGAGCTCGGTGGTGTTCCCCAGCGTACCGCCGAAGTCCAGCGCGGCGACCGGTGCGGCGGCAACAAGGGCCGGCACAAAAAGCGTCATGATTGCCGTGAGTGTACGTCCGTTTCCGCGCATCAGCTCCTCTCCTCCGCATAGCGCAACGCCTGACCTACGGCGTGCAGCATCTCCTGACCACTGACCACTCGGGACGGATCACCGCGTCTGAGCAGGAAATCCAGATAATCGAGCTCCCGAGCCGCGTAGCGGGGGCCCGGAATCAGGCGGTACATGATCCCGCCGGGAATGTCGAAGCTCTCCATCAACAGATAAGAGAACTCCCCGAGGCGCACGGGCTCGTCCGCGGGCTTCTGCTGCAGATTCCAGTCACTCCAGGAAATACCACGGTAGACCTCTTCCACCGACGCATCTTCCGGAGCCTCCTCCGCTGCCAGGAAGACAACGTAGGCGGCCTGGCCGAACGTCGCGGCATCCCGGTCGAGGATCTCGTCGATGACCTCGTTCGACTGCGCGCCCGCCGCCACCGCGAGCGCAGCCAGCGCGACACACATCCACACAACTGTTTTCATACCCTTACCCCCTAAGACGAAGCCGATCATACCTAAGTACTTAGATCATCTTTTACCAAAAGTACCACACCCGCCTCGGGTTAGCAACAACGAATCGGTACGTCTCCTGATGTAGTGTATGCCGCCGGCCGCTAATTGCAACCATTACCGAAAAAAACGTCGACGGCTTCCAATCCTGATGACAACAGTCAGGCGTGTGTGACAACGATGTGATTTGCACTATAATGAAGCCCATGAAACGGACGTTCCTGCTCTACGTCGCGGTGCCGCTTCTCGTCGCCGCGCTGTTTTCGGCACTGCATTTCGCTCCGCTCGTTGAGACGACGGAGAATCGGATGTACGACATGCTCCTTCGCGCAAAGCCGTCGATCGAGGAGAGCGACCGTATCCTGCTCCTGAACATCGACGACACCGCCATCGTGAACATCGGCGTGTGGCCCTGGAGCCGCGACATCGTGGCGCGGGGGCTCATCCTGCTGCGGGAGTTCGAGGCACGGACGGTCTCCCTCGATATCGAGTACGTGGAGCAGAGTCCGCTGGGGGTGAACTCCTCGGTACTAAACGAGGAGATCCCGGAGCTGTTTGACTCGGAGTTTTCACGGATCCGCGGAAACATCGAGGACCTCTTCGACGCCCTTGCCGCCGGGCAGATCAGCCTGGAGGATGCCGAGGAGTTCGTGGGCGACCTTACGGAGCTGACCGAGGAGAGCCGACAGCTGCTTCTCGACCGGGTGACGGACATCGCCCGGGACAACGATGAGCTCATGCAAAACACCGCGCGCCTCAACGGCAACGCGTACTTCACGGTGAACATGCTCTCTCGGCCCGATCCGGTGGTGCGCGACGCCGCCGAGGAGTACGCGCGGGAGCACTTCGCCGTCGACCCGGAGATCGCGTCGGAGGCCGAAGGGACTTTCGCGTCGGCAGGCGGCATCCGTCCCACCATCTTGCCCATCATGGAGGGGGCGGCGGGGCTCGGCTTCGTCAACGTCCACGTCGACCCCGACGGGGTGCGGCGGCGGATCAACCTCCTCTTCGAGAACGACGGGGCCTATTACCCGCAGCTCGCCCTCTCTCCGGTGCTCGACGTTCTCGGAAACCCGCGCCTCGTTGCCGAAAAGGATACGCTTCGCCTCGAAGAGGCACAGATGCCCGACGGAGAGACTACCGACATCTCCATCCCCCTCACCGAAGACGGGAAAGCGCTGATACACTGGCCCAGGGGCGGCTTCGCCGATACCTACCGCCACGAGTCCTATTATCGCCTCGTGGTTCACGAGGAGCTCGAGGAGCGGCTGCTTTCCAACCTCAGGACCATGGCCGAGGCCGGCTACCTCGACTACTACGAGGGAGATTTCGATCCCCTGCAGGCCTATGAGTACGCCGAGCGCATCAAGGAGGACGTGCTTGCCGGCGGCGACCCGGATCAGATGGACGAGTACGTCGAGGTTCGCGCCGCCTTCTTCGACGCCGTCGGCGACTTCCTCGCGGAAGGGACGGAGGAAGCGATCATCGCCGATCTCGAGCGGGTGCTCGAGCAACCGGACGTTCCCGACGACCTCGAGAGCGAATACGAGGAGCTTCTGACCGAGGTCCCGGACAACTTCGACAATACCGCCGACGTCTACGAACGGCTCAGCGAGACCCGCGACACCCTCAGCGAGCAGATCACCGACTCCATCATCTTCGTCGGCCTCACCGCCACCGGCACCGTGGACATCGGCGTCACCCCCTTCTCGGAGCGCTACGCGAACGTCGGCACCCACGCCTCGGTGGCCAACATGATCCTCGAAAACGACTTTCTCGACGCCTATCCACTGTGGTACTCGATCGTCGCCGCGGCCGCCTTGGCGCTGATTGTTGCCGCCCTGATTCGCAAGCTCGACCCGCTTCCCTCTATTCTGGTCGGTGTTGTAGCCACGGTAGTCTTCCTCGCCACAGGAAGCCTGTTCTTCATCCAAACCGGCACCTACTTTCCGCTTCTCACCCCGACGCTGTCGATCTTCTTCACCTTCCTCTCGATTACCGCGGTGAAGTTCATCGAGACGGCCAAGGAGCGCAGCTTCATCAAGAACGCCTTTTCTCACTACCTGTCCACAGACGTCATAAACGATCTCATTTCCGATCCGTCGAAGCTCAGCCTCGGCGGCGAGAAGAAGTATCTCACCGCCTTCTTCACCGACGTGAAGGGCTTTTCCACGATCTCTGAGCAGCTCGATCCGACGGACCTCGTCAAGCTGCTCAACAGCTACCTCACCGAGATGAGCAACATCATTCTCGACCAGCGCGGGACCATCGACAAATACGAGGGGGATGCAATCATCTCCTTCTTCGGCGCGCCCGTCGAGTACACCGATCACGCCGCCCGTGCGTGCCGCAGCGCCCTACGCATGAAGCGCATGGAGGCGATCCTCAACGAGCACGTCACCAGTGAGAATCTCAGCCCTAATCCGCTCCACACGCGCATCGGCATCAACACCGGCGAGATGGTCGTCGGCAACATGGGTACGGCGCAGAAGATGGACTACACGATGATGGGGAACTCGGTGAACCTCGCCGCACGCCTCGAGGGGGTAAACAAGCAGTACGGCACGTGGATTCTCATAAGCGAGACGACACGGAACGAGGCGGGCGATGAGTTCCTCTTCCGGCGTCTCGACCGCGTACGGGTGGTGGGAATCACCGAGCCGGTGAGGCTCTTCGAGCTCGTCGATGAGCGCAGCGCCGCCGACGGCAGGACCGCCGAGGCTCTCGAGGCATTCGAGGAGGGCCTCTCGCGGTTCGAAGCCCAGGATTGGCAACAGGCCCTCGAGCACTTCGAGGCTACCCTCGAGGCCCGCCCCGATGACGGTCCGACGAAGCTCTATGCCAAACGGTGCCGGGATTTCATGAAGAAAGCCCCTCCCGCAAACTGGGACGGCGTGTATAATCTGAGCATGAAATAGCGCCCCTCTGCGAACGACGGGGAGCATGACGAGGAGGATCCGCACCATGGCCCGCACCGGCACGCAACTCCCGCCGCGTTTCTATCGCAATACGTTCATGATCGGCGTCGGCTTTTTCACGATGGGGCTCATGGACCCCCTCTACGACAACTACGTGCCGGTGTTCTTGAGCGGCTTTCTCGAGTCCCGGGCGCTCATCGGCACCTTCATGACCATCGACAACATCATGGCGCTCATGCTGATACCCATCGTCACGGCCTGGAGCGACCGGGTACGAACGCCGATGGGCCGCAGGATGCCGTTCATCATCGTCACGCTGCCGCTTTCGGCGATCATGTTCGCCCTGCTTCCCTCGGCGGGGATGACCTCCCTCGCCGTATTCGTGGCGGGCTTAGTCGGCTTCAACCTCTTCAAGCAGTCCGCCCGCGGACCGGTGGTGGCACTCATGCCCGATCTCATCCCCAACGAATATCGCAGCGAGGCGAACGGGGTGATCAACATGATGGGCGGGATCGCCGCGGTGGTCGGCACCCTGGCCCTTGCGCCGCTCATGGACGCGCACCTGGTGCTGCCCGTGCTCGGCGACACCTCCCGGCGCCTGCCGTTTATCATCTCGGCGGTGCTCATCGTCGTAGCGGCGGTGCTGCTATGGCGCACGGTGCACGAAAAGCCCATGCCCGAGAGCGGCGGTGAGCGGGTGCCGGTGCTGAAATCGCTCCAGCAGGTGTTCACCGCCCGGGACCGCACCGCGGTCTACATCCTCATCGCCCTCTTTCTGTGGTTCTCCGCCTACTGGGGAATGCGGCCGTTCATGACGCTGTACGTGATCGAGTACCTCGGCTTGAGCGAAGGGATGGCCGGATTCTCCACCGGGATGGTCGCGGTGGCCTATCTGGTCTTCGCCGTGCCGAGCGGGATGATCGCCCATCGTATCGGCCGCAAGCGCACCGTCAGGCTGGCGCTGGCGGGGATGGCGCTCCTGGGGGTTCTCATGTTCACCCACGAGTCCTGGACCCTGGCCCTCGGCGCCTCGCAGCGCGCGGCGGTGGGAAGCTTCTGGGCGCTTCTGTTCGTCTTCGGGATGTGCTGGGGCGCGGCCAACACCAACAGCTTTCCCATGCTGTGGCAGATGGCCGGCTTCAAGACCATGGGGGCGTTCACCGGCGTGTACTACGTCTTCTCCCAGGCCGCGGCCATTGTCGCCCCGCCGCTGACCGGCGTCATCGTCGACGCGGCGGAGTTCCGCGCCATCTTCGCCGTGGCGGCGGTGGTGATGCTTGCCTCCTTTTTGGTGATGGGCCGGGTTTCCGGGGGCGAGACGCAGCGGGCGCAGGGC
>JBKHEN010000139.1:0-6678 GCA_046540795.1 Spirochaetaceae bacterium | reverse complement strand
CCGCCTCCGCGCCCCCGCCGGCGTCCGAGCCTGGGCACTGCCGCTGCTCGATTCGTACCATCAGCACCTCGGTACCGCGCACGTCCTCGGTCGCGACAAATCGTCGACCGCTCCCTCCCACGGCATAGGACGGCCCTTCCCACACGAGATCGAGAAACTCCCCGGTGAGACTGCTGTTTACGCCTACAGGCACCGTCGTGCGCGCTACGCGCTCCGGCAGAGCGCCCTCGAAACGCTCCCGAACCTCCTCGCTGTAGCGCTCCCCATTGGCGCGCAACTCTATCCACACGTCCGCATCGTCAAAGCGATCTTCCCAGACCTCGAAGAATGAATCCCGACAAATGGTTAACGCGAACTCCGTACCGGCTATCTCGAAGGTGTCCGCGTCGTGCACGCTACCGGCCTCGAGATCGAAGACATCCCGCTCGAACGAAGTCAGAAAGGCCTTGTCCTGCTCGTAAATGAGCCGCCCCCGGTTATCGAATACCAAGGCCCTGTTCCGAAGCTCACCTCGATGGTCCTGAGCAAAATAGGTGCCTGCAATGATAGCGATGTCGAACCGCTCGGCGAGCTCGGACCACAGGCGGTGTACCTGCCTCCTCGTCTGCTTCGCGCGTTGTTTCAGGATCCGTTGCAGCGTCTCGCGAGGCTGGTTCCGTGAGCCCTCGTGCGGCAGCCGCGCAAAGGCCTCGTCGAGGGACTCGGCACGACGAATGATCCAGCCGTACCAGCGCAGCGGCAGAAAGACGTTGACATATTCGGGAAAGACGACCAGATCGGCATCGTGCTCGGCGGCTTCCTCTACCGCGCTCCGCACCTGCCTCTCGAGCTCAAAGGCCGATACCGCCGTCTCCTCGGTTATCTCGAGCTGCACCGAAGCCACCCGGAGCACCTCATCCTCTTCCGATACGGCGAGGACGGGGCACCCGCCTGGGGCGGTTAGGCACCACAGAACTATCATTGCCGCGAACGCTCTGCGCGGGCACCTTGTCCGGGTCTTGGCGCTAACCAAACCACTCCTCCACCACCGCAGCAGGCTCGAAGAGCCGGAATAGGTGAACCAACGTGAGCAAGCCGAACCGGGTTCGTATCAAATGCGCTACCGAAAGCGCCGCGCGAAGGTCTTCCGTCTCGATGCCGATATCCGCGGGCTGCGTCGGACCACCGGCGCGACGCATAAGATCGATCAGATACGCGGGATCCGGAGCCGCATCCGAAAGATCGATAATCTCCCCCGCCCGATCCGCGATTTGCCGTGAGAGCCGACGAAAATGCCCTTCGGACATCGTGGTAAAGGGGTGCTCGGAAAGGAGAGTCGCCGCCGCCTCCTCGCCGAACTCCACCACCGCCTGCCGTTGCAATGCCGTTCGGTCGGGCGGATCGGCATTCGAGACTCGGCGGGCAAGCTCTTCCGCTCCCATGCGCGCGAGCCTACGAAATACCGCGGCAACCGCTATAGTGCCGACGGCCACCTTCGAGCCGTGCAGCGCGCCGTGGCGCCCTTGTTTGTGCGCCTGCATCTCAAAGAAGTGGGAGAGCAGGTGCTCGCTTCCCGACGCCGGTCGCGACCCGTTCCATTCCCGCATACAGTCGCCCGACTCCACGAGCCCGTCGAGGAGCGTGCACACGGCTTCCGTCTCATGTCGGCCGATCCCGTCCACCTCCCGCACACAGGAGTCCACCGCCTGCCTCACCCGCTCAACGATTCCGGCGTCGAACGGCTCGGCGAAAACCAGCGCGCTCAATCTCCAGTCCACCGCGGCGGTCAATTTCGCCATCATGTCACCGAAGCCGGCAGCGATCATTTTGTGTGGGGCCGCGGTGAGGACGTCCGGATGGGCGAAGATGAGCTGCGGGGACCGTGCCGGAACCGTCTTCTTCACGCCCCGAAAGATCATTGCGGACGTCGGCGAGCTGAACGCATCGACCGACGGGGCCGTCGGATAAGAGATGAACGGGCGATCCATGCGGTGGGCCACGAGGCGCGCGATGTCGGTAACGGTGCCGCCTCCGACACCAATAACTATGTCCGGTGAGGTGCTCATTCCGATCAGAACGTCGCCCACGGAGCAAGCGTCGGGAGAGGGCGTATCATCGTCGAGAACGAAGTCCTCGACGCCCACGCCGGCGGCTCTCAAGCCCGCGGAAAGCATCCTTCCGGCAGCGCGGTAGGTATTGGGATCCGCTACCACGAGCGGCGCGTGGTAGCCGCCGGAGCGAAGATAATCGGCGAGCGGTTGTCCGCCGGCGCCCTCATATCTGACCTCGGTTCGCAACATCCGAACTCCGAGTATAGCAGATTGCTGTGGGAAGTCCAAACTCCGGCTCCACGCGCAAAATCCCACGTGGCTACGCTTTTCCGGGGCTCGATGTGCGCTCATATTGACAGCCGGCGCCGCTTAGCCGATGCTTGAGCCAACCGTTATGCATCCTGAAACGAAGTACACCGAGGTGAGCGGCATCCCCTCGGGCCGGGAAATCGTCGTATACGGACTTCTCCGGTGCGCACCGTGTAAGGAAGCCCGCGACTTTCTCGAACAAAAGGGTTGGCGCTACAAATACGTCCATCTCGAGCGACAGCCGCAGGAGCTCAGAGCCCGGATCAAGAAGGGCTTCGCCGCCGCACACAGTGCGCGCCCGATCTATCCGGTCCTGGAGTTGGACGGTACATACTACTTCGGTTTCGACCCGGTCGTCTGGGAACAACTCATTGCGGGTAACGACGACGAAGCAGGCGGGGCCACTTCATAGCTACCGTGGTTCGGGCTTCCGTCCGGCGCCCGCTTGTTCGCGGGATACTATCTTGGTACATTTCGGACATCGTGAGCGATTGGGATCGGTGGTACCTGAGGTGGGATAAGGGTTTCTCCCGGGGAATGGCGGCCGGTGGCGGGCTAACCGTGCTGCTTGCCGGCCTCGATTGGCCCGCCGGGGGCTTTTTCCGCGCAGTCCTGCCGGCCATGCTTCTGGTATGGGCGGTGACCCATCTCCTCATGCTCTATCGCAGTGTTCCCGGTCACGGCAGCGCGGACCGGCTGACGGCGCTCCGTCTTCTGCTCGCCGGCGTCGGCATGGCCGTACTTCTGCCGGTCTGTGCGGGAGTCGATGGCCTCTTGATCTCTGCCGCGTATCGGGCGGCCTACACCGTGCCCTTTACAGCGGCGGCGCTCACCGACTTCGTCGACGGTCGGGTGGCACGCAGGGACGGCACCGGACGTTTCGGAGCCGAGTGGGATATGCAGAACGACGCCGCCTTCACCCTGCTGCTCTCGACGGCTGCCGTGGCCGCGGCGGGCTTTCCCGCGTGGGTCCTCGGCATCGGGCTCGCGCGTTACGTGTTCGTTCTGAGCGTGCCCGGCTCCCACCGGGAGACCACAGGCGGGCACGGCTATGCCGTGTTCGGCAAGAGTGTCTGCGCCTATACCGTCGCCGCCCTCATCGTCGCCCTGGCTCTGGGCCGGTGGACGCCGATCACCTCGATTGCCCTCATCGCGGGTCTTGCCGGCGTGGCGGTTTCTTTCGGCTGGACGGTGGTGTTGCTCTTTCACCGCACATCTCACCCGGTGCAAGAGAACGCCGCGCCACTCAACGGAGCTGATGCAACCCGGCGTGTGCGAATCGTCGAGTAGAACGGCATCCGTGCCGGCTCGTCGTAATGTGGTGCTCCTCACCACGGGAGCGGCGGTGTCGACGTTCGGTACCGGCCTCTACGCCGTCGGCACGGTGCTGTACATCACGGCACAGTACAATTCCCCCGTCCTCGTAGCAGCCTTCAATTTCGTCGCGTTCGCCCCGGCGGCATTCTTCGCCCGGCCCATTGGCAGGGTCGTGGACAGGTGCTCACAGAAGGCGCTCCTTGTCGGCAGTGACATCGCGCGAGGGTTGCTGATGCTGGCGTTTGCTGCGCTTCTCGGCACCCGAACGCTCCACGAGCCGGGGCTTCTCATCGGCTTCGGCCTGCTTGCCGGGCTGGGGCAAGCGGTGTTTGTGCCGAGCGTGCACGCCTACCTGCCTCGACTGGTGGAGAAGGGAGAGCTTCCGCGGGCCAATGCCGTCCGGGCGGGAGGTGCACAGCTTGCCAACGCCCTCGGCATGGCCGTGGCGGGATACCTGCTTGGAGTGCTGGGGCTGCCGGTTCTCCTTGCTGCAAACGGCCTGTCGTTTCTCCTGTCGGCTCTGCCGGAGGCGGCTCTTCGACCTCGGCGAGAAAGGCCGCCGGCCCCGAACGAGAGCGGCCGCCTTCGTCTCGGGAGGGCCCTCACTACCGAACCGCAGCTGCGGTCCCTGCTGCTGGTGAATACGCTCATGTACGGGATCTCGGCGCCGGTGGTCATAACCATACCGTTCATTCTCGATGCCGGCTCAACGGAGGGCGCCGCGACCACGGGCGTGATATTTGCCACGATGATCATCGGAGGGCTCGCGGGCTTTACGGCGGCTTCCTTTGCGACCCGGCGGTTGGGTCGTGAACCCGTGATGATCCGCCTGGCGCTGCTTCTCGGTGCCGGGGCCATGGGCGTGGTAGCCCTTTCTCCGACGGGGACGGGCGTCGTCGTGGCCGCTCCGCTCCTCGGCGCGACCGCCGCGGTGGTGCACGTCGGGGTCATTACCCTGCTACAGCGCGTGACCGCTCCGGCGCATCGGGGACGGACCTTTGCAACCCTGGAGGCGTTTTCCGCAGCCGCCGCCCCGGTCGGGTACGTGTTCGGTGGTTTCCTCGGAACGCTGCTTATGAGCCGACTCGAGGCGTTGTATGCGGGTCTCGCCGTGCTCATCGTGCTCACCCACGTCGCTACCCGCCCGGCGCTTCGGCGTTTTCACGATCCGGATTCCCCGTCGTAGCGCCCGCGCACTGCCTGGCTCCGCCCTGCCGCCTGGCTCCGCCCTGCCGCCGCGCCGGGGCTCCCTCCGATCGTGGTGAGCAACATCTCCTTGAGCGCGTCCATACGGGGATGATTCGCGCTCTCGTCGGCGGGTTCCAGGCCCTCGGTGAATCCATAATCCTCGAGCTTCTCGATCATGGCCTCGTTTCCCGATATGACATGAATAGGGACGGAGAAGGTAGAGCTCTGTTCCGCAATAGGGATGCGCGGCTGGTGGTCACCGACGACGACGGCAAGAGCATCGTCGTCGAGGAAGGTCGCCAGGTAGTCGACAACCACCTCCAGGCTGTACTCGACGGAGGCCGTGTAGCCCTCCGGATACTCGCCTCCCCGCAGCCAGTCGTTGTCGAAAACGCGACGAGGGAGCTCATGGTAAATGCTGCCGTCTCCGATCTCCTCCCAATCGTCGATGAACGGCGGTACGACGTTGAAGGGTACATGACTCGAGACCATCACGTAGACGCCGAAAAACGGTGCCGCGGCCTCGGCGTCGTCCGGGCTCTCCGCGTGGATACGGTGGACCCGATCGAGGAGATACTGGTCGGTGAGCCCCCCGCCGAAAGAGAAATGCTTACCTCGATAGTCCAGCTCTCCTTGCAGGTAGATCTCGTCGAAGGGAAAGAACTCCTCGAATCCCTCCTCCAGATACGTCATCCCCGGAGCAACGAGCACGGACTCGTATCCGGCCTCGGACATGATGCGCACCAGCGTCTCCGTATCTCGATCCCACATGGTATCGTAGGCTTCCTGATCGCCGATCCATTCCCCCGACAGGATCGTCGCATCGGCCAACCAGGATCGGCCGCCGAAAGCCGGAGACTCGATGAAGTGCGAGAAGACGCCGAGCCCCGCCTGCTGCAGCCGTCGGTCGAGGCGCTCGTACACGGGCTCGATGAGCTCGTAGTGGTCGTCCCGGGAAAACAGCGTGTGGCCGTAGGATTCGACAATGAAAATCCGGACGTCCTCGTCCTTTAGGACGGGAAATGCGTAGTCCGAATGCCGTTCGTCCCGATTTTCATCGACGGATTCCGCAGGGGGCGTGGACTCCGGTTTCTCCATGGTCGGCGCGACTCGAACCGTGCCCGTAAACTGGCGGACCATCCGCAGCGCCGCCGGCCCACCATCGAGCGCCGGCGCCGTAGAGCTCACGATCCCTAAAACGACCAACATGCCACCGGTCGTCAAACCTGCCGGTCGACCCAGCCTCAGAAACGGGTGCGAAAGTCCCCGCAGGAGCAACGCGAAGAGCGCACCCATGAGCACCCAAACCGCGCCTACCAACCCCACCACCACTGCGCCTCTGCCGGCCACCGCCGCGCCGGTAAGCATGCGCAGAAAATCAGGAAGAAACCGCACGTTTCCACGGACGACGAAGCTCTCCCGATATACCGCCTGGAAAAAAGCCTCGCCCACGGAGAAGGCAAATACGACCGCGAGAACGAGTCCGACGAACAGAGAGCCCGCGCGCAGGAATGGGACGCGCTTCTCCTCGGAACGGCTCCCCCCGAGCCCCGACCCGTCCGCGTTCTTCTCATCCTGCCGGGTCTCCGCGCGGTTGCTCCCTGCACCGTGTTTGACCCGTAAGAAGGCCGCGGCGATCAGCACTGCACCGGCGACTACCGCCGCTTCGGGCACCGGATACAGCATTCCCCATACGTCCCCTTCGGGAATCCAATGGTAGACGCCGACAAGCGCATTGAGCAAAAGGAAACAACAAAGGGAAAAAAGCAGGCGCAACACACGCGCTTTGGGGATTGCCGGTTCGTCGTTGTTCATGTTAATCCGGCTTGTAAGG
>JBKHEN010000138.1:0-6752 GCA_046540795.1 Spirochaetaceae bacterium | reverse complement strand
TCCCGATAGAACTCCACGACCCGGGTGAGGATCTCGATGAAGGCGGGCATGCCGAAACGGGACGTGGTCCCGGCGTACGTCATGGCAAAGAACGGCTCGAGCCGGGGAGAGAGAAATGCATTCAACGGCCATCCACCCTGGCCGGTCGTCGCGAGGAGAAAGTCCATGAGCATGCGGTCGATATCGGGGCGCTGTTCCCGGTCGACCTTTATGGGGACGAAGTGTTCGTTCAGATAGGCGGCCGTTTGGGGGTCGGAGAAAGCCTCATCCGCCATCACGTGGCACCAGTGACAGGTTGCGTACCCTACCGACACAAAGAGGATACGATCCGTCCCGCGGGCGTACGCGAGCGCTTCGTCGGACCATTCCTGCCACCACACGGGATTCTCGGCGTGCTGTCTGAGGTAGGGGGAAATCGCTCGATCGAGGTTGTTGCGTGTGAAATCCATAACGTCTCCACAGGCAAAATAATAGAAAAACACTAACGAAAAAAGGCACGAATCGGCCGGCAAGCTCCGTGTCCGATAACCCGGCGAGCGCCATCTTACACGCTTGAAACCCGCGGAGGGAGGGGGTAGTCTTTGCCCGGGGAGTGTCTACGAGCGTGTTGCAGCATAAGCGGTTAGCTTTTGGAGACAGTGGAAGTTGCGGTGACGGGGCATGTGTTGTTGCAACCGGAAACGAGCGGGAAGCCCGAGTCGTTCCGGTAGCGCCTCTTACCGCCCGGGGTGCAACAGGCTTGTTGATACCTCGGTTTTTTGCCGCAGCGGTTGTCGCTGCGTTGTTGCTTCTACCCGCGTCCGCCACGGGACAGCCCTCGTCCTCGGGTCAGGAAACCCGGAGCACGGAGATCGGCACAGAGCCCGACTCCGTCACGATCTTCGAGAACCTGGCGGCGGGTGAGGACAGGGACGGCGGTCTTGTGGGCCTGCAGAGGCACCTGAGCGGCCGGGTCGAGGAGCATGTGCGGCGCGTAAGGGATGAAACAGGGCTCATGCCGTGGGCCGGGCTTCTCCTTTTCTCGGTGGCCTACGGGATGGTGCACGGTGTCTTGCCGGGCCATCGGAAGACCCTCCTGTTCTCCTATTTCCTTGCCGAAGATGCGCGTCCGATGCAGGGGGTTGTTGCGGGGGTGAGCTTCGCTGCTTTGCACCTCCTCGCCACCGGGCTTCTCATAGGTGGCGGTTCCTACCTGTGGTCGGGCGGCGTCGTCTCGGTGACCGCGGCAGCGGCGCCGTGGATTCATCGGGTTACGGGCGTAATGATTGCGGTGCTCGGCACCCTTCTCTTTGCATCGCGGCTCATCGAGTTTCTGCGAACCCGCGGCGACTGGCGTGAGCAGAAGTACATATCGAAGCTGGCGCCTTTGGACAAGCGGATCGATCCTGAGAACGAGGATCCCGCGGTACACCTTGCCGTAGCCCATGCCCGACGCCTGCGACGTCGGCGGCGTTCGGAGGCGCCTCTGTTGCCGGCGGTAATCGTTTCGGGCGTCGTGCCGTGTTCGGCAACCGCGGCGGTCGTCGCGGTCGCCTCCTCCCTTGCGGTCCCGCTTGCGGGTATCGTCGCGGCGGCGGGCATCGCGATCGGTGTTGCCGCCGTTCTCACTATTCTCTCGGTTCTCACGATCTCGGTAAAGGAACGGATAGTGGATGCGCTGCCGAGCCGTCAGGGGCATTTTACGCACATGGGGATGGAGTTTGCCGGAGCGGCACTCATGATCGGTTTTGGAGCCACCGTTCTCGTACTGGCCCTGTAGCGGAGTGCTCGGGGGACGGGCCTAACCGCTCACGGGCGTAGGCCTTCCCCGGCGCCGTTCGCCGGGAATCGCGGTTGGGGATGCCGCCGATAGCCGGAACGAAATTGCTGAGTCTCGGTGGACGCGACGGTACCGACGTGCGGGTAGGTTTCGAGGGTCGTCATCTCGGTCCTCTCGAATTGGCTGCCCCGCACTGCGGCTCGTATCACCTCGACCCCTTCGATCCGGTTTGCCGCGAGATTGTGTCTGAGTACCGCAACGTTCTCTGCGAGGGACTCGACCGCAATAATCCGGGCTGCGGACCCGTGGAGCTTGGATAGCAGGGTGTAGAGCCCTTCATTGGCGCCGAGATCGACGATCGTGCCCGCGCCCGCGGCGTCTCCGATGCGGTGATCGTAGTCATCATCTGCGACCGCGGCGATCGCTACGTCTCTACCGGAGTGTTCCCTGCGTGAGCCGGGGCCGGCCGGAGGCCGACGGCCTGCCGGTCGGCTCAGCGCCGGCCGAAGAGCCGGCCGACGAGGCGGCCGAGCGCGGGTCCGGAGCAACCGGCCCTCGGTGCCGGCGCGCGAAGACCTCAATCCTCCTCATACAGCTCCGTGACCTCGTCCCACGCTTCGGGCTGGTCGTTTCGCAGCCGTGAGAGAAGCGTGAAATGGGACACCAAAAGCCTGATTTGTTGTTCCCGTTTGGTGTCGAAGTCGGTGCCGTCCGCAAAACCGAAGCGGCGCATCTCCTGGTCCTCGAGCTCTGCCGTCCGCTTGAGCTCCGCAATGAGGCCGCCCTTCGTCAGGCGGAAAAAGCCGTCGACCGGAAGAAGCAGAATGGGAGCATAGCCGGTCTCCTCCAACCGACGCGCCGTCGACTCGATGGTGTCCGGCGAGTGGGACGGTAGCTGCTCCACCCGTCGAATCGATTCTTCGAGAGTTTGTTCAAGCTCGCTCGTTTGCATGTGGCCTCCCGTCTAAAACATGATAGAAAAGCTCCGAATGGGCAACCCGGGATCGTTCCGGAAACCGCCGTACTTCGACCTCCGGTAACCCGTCCGCGCCGACATCGGCCCGCGGCTGCGGCACCGGCAGGTCGGGGGTGCATTGCCGCCGAGAGGCACACATAGTACGCTGTGTCTATGATGCGTCCATCATTTCCCCCCGTTACGGTCCCCGTTTCCGTACGGTTTCGCGACCTCGATGCTTACGGGCACGTGAACAACGCTGTGTTCTTCACTTACCTCGAGGAAGCCCGGATCAAGCTCATCGAGGACCATTTCCGTGTGCAAATGGACGAAGAGACGGTGTTTGTGGTCGGCCATGCTGCCTGCAGCTACAAGCGCCCGATCGACCTCGGGGTCGAGCTGCAGGTGACGATGAGTGTTCGTGAGATGCGACGAGCAAGCTTCATCGTCGATTATGTTGTCACGGATTCCGACGGGACCACCTACGCCATCGCGGAGACCACTCTTGTCGCCTACGATCCCGTCTCGCGGCGGGCTACCTCACTTCCCGACTGGCTCGATGATTCGCTGAAACGGGCCGCAGAGAGATGGACCTCGCCTTCCGACTGATTAGACGTCTCGGAGCCGCTGCGTACGAGCTACTTGACGAATCCGCAAAGACTCGATAATTTCATATCGAAAATAGGGAATAGCGGCGCGGTAAGGTAAGTCGCTATTTGAAAACGGAAAAGGGAAAGTTTCCGGCCCACTATCTTGATAGGGAGGACAGGTATGATGCTTGCCGTTCTTACCATTGGTGGACTGGCTGTTGCCCTGGGAATCACCTGGCTGCGCGTCGACGCCGACCGCCGCTACGGTAGACTCTAGTACCCGGTACCCAATCGACATGAAGAGCCTTCCGGCGGGAACTAGCCGGAAGGCTCGTTTTCTTCCTGCTCCAGCCTTCGCAGAATATCGTAGTACTCGAGAATGCGGTTGACGTAGCGCACAGGCTCCTGCCCGCGGGCGTAGCCATGCGGCAGCCGGCGGTAGTACTGCGGCTGCGAGAGCAGGGGAAGGGTCTCTTCGAGGGCGTGCCAGGAGCTCGGGTCGAGCTCCCGCTCACGGGCAAGCTCCTGTGCATCTCGCACGTGGCCGTAGCCGACGTTATAGGCGGCCAGGGCAAAGAGCAGTCGATCCCGGTCACCCTCGATGTCGTCGAAGCGTCCGTGGAGCCAATCGAGATAGGCGACGCCGCCGCGAATGCTCTGCTCAGGGTCCAGGCGATCCTCCACGCCGAGGTCTCGCGCAGTTGCCAGAGTGATCTGCATGAGCCCCCGTACTCCGGTGTAGCTGGTAGCCAGCGGGTAGTAGTGAGACTCCTGGTACGCCATGGCGGCGATGAAGCGCCAGTCGAAGCCGTAGCGTTCGGCCTCTCGACGGAATATGTCCTCATAATGAGGAAGCCGCGTTTGTATCCGCCGATGAAACGCTTTTGCGTCCACGTAATCGAAGACCTCGGTGTTTCCGTAATAGCGATCATAGATGCGGGCGAAGCGCCCCTCCTCCTTCAGCGACTCGAAAAAGCCGTTGATTTCGCGGCGCAGCGCATCGTCCTCGGGTCGCACCGCCCATCCGAGCGGCTCGGGGCCCGAAATAGCAAAAGCGATGCGGATGTCGGGATGGTACCTGCGGTTCAGCCGGGCAATGTGGGTGTCGGCAACGGTTGCCTCGATTTCCCCTTCGGCCACGGCACCGATCAAGTCCTCGGTGGGACGGTCGGCGTAGGTGACGACCTCCGCCCGAAGACCCCCGCGGATGAGCTCACGAAGCCGCCCCTCGTAGCTGGTTCCTTCGCGCACATGGACGGCCATACCGTTCATATCGTCCATCCCTCGGATTTCGTAGCGGGAGGCATGGACGATGAGCTGCTGGTGGACGATGAGGTAGGGATCGGAGAAGGCGACCCGGCTCCGGCGCTCTTGCGTGTTTGTCATGGCAGCCGCGATGAAATCCCCCTCGCTCTCAGTGAGAGCGGGGATGAGCTCAGACCATGGGCGAACCTCGACGTCGAGCTCCACGCCGAGGTGATCTGCAAAGGCCGCGGCAAGCTCGTACTCGAACCCCGCCGGTGCGCCCCGGAGGGTGTAGTAAGCGTGTTGCGTGTTCTGAGTGAGCACGGTGATGGCGCCGCGCTCGCGAATGCGGTCGAGCTCCGTGGACGTCCTCCAGGGGACGAGGAACACCGCCGCCGGTACGGCCACTACGACGAGGCTCGCCACGATGAGGGCCCATACCCGCCATCTGAGGTCCACGTCCATCCCACAAAGATAACATGAGCGGGTATATGGAAGGAAACGTGATATCGTGAGCTCCAGAAACGACGAGTGTCTCATGTCGCCTATTACGGAGCGTCTGCTAGGCTTCCCACCGTTCAAACGACTCACGCGTGTCGCCCGACGCATGATCCTGCCGGGGTTCCGGGGGCTTTCGGTCTACGACGTGGGCCGGTTTTTCGTCATGGGGCTTGTGAACGGCGCGATCACCACGCGGGCGGCAAGCATTGCCTACCGGTTTATACTGAGTTTCTTCCCCGCCATGCTCTTCCTAGTAACGGTGATTCCGCACGTCCCGTTGCCGGGCTTCCAGGAGCATGTTTTTCTGCTCATCACCGGCGCATTTCCGCAGGAGCTTGCGGTGTTCGTTGAGCATACCATTCGTGACGTCGTCACCCGTCCGCGGCCGGGACTACTCTCTGTGACGCTGCTATTCTCGCTCTACATGGCAACCCGCGGAGTGTTGGGTATCATTCGCTCGTTCCACGCGAGCTACCATGATTTCGATACGCATCCAAAACCGCTGCAATGGTTGGTGAGCATGGGACTGGTCGGCCTGCTCGGCTCACTGCTCCTCGGCGCGAGTGTCCTTCAGATCGGCGGCGGCGTGGTGCTCTCCCGATTGGCGGAGCTCGGGCTGTTGCCCGGCAGCGGCCTCAGGCTGCTGCTTACGGTTGCCCGGTTGTTGCTGGTTGCGCTCATGCTGTTAATCGCGGTGTCTTCGCTCTTCTACTGGGCGCCGGGGAAAGAAGCACGGCCGGCGTTCGTATCGCCGGGGTCGCTTGTGTCGACGATAGCGATACTGCTGGTCAACGCGGCCTTCAATATCTATCTGTCGAACGTGAGCCAATGGAATGTTCTCTTCGGTTCCCTCGGTACGATCATCGTGCTTCTGATATGGATCTACGCGGTTTCCCTGGTACTGGTGATCGGCTTCGAGCTCAACGTGAGCATCGGAGAGGCGGAAAACGACGTGGGCGCTGAGGGAAATTAGCCGGGGCCGCATCAGACGCCGCGCGCTCGTCCTGCTCCACGCGCTCGCTTCGGCCCTCTCTTCGCCTCCGCATCAAGGACTCCCCGTCAGGGCCCGCAGCTCAGATACCGGTTCTGAAGTTCCTCACCGGTTTCTCGCTCCAGCCGAGGTGATCGAACCGCGTCCGGCACCCGTTGCCCGTAGGAGCCTGTACCGAAAGGCCTACCAGCCCGTGCGAAAGCTCTTGTCCGGGCACGCTGAGCAGTCGGTGCATCTTCCAGCTTTTGCCGTCTGCGCCGTAATAGAGGCCCAGGGTGCCGGCGTTACGGGAGACCCGCAGCCATACGGACCCGGCAGACCACGGCTCACCGTTGCAGTCGTCGCTGCTTCCGCGGGTGACCACGCTGACGATGGCGGGATAGTCCATATCGGTCAGCTCGTAGGCAAGCTTGGCCCAGTCGGCCTCATCGGCATAGTAGAGGATGCTTCCGGCATCATAGGTGGAGCGAAACTCCGGCCGCACCCTCACGGTCAGCGTGAACGCCTCCGGCGCCTCCCGCCAGTAGAAGGGAGCGTTTCCCATGACCGTCTCAGAGGCGGGATCCCGGAAGTAGTCGGTCTTGCCCTTGGCGCCGAAGGTGACGCCGTTCTCCTCGATCTCGGGATCAACGGGACTGCCGATCCAGTCTATGAACATGGTGTCAGTATGCACCCGAAACAACGGCGCAACAAGCACATCAAGCCGCCGGG
>JBKHEN010000137.1:0-6915 GCA_046540795.1 Spirochaetaceae bacterium | reverse complement strand
TCTGCGTTCCTCCGTCCCCGAAAACCGCCCGAAACCGCCCGAAAACCGTCCCCGAAAAAAATCGCTTGAAGGATTTACTCCGTGGACCTATAATGCTGAAGTAATTGCTACGTCATGCTGACCACGTGAAGGAGCGGGGAGGAGCACCGAAGCGGTGGGATTGCTGCGATACTTCCTCAAGCGAATTCTTATTGCAGTGCCGACGCTCGTCGGTGTAAGCATCCTGGTATTCCTACTGGTGCACATAGTGCCGGGGGATCCGATAGACGTCATGCTCGGCCCGCGAGCTACCGAGGAGACGCGGCAGACCCTCGAAGCGCGCTTGGGACTGGATCAGCCCCTTCCGGTGCGTTACTGGAACTGGGCAACCGACGTTGCCCGTGGGGACTGGGGGCGCTCGATTCGGAGTCGAGAGCCGGTGATGGACCAAATTCTACGGAGACTTCCGGCTACGCTGGAGCTGTCCGTGACCGCGTTGGTGATAGCTTTTGTGATCGGGATCGTCTTTGGTGTTACGGCGGCGCGGAGGCGAAACACCGCGGTGGACCATGCGGCGGTGGGATTTTCGTTGGTAGGGGTGTCCGTTCCGGTCTTTTGGCTGGGGTTGATGCTGATGTTCCTTTTCTCGGTAGTCCTGGGGTGGCTGCCGGTTTCGGGCCGGATCATGAGTGGAGCCAGGATAGCCCGCGTAACGGGTTTCTACCTGATAGACACGCTCCTCGGTGGAAGCCCAAGGCTGTTCGTGAACGCGCTACGGCATCTGATTCTGCCCGCCGCGTCGCTTGCTACCATATCCTTTGCGCTCATCACACGCATTACACGATCGAGCATGTTGGACGTGCTCCATGAGGACTACATCCGCACGGCCCGTGCAAAGGGGCTCTCCGCACGCTCGGTGGTGTACAAGCACGCGCTGAAGAACGCCATGATCCCGGTGGTAACGGTCACGGGGCTGCAGCTGGGTATGCTCATCGGCGGTTCGATTCTGACGGAGACGGTGTTTTCGTGGCCCGGCATCGGCCGCTTGGTGATTCAGGCAATAAACAACCGGGACTACCCCATGGTGCAAGGCGTGGTGCTGTTCATCTCCGGGGCCTTCATCGTGATCAACATCGTGGTGGACGCCATCTACGCAATCCTCGATCCGAGGATTCGTTACCAATAAGGAGGACGGCGCGGCAATGAAGGCGGGAACGCGGCGGATCATTCGCATATTCACTAGGAACAGACTGACCGCAGTCGCGCTTGGTGTGGCGTTAGCGCTCATCATCCTCTCGATCGTCGGCCCGGCAATTGCGCCCCACGATCCGGTGCGGCCCAAGCTGGACGCCGCGCTGCAGCCGGGCTTCTGGGCGGGAAACTCGGAGCATATCCTCGGGACCGACAACCTCGGCCGCGACATCTTCTCCCGCCTGCTCTACGGGGCGGGAATCTCGCTTCGTATCGGCTACTCGGTGATCGGGGTCACCGCACTCATCGGGGTGACGATTGGGCTCATCTCGGGGTATTTCGGTGGGCGGGTGGATATCATCGTGATGCGCATCTTCGACATTCTCTTGGCCTTTCCGCCGTTGCTTCTGGCATTGGCAATCGTGGCGGTGCTGGGCACGGGGATGGAAAACGCCATGATGGCCATCGTCATCGTCTACGTGCCGGCAGTCGCGAGGATCGCGCGGGGGTCGGTCCTGTCCGTGAAAGAGCTACCGTTCATCGAAGCTTCCCGAGCGATGGGAGCGGGAAACGTGTGGATCATGGTCGGGCACGTACTTCCGAATATCCTGACCCCCGTCGTGGTCTACCTGACGCTGTTGCTCGGAGACGCCATCCTCTATACCGCCGCGCTGGGCTTCCTCGGTATCGGGATCGATCCGGCTCTTCCGGAGTGGGGTGCCATGCTCAGCGGCGGGCGGGACTTTCTATTGGTGGGCAAATGGTGGATCACGGTGTTTCCGGGACTCATGATATTTCTGGCGGTGCTCTCGTTCAACTTGCTCGGCGACGGGCTGCGGGAAGCGCTGGATCCGAAATTGCGGCTGCGCTAGGGGAAAGGCGAGCGAGCGAACATGGAAGCGGGGGAGAGAACCGATAGGACCGCAGGGGAGCGTCGGGGCAAACCGAGGCTCCTCGAGATAGAGGACTTACACGTGGAGTTCCGTACCGACGAGGCCAGGGTCGAGGCCGTTGACCACGTGAGTCTCGGTCTCGACAAGGGCGAGACCCTCGGGATCGTCGGAGAGTCCGGGTGCGGCAAGAGCGTAACCGCGTTCTCGGTTATGGGGCTGCTTCCCGACTACGCGGAGGTTACGGGGCGCGTGCTCTTTCGCGGCGAGGAGCTGCTGTCCAAGTCGGAGGCCGAGTTGCAGCGTATCCGCGGTGATCGGCTGTCCATCATCTTTCAGGAGCCTCTGACCTCGCTGAATCCGGTGTTCACGATAGAAGAGCAGCTCGCCGAGGTCTTCCGCATACACCATCGCCTCGACCGTGGCGAGCGTGTCCGGCAGAAGGTCCAGGAGCTCCTCTCCCGGGTAGGTATACCCAATCCGGAACGGCAAATGAAGAGTTATCCCCACCAGCTCAGCGGAGGACTGCGCCAGCGGGCGATGATTGCCATGGCCCTCGCGTGCCGCCCGGACGTCCTCATCGCCGATGAGCCCACCACCGCGTTGGACGTGACCATTCAGGCGCAGATCCTCGTGCTCATGAAGGAGCTGCAGAAGGAGGTCGGTTCGGGGCTTATCATGATCACCCACGACCTCGGCGTGATCGCCCAGACCGCCGATATGGTCGCGGTGATGTACGCCGGGCAAGTGGTGGAATACACCGACGTGCGGAGCCTGTTCCGCAATCCCCGCCATCCCTACACACGCGGTCTTCTCGAAACGGTGCCGCGGATGACCGGTGAGCAGGATCGTTTGAACGAGATCAAGGGGATGGTCCCCGATATGACCTCCGTCCCTGCCGGGTGTCGCTTCGCGGACCGCTGCCCGTGGCGTTTCGATCGTTGTGATGTGCCGCCGGAGCTGATGCACGTCGGAGAGGCGCACGTGCGCTGCCGGCTCTACGAGGGGGCGGCGGGATCGGCGGCGACGGGGACGGGGGAAGCGACAGGGACAGGGGCGGAGCGGAAACGGGAGAAGGGAAGGTAAGCCGTGGCACAGATTCTCCTGCACGCGGACAACCTCAAGAAGCACTATCCGGTGCGAAGACCGAGCAGCCTGTTGGCCTATGACACGCTCAAAGCGGTGGACGGGGTCAGTTTTGACCTCTTTGCCGGAGAGACCCTGAGCATAGTAGGCGAGTCCGGTTGCGGGAAGTCGACGACGAGAAAGCTCCTGCTGAACGTTGAACCACCGACGGACGGAACCGTTTCCTACGCGGGAGAAAACGTGTTTGCCATGGGCCGTCGCGCTCTGGTGCGCTACCGCCGCAATGTCCAGATGATCTACCAGGACCCCTACTCCAGCCTCGACCCCAAGTGGAAAGTGGGGAGCCTCATAACGGAGCCCCTGGCCGTGCATCGCATCGGCACGCGTGCGAGCCGGCGGGAAAAGGCGCTGGAGCTCATGGCGCTGGTGGGCCTGCGCGAGACGGCAGTGGACAAGTTCGTCCATGAGTTCTCCGGCGGGCAGCGGCAGCGCATCGGGATCGCCCGAGCTCTCGCTCTCGACCCTCGAGTGATCATCGCCGATGAGCCGGTATCCGCGCTCGACGTGTCGATACAGGCGCAGGTGGTGAACCTCCTCTCGGACCTCAAAGAGCGCCTCGGGCTGACATACGTCTTTATTTCCCACGACTTGAGCGTGGTGAAGTACATAAGCGACCGGGTGGCGGTGATGTATCTGGGAAAGATTGTCGAGACTGCGCCGAAACGAACGTTCTTCGATCGACCGCTCCACCCGTACTCGAAGCTCCTCCTCAAATCGGTGCCGGTCCCGGACCCGGATGTGCCGATTAGCGCGAGCGCGTCGGGTGGAGAGGTTCCCAGTCCGATCGATCCGCCCCCGGGGTGCCCGTTTCACCCGCGGTGCCCCCATGCGATGGAGGTCTGCCGGCGCGTGGAGCCACCGGTCTATGTCCCGGAGGCGGGGCGCGAGGTGAAATGCCATCTGTACGCCTCGGAAGGTGACCCAGAAGGCGGAACACAGCAGTAGCGGAATCTGGCCGTGGCGCCGCGAAACCGACGCGCCCGGGCAGTATCGAAATTGAGTCGGATGGACAGGGGGGTATCGCAATGAAAGTGAAGACGTTGAGCGGTTTTCTGCTCGTCGCGGCGTTGGCTGCAGTGGTCCTTGCAGGCTGCGGGGGAGAAGGCGCGGAGGCGGAGATCGAGAAGACCGTGACCATTGCCCGCGGCACCGACGCGGAGACGCTCGACACCGGCTATGCGTGGTCCGAGGCGGAGATCGACATCATGTACCACATGTACGAGGGTCTGGTGCGCTACGCCGACGACGAGCTCAATGTGGAGCCGTCCCTGGCGGAGAGCTGGGAGGTATCCGACGACGGCACGGTGTGGACCTTCGACTTGCGCGACGATGTGACGTTCCACGACGGCACGGAGTTTAACGCCGAGGCGGTAGTGTTCAGCTACAAGCGGCTCATCGACGAAGACCACCCTTACCACGGCCTAGGAGACTTCTCGAGCTTCGAGTACCTGTTCGGAGACGCGGTAGAAGATGTGCGGGCGGTAGACGACTATACGGTAGAGTTCACGCTGGCCGACCGCTTCGCGCCGTTCTTGATGTACATGGGGTTTTACTCACAATTCATCGTGAGTCCGAGCGCAGTGGAGGAGCACGGAGAGGACTTTTTCCGCAATCCCGTCGGTACCGGTCCATTCGAGTTTCGCGAGTGGCAGCGCGACGAGGAAGTAGTGATCGAGAAGTACGACGACTACTGGGGTGAGGAGCCGGAAATCGACTCGATCGTGTGGAAGGTGGTCCCCGAGGACTCCACGCGATTACTGGAAATTCAGGCCGGAGAGGTGGACATCATCAAAAACATTCTGCCGGAGCAGCTGGAGACAGTCGAGGAGGACGAGGAGCTGGAGCTCGTGCAGGTCACGGGTGCGAACCTCTTTTTCGGCTCGATCAACCACGAGATCGAGCCCTTCGACGACGTACGCGTACGCCGCGCAGTCAGTCACGCGATTGACTCTGAGTCTCTCGTAGATAGCGTTTACGGCGGGCTCGGCACTCCTGCGGTGAATCCGATGCCGGAAACGGTTCTTGGGTACAATGACGACATCGAGCCCTACGAGTACGACCCCGAGCGAGCCCGAGAGTTGCTGGCCGATGCGGGTTACCCCGACGGATTCGAGACCGAAATTCACGTCTTCGAAGAACCGCGAGTCTACATTGGCCGACCGGTGGATGCCGCCGAGATTCTACGGGACAACCTGCGGGAGGTCGGCATCGATGCGGACGTGATTGTCAACGAGTGGGGCACGCACTTCGCGTCCATGCGGGATTACGAGCATTCCATCGGTTTGATCGGCTGGTACGACATTGGTCATCCCCATAACTTCCTGAAGGTCATGCTCATAGACAGCGCGCTCACGCAGTACGCCGACATGGACCGTCTGTCCGAGCTTGCCTCCTCCGCCCTTACCACCTACGATGAGGACGAACAGGTCGACTACTACGGCGAGATGCAGGAGATCATTCACGAGGACGCAGTGCTTCTCAACCTGGCTCACAGCGACTATACGGCGGTCATCCGCGATAACGTCAGCGGATTCGAGCTGGATTCACTCGGGACTGCCAATCTGCTCAACGTGAATATCGAGTAGCAGAACAGCCGGATTCGAGGCTGAACGGGCCGCCATCAGGCGGTTCGTTCAGCAGTAGGCGGAGTGGTGGCCTGCGGCAGGCACGTACGCTGCCTCGTGATTGCGGCTGCACTGTTGTGCCGGTGACTGCCACGCGGCCCGCGAGACGACCGGGCGGGGAGAGTAAGAAGATGACGGGAGAGCAGACGATCTTCGACCGGATCAAGGCCAAAGCCGACCGCATGACGCCCAAGCTCCAACAGCTCGCCGAGTATTTGATAAGCAACTATAAGGCGGCGGCCTTCGAGACGGTAGCGGGCATGGCCAAGCAGGCCGGAGTAAGCGAGGCCACGGTGGTGCGACTTGCCGACGCTCTCGACTACCGTGGGTTCTCGGAGATGCTCGAGGATTTGCAGCGAGTCCTGCGCCACGAGCTCGAGGCGTTCGAACACATCAGGCATACGTACAGCGGAGAAGAGCTCCGAAACCTCGACGCGATCCAAGCCGTGGTGAGCAACGAACAGGCCAACATCGCCCGACTTCCCGAAAACGTGCGTGTCGAAGAGGTGCGTAGAGTAGTGGACACCGTGGCGGAGGCTGACAAGACCATCGTCATCGGCCTCTACGCCGAGGCTTATCTCGCGCAGTACTTCGGGTACAACTTCGGGAAGGTTCGAGAGAACGTGGTCATCGTCAATCAGGACAACGCGGATTTGTTCAACCTGCTTCTCTCCTGCACCGAGCGTACCGTGGTCTTCATCTTTGCTTTCCCACGCTATCTCCATCGGGCGCAAGAGATCGGAGAGGCGTTTCGCAAAGAGGGAGCGGCGATCATTGGCATATCCGACAGCGTTGCCTCTCCGTTGCGGGCGGTTTCCCACCAGTTTCTCCTAATCCCGCAGAAGTACACGTCCTTTTCGGATCCTAGCTGCGCGTTTCTATTGCTTCTGCAGGCGATCATCGTGGAGTACATGGCGCGAAGCCCCGCGGAGTCCGAGCAACGGCTTGCGGAATTCGACGAGCGGGCGAAGTTCCTGGACGTGTTGAAGTAACCCCGGTGCCCTTTTGGGGTGATACGGGACGTAGCGGCCGACGGCGGGACAATCGAATACTCACGAGCATACGAGGGACAGATGGGCGAAGAA
>JBKHEN010000136.1:0-6930 GCA_046540795.1 Spirochaetaceae bacterium | reverse complement strand
GTCACGAGGAGGCTGCCTGTGGCCCCGAAAGGTCAATGCGGCAAGTGGGGACGGAGGTATCCGTACGCCAGCGCACCGAGGACGGCAAAGACGATACCGATGATGATGGCGAAATAGCCCGCACCGAGGAGCGCGTACATTGGGCCGGGGCATGCACCGGCTAAGGCCCAGCCGAAACCGAAGATGACGCCCCCTGCGGTGTTTCCGACTTTGTTGAAGGGTTTTCCCGCAAGATCGAGCTGTTCACCGCCGATACTGCGAAGGTTGAAGACCTTGGCGGCCAACACCGTAATGATACCGACGATCACCGCGCTCCCAATGATCAGATACATATATGGCGACTGCAGGTGGAACATCTCCTGAATCCGAAACCAGGATACCACCTCGCTCTTTACCAGCACGATACCGAAATAGATACCGATGAGTAGATATTTCACGTGTCCCATCATTGACTCCTCATTACAATGCCATGACCGACGGCACGATCAGATTCGAAACGACGAACCCTCCGACCAAAAACCCCAGGACCGCCACGTAGGAGCCCAGGTTCAAGAGCGACGTGCCCATGATGGCGTGCCCTGAGGTGCACCCGCCGGCGTATCGAGCGCCGAAGCCGACGAGAAAACCGCCGAGCCCCAGGGCGACCAGGGGACGCAGGAGATTGTCGCCGCCGACGGCGAAGATCTCCGGCGGCTGCAGGCGTTCCACACTCGCCATACCCCAGGAGGCGAACATCTCTCTCGCAGATTCCGATAGCGCCGGCGAGGTGTCGGCCTCGAGCACGGTCACCGCAATAACGGCGCCGATGATCGTCCCGGCAACAAACACCAGGTTCCACGACGACTTTTTCCAGTCGTAGCGGAAGTATTCGGCCTTCGGCTTGATACTCGCCGCGCAGATGTGGCGCAACGATGAGGACACACCGAAGTGCTTGTTTCCGGCAAACAGCAGAATCGGCACCATCAGTCCAAGTAGCGGACCCGATACGTACCAGGGCCATGCCCCGGTCAATGATTCAATCATCGTAGCAACTCCTTTCCGTAAGCATGTATCCAATACATAATAAACCTGACCGCTATTGTCAATATATAGCTTTTTTTGTATACTTGGACGTGACAACATTGACTGAAGGAGCGAATGTCATGTTTCTACGACAGGTTTACGACACAGGGTTGGCGCAAGCGGCTTACATGATCGGGTGTCAGGCCACGGGCCAGGCGCTCGTCATCGACCCCGAGCGCGACACCGACCAGTACCGTCGCATTGCACGGGAGAACGATCTCGAGATCACGGCCGTCGCGGAGACCCACATCCACGCGGACTTTGTAAGCGGCGCCCGCGAGCTCGCGCAGGACCCAAACATAACCCTCTATCTGTCCTCACTCGGCGGCGATGACTGGGCATACCGATGGGTGGGCGACCGCCCGAATACCGTCATGCTGGCCGACGGGGATGAGTTCATGATCGGGAACATACGCCTGCGGGCGGTACATACCCCTGGCCACACTCCGGAACACCTGAGCTACCTCGTGACCGACGAAGGCGGTGGAGCGGATATCCCGATGGCCATGAGCACCGGAGATTTCGTGTTCGTTGGGGATGTCGGACGCCCCGACCTGCTCGAGTCCGCGGCAAACGTCCAGGGAGCCATGGAGCCCTCGGCACGGCAGTTGTCCGAGTCGCTGCGGGAGAAGCTTTCGGATCTACCGGAGTTCCTCCAGATCCTCCCCGGCCACGGCGCGGGAAGCGCGTGCGGGAAGGCCCTCGGCGCGGTACCGAGCTCGACGCTCGGCTATGAGCGTCGCTTCAATCCGTCGCTCACACTTGCCAATAGCGATCCTGACGGATTCGTCAAGCAGATACTCACCGGTCAACCGGAGCCACCACGCTATTTCGCCCGCATGAAGATCGTGAATCGCGACGGCATCGACATCACCGGCGGCGTGCCGGAGGTCCCGCACCTCGAGGCGAAGGCCTTCGACGAAGCGGCTTCCGCCGAGGACACCGTCGTGGTCGACACGCGACCCGACCGCGAGGCCTTTCTCGCCGAACGGCATCCCCGTTCGATCCATGCGCCGCTGAAAGGCACCGAGCTCACGAACGCTGCGGGCTCGCTCGTTACCGAAGAAGAGCGCATTCTGCTCGTTCTCGATTCCGTCGAGCATCTCGACACCGCTCGACGTCTACTCTACCGAATCGGTCTCGACAACATGGTCGGTTACATCACCTTCGACGAGCTGGCGGCTTCTCCGGAGGTACGGCTCGTGCGGCTGCCGTGGCAACCCTTTCAGGACTTCGACGCGCGCAACCTTGCCCGGGACGAAGGCGTGCTCGACGTTCGCCGCTCCGATGAGTTCGACTCCGCCCACGTCGAGGGCGCGGTACACATTCCGCATACTCGGCTGCGCCTGCACCTGGACAAACTCGACCGGAGCCGGAGGTACTATGTGTATTGCCGGACGGGACGCCGCGCTTCCATGGCTGCCTCCTACCTCGCCTCGGCGGGCTACGACGTCGTCCTCCTCAACGGCGATTGCGCGCAATGCTTGAGAGCATCACAAGCGGCCTAGCACACGGGGGTACGGAAGACATGAGACTGAAAACGAAGACCGCCGATCTCGTCCCTGCCGTGGGCTGGATTCGGAGCTACTCCAGAGCCGAGCTGAAGGGCGATGTGAATGCCGGCCTCACCGTAGGCATTATGCTCATACCCCAGGGCATGGCGTACGCCGTGTTGGCCGGCCTTCCGCCCGTCTACGGCCTGTATTCCTCCATCGTTCCACTTATCCTCTACGCACTCTTCGGCACCTCCCGACAACTGGCGGTAGGGCCCGTGGCGATGATTTCGCTCCTAATAGTGGCGGGGGTTGGGGAATTGGCCGAGGCGGGAAGCCCGCGGTTCATTCAACTGGCCGTCATGACGGCGTTGGGGGTGGGGGTTCTGCAGCTTGCCATGGGGATCCTCAGAATGGGGTTTCTGGTCAATTTCCTATCTCGTCCCGTGCTCAGCGGATTCACCTCCGCGGCAGCGCTCATCATCGGAGCGAGTCAGCTCAAGAACCTCCTCGGCTTGGATCTTCCGCGGACGAATCACGTACACCGGATCGTCATGGGTGTGGTCCGACACGCCTCCGAGATAGATGCCGTTACCACGGCCATCGGGGTCGGCTCGATTGTGATCATCGTGGCCTTGCGGAAATGGAAGCCGACACTGCCCTCTGCGCTCGTCGTCGTCGTAGTCGGAACGCTGCTCACCGCCACCCTCGGGCTCGACGAGCGAGGGGTGGCCATCGTCGGCGATATCCCCACGGGGCTCCCCTCCTTCCAGCCGGTGGAACTCGTCTTCGGGGATCTGCGGCAGCTGTTCCCCGTCATTCTCGTCATCGCCCTCGTGGGGTACATGGAGTCGATTGCCGTGGCGAAGGCGATTGCCCACAAGCACAATTACCAGGTCGATCCGAACCAGGAATTGGTCGGGCTCGGCATCGCGAACATCGGCGGAGCGTTCTTTCAGGCCTATCCCGTCACCGGCGGATTCTCTCGAACCGCCGTGAATGATCAGGCCGGAGCCCGCTCGGGAATGGCCTCGCTCGTCAGCGCGGGTGTCATTGCGCTAACCGTGGTATTCCTCACTCCCTACTTCTACTATCTCCCCATGGCGGTGCTGGCCTCCGTAATCATTGTGGCCGTGGCGGGGCTGTTCGAGCTCCATGAGATGAAAGAGCTGTGGAGAACGGATCGCAGAGATCTCGCCATGCTCGCGGCGACATTCGTCGCTACCCTCGCTCTCGGCATCGAGCAGGGCATCCTTGTCGGCGTTGTTCTTTCACTGGTCGTCGTCATTTACAGCTCCGCCAGACCGCACAGCACGGAGCTGGGTCGTTTGGGTAGCACCACGAACTTCCGAAACATCAACCGCTATCCGGATGCCCGTGTCCACGACGACGTGCTTGTCTACCGCTTCGACTCTCATCTGTACTTCGCCAACGTCGAGTTCTTTCGTGAGGACATCGAGGATCACATCTCCCAAAAGGGCGCGCCGCTGGAGCACGTCATCCTGGACGCCTCCGCGATGAGCTCTATCGACTCAACCGGCGTGCACGCCTTGATACAACTCATCTCAGATCTTACCGACCGTGGGATCCGGTTCTCCATCGCCGGGGCCGTCGGCCCGGTCAGGGACAGGCTTGCCCGGTGCGGCGTCGTGGAAGCGATGGGCAGGGAGAGTTTCTGGTTCGACGTAAGCGAGGCGATTGCCTCCTTCAAGAACGAGGGCGAAGCGGAGAAACGGTCCCACAAGCGGTTCTCCCCGCTACAGAGTAACGTGTAAAACCTACGCGACTGTGTAGATGGGCCTTAAGCGGTGCAAAGCGATGTAAAGCGGCGATGCACGTAGCAGGTCGGGGGCGCCGGTCCGATTCAGGCTTCGATGTCTACGGTCTGGCCGAGCATCGGATCCTGAATCTGCTGCGGCGCCGCGGTAACCGAAGCGGCGCTCGACAGGAGCCGATTGACGCCTTCTCCCTGCATCTCTTGTACGTTCAGAGACTCTTTCATGACCGCCGTATTGGTCTGCTGTGCGAGCTGTGCGTGACTCATCATGCTGGACGCGGAACCAAGTGACTCAACCATATATTATAGTATAGTGCAGCTGCCGTCGGAAAACAAGACCCGTCCGAGCGTCATACAACCGGCGCCGCTCTGAAGTTGTCTCCGGGGTCTCTCCCACGGTACGACGTATTACTTGCAGTTCTCCACGCGCTGGTTTACCTTGAGCCGGGCGCCCTCCGCGCACACGGCCGGGGCGCTGTTGGAGAGGGGGCTTTCCACATGCCGATCAACATTCCAGACGCTCTTCCCGCCCGCGAGCATCTCGAGCGGGAGAACATCTTCGTGATGACCGAGGAGCGCGCGGTTCACCAGGATATCCGGCCGCTCAACATCGCGATCGTCAATCTCATGCCGACCAAGGTCGCGACCGAAACACAACTCCTGCGCCTCATCGGAAACACGCCCTTACAGGTGAACGTCGATCTCGTCCACACCGCCTCGCACCAGTCAAAAAATACCGACCCGGCGCACCTCGACCGGTTCTACACGTCCCTCGAGCAGATCCGCACCAAACGCTACGACGGGATGATCATAACCGGCGCTCCGGTGGAAACGATTCCCTTCGAAGAAGTCGATTACTGGCACGAGCTCGCGGCGATCATGCAGTACAGCCTACGCAACGTCTATTCGACCCTCCATATCTGCTGGGGAGCGCAGGCCGGGCTGTATCATCACTACGGCATCGACAAGTATCTCCTGCCGCGCAAGCTCTTCGGCGTATTCGAGCACCGACGACACGACGATCACGCGCCGTTGTTTCGCGGTTTCGACGAGCGTTTCCCGGTGCCCCACTCACGCTACACCGATGTCCGTCTGGCCGACGTGCAAGCGCGACCCGAGCTCCAGGTGCTCGCCACCTCCGAGCAGGCAGGGTTCTGCATCGCCTCGGCCCACGGCGGCCGCCAGGTCTTCATCACGGGGCATCTCGAATACGAGGTGGATACCCTCGCCTTCGAGTACAGGCGCGACGCCGCAGGCGGACTCGATACCGCGTTGCCGCAGAACTACTTCCCCGACGATGACCCCTCCCGCCCGCCGGTGGCCACCTGGCGCGCCCACGCGCATCTATTGTTTGCAAACTGGCTCAACTACTGCGTCTATCAGGAGACACCCTACGATCTGGCCGAGATCGAGGAAATCGGCATGGGATGAGCAGTGGCTTTCCCGCGGGGACGGCGCCGCGACCGATCGCTACGGCCTGGATACCGCCTCGCCGCGCTTCGTGTCGACAATGCAAACCGGCGTACCGATTTCAATGTGGCCGCTCGGTTCGGCGGTCATGACGCCGGAGGCCCGGTCGACGGGATAGGAGAAGGCCTCGTTGCTGTCCTGACACAGGACGATCAGCCGGCGCCCGTCAGCGGAAAACGTGAAATCCCGCGGAGTCTTTCCGTCGAGGGAGACATTGCGTCCCGCAGACAGCCGGCCGGTGTCCCGATGGACACTGAATTGCTGCAGACTGTCTGAGAAGCGGTTGGACACGGTAAGACTTCGTCCCGAGGGGTGCAGCTTGATCGCCGCCGGTGCGGCGGCGCGGGCACGATCGGGAAGCTCGGAATCGTGGTCGCCGACCAGTGCCCACGTGCCGTCCGACGCGTTCCGCTCGTAGACGAGAACGCGCGGCTTGAGCTCACAGAGCACATACATGACGGAGAGCTCGGGATGGAAGACGAGGTGCCGGGGACCGCAGCCGGGCGGCGTTTCGACCGAGGCCCGCATCACCGCGCCCGGCTCCTCGGCATGATGAACCCAGATGCGGTCCGCGCCGAGGTCCGGAACGAAGTACGAGCCGCCCCGAACGACCACCTGGTGAGGGTGCGAGCTCTCCTGGCGATTGCGATTCGGACCCTCCCCTTCGTATTCGAGAACGACCGGCCCGCCAACGAGCTCGGCCCCATCGGCGTCGTAACCGACAACCCGGCCGTCGAGATATGAGCTTGTAAACACCCGATTTCGCGCAGGGTCGAAGGAGACGTGGCAAGTGGCCCTGCCCAGGGAGGTTCTCTCGGAGACCGGGCGCAGGCCGCCGTCGGAGTCCGCCACGAGCGTCCACACCTTCCCGTCTTCGTGGAAGAGCTCGGAGCAGGCAAAGAGAACCGAGCCGTCCGGTGAAAGCGCGAGGTAAGAGGGATTCTCGACGCGGGCAACCGACTCGATGTTGCCGAATCGACCCGTCTCGCAATCGAGCTCCAGCCGCGAAATGCCCTCCCCCGCGGCGTTCGGGATCCAGTCGTCCACGATGGTGTAGCTGCCGACAAAAAACGTTTCACGTGCCATTCCCGCCGTTATACTCCGCACGGCGCCTCCGTGTCAGTCGGT
>JBKHEN010000135.1:0-6958 GCA_046540795.1 Spirochaetaceae bacterium | reverse complement strand
GTGAGGAGGAAGCCGGCGGCTCCTCCGGTCCTTCCGGTCCTTCCGATCCTTCCGGCTCAGCCGACTCGAAGGCCGGCGCCCCGTCGGCACCGATTCCCGCCGCGATTGCCCGCGGGAGCTGGGGATTCGGCTGGACCACGGTGACCCGTCGCGCCCCGTGCGCAAGGGCGAGCCACACGTTGACACCGGTCCGCTCACCGAGCAGCAGTACCTCCGGCTCCGAAACGAGACGGTAGGCGAGCGCCTGGGCGGTATGGCGCATGACCTCGGCTTCCTCGACCTCGTCGATGAGAAAAACGCCGCCTGCATGATCGCCGTCGAGATACAGTGACAGCTGCCGTGGAGGAGCGGGCGCGGTGGGAGAGGCGAACAGCGTGTGATGCTCCGAGGGAATATCGAAGATGTCTATCTGCTCCCGCGGGCCGATCGCCTGCTCGAGGTGTTCCGCATCGCCCTGCTCGGCAAGACGTAGTGCATGGGCCACGGACTTGTACTGATCGATAGACGTGCGAACCGGTGCGGTGAGCGCCGGCACGACGGCGGCAAGGCTGACCGCCACAGCGATCACCGCCGTGCGGCGGCCGCTCCGGCTGCGAAGCATATCAAAGGACCACAGCCACGAAAAAAGCGCCGCCACACCGAGGAGGGCGATCACCGCGGGCATGCGATACGGGCCCACCACGAAGGCCAGGAGCACGCCGCTCACTCCGCCGAGGCCGCTTCCCACCATGTTCGCTCCGTAGACGAGGCCCACCCGCCCGCGAAAGAATGCAAGGGCCATGCCGACAAATGCGCCGCCTGCAAAGAACGGTACGAACAGCACGAGCGCGTGTGCCCAGAGCTTGAGCACCTCCCGTAGGCTGAAGAGCACGTACTGCATGTCCGGCCGCAATCCCACGGCGACCCGGTAGGCAAGGGCGGAGGTCACCACAAGCAGCACCAGCGCCGCGGTCGACCAGAAAGCCGGACGGCGCTCGATGCGGCGCCAGGCTACCGTAAGCACGGTGCCGCTCGCCCCGAAACCGAGCAGCGCGGTACTGATGACCAGGTAGGTAAAATGATGATAGGTATCGAATGAAAGGGCCCGAATGAACGCAATCTGCAGGGCAAGTACCACGGCCGAGGCTAGAAACACCGCGGCCGATGCGGGGCCGAGACGCCCCTCTCCCACGCTACCTGCCCTCATCGCTCCTGAGCGCGGCCGGTCATCGGGACGAAGCGCACGGGCAAGAGCTGCTCCGTGGTTACCTCACCCTCGGCATCCTTGGTGACCAGCACCAGGTTCTGTACCGCGTGCACGGGGCCCACCGGGATAACCATCCTGCCGCCGCGGTCCAATTGCTCGACCAGGGGTGAGGGAATGTGACCGGCGGCCGCGGTCACGATAATCGCATCGAACGGCGCCGCCGCCTCCTTGCCGAAGTAGCCGTCGCCCTCCTCCACGGTGACATTGTCATAGCCGAGCCGGTCCAGCCGCCGCCGCGCACTGCCGGCCAATGCCTCGATAATTTCAACGGTGTGCACTTCCTGTACGATCTCGGCAAGCACCGCCGCCTGATAGCCGCTTCCGGTGCCCACTTCGAAGACGGTGTCATCGGCGTCGAGCTCGAGTACCTCGGTCATGAAGGCGACCATGTAGGGCTGCGAGATGGTCTGCCCGTGCCCGATCGGCAGAGGGCGATTGGCGTAGGCCTGGCTTCGGTGCTCGCTCCCGACAAACTCGTGCCGCGGCACTTCCCGCATGGCCTCGAGGACCGCCCGGTCCGAAACCCCTTCTCGGTCGATATGGCGGTCGACCATTTGCCGGCGCTCGTCGGCACGCTCATCCGCGTGTTCGTCCGCCGCAAGCGTTGTCGGCGGCAACAGCGACAGACTCAACAGGAGAACCGTTACCCCTCTCATGACGACTCCCGTCTTTAGTATCGCCCTCCCGGGCGGCCGAGGTCAACGGGTCAAACGTCGGGCGATGCGCTCGAATGCGTCCACGGAGCCGCGGACCTGCTCCTCGCTATGAGCAAAGCTGATGCCCCCGTAGCCGTGTACCACGTAAAATCCCTCTCTGAGCATCGCAAGCTTGAATATCTCGTCGCGAAGCTCAACGTCACTGCGCGCAGGATCCGCGACCTGCTCGGGCGACCTCAGCGAATGCGCCCCGTCGGTGAGCACGTGCACCGCGCACAACGAGCTGTTCTCGGTGACCGGACTCCCGTCGCCTCCGCAACGTGCGTTGAACCCATAGGCGGCAAGGCGCTCCTCGATCCCTTCTCGGGCGATCCTACCGAGGTGTCCGATGTAGGGGTAGATCTCGTCTTCGTGCTCGATGAGATGCCGGATGAACGCGACCCCTGCAACCATGGCGCCGGGGTGGCCGCTATACGTTCCCCCGTCGAACTTAACCGCCTTTTCGGGATCCGCGCCCGGGGCGGCGAGCGACATGATGTCCTCCCGCCCGGTCACCGCCGCGATGGGCATGCCGCCGCCGATGGCTTTGCCGAACACCGACAGGTCGGGAACGACTCGGTACAGCGACTGCAGAGCCCCCGCGTGGAACCGGAACCCGGTGATGACCTCATCGAGGATGAGAAGGGCCCCATGTTCTCGTGTCAGCTCCCGTATCCGGGAAAGATAGGCCGGATCGGCAAAGATGAGCCCTCCGCTGCCGACCATCGGCTCCGTTATAACACAGGCGATTTCATCCCCGTGCCGCTCAAACACCTCCTCGAGATCCTCGAGGTCGTTGAAGCTCGTAACCACTACGTCGGTATCCGAGCACTGCGGCAGCCCGGCCGATTCCACGCTTCGCAGCCCGTTGTGGTAACTGTGAATCCCCTTCAGAGCAAACGGCTGCCCACCGTGCCAGCCGCCGGCAACCTTGACGACAATGCGTCTCCCCGTGAAGGCGCGGGCGAGGAGAATGGCGTTCATCGTCGCCAGGGCGCCGCTTGTGGTGAAACGAATCCGCTCGGCTCCGACCCGGGTGAGGATCAGCTCGGCCAGCTCTTCCTGCTGCCGAGTGGGGAAACCCGTTATCAGCCCCCGGTCCGAGTCCAGCTCCTTGCGCAGCGCGTCGAGGACCACCCGGGGATTATGGCCGAGGATATTCGCGAAGTGCCCCTGCCAGAAATCCACGTAGGTGTTGCCGTCGATATCGGTCACCGTGGCGCCCCGTGCGTCGCCGGTGTAGAACGGAAACGGACGGAACAGCCGAAGATTGTGGCTGCCACCGCCGAGGAGAACCGCCTCGGCTCCCTCGTGATGCTCGCGGGAACTCGGGTGCTTACCTACGTAGAAATCGATAAGTTCGGAACGATATGCCTGTCTATCCATGACCACACCATTATGCCCAAGCGTCCCGGATCTGTCGATGCTCGAAGAACGTACGGAACCGTGCCGCCCACCGCCCGCGCACAATCACGTGGTGGTTCGCCGGCGCCACCTCGAGAAAATATCGAACGTCCTCCTCCAAGCGGAGTCGGAGCTGCGTCCGGCATCGATCCTCGCTGTAGGGGGCGCTCTCCACCACCGCCTCGGAGGCCCATCCGAGGGAGAGGTTCTCCCCGCCGATACGGCAGATGGTCACTTCATCGCCCTCCCACTGTCCATCGATCGCGACGCCGACTCCGGTCTCGAAGTGACTGCGCAGTCGGAACCCCCGCACGAGCGCTGTAGGCACCATACAGTGGGCGACCTCCACGGCGTTTCCCGGCACGTCGAGAGCGGCCGGGTTAGCGAGAAACGGTACTTCACCGGTGAGCACGTGGGCCACCACCACCGTAAACAGCGCCTGCTGGTCGCCCTCACAGCCGGCCATCACCCCCTCGTCGTTCAGCAGGGCGAGGGCCACACACCCGGTGTTTCGGTACCGGGTTACCAGATCGAAACACCGCAGCGTCAGCGCCGTCAGCCCTTTCTCTTCGACCAGCCGCTTCAGCCCGAGGTATATGGCCGAGGCCTGCTCCAGCGCTTCCGTGTCGGGCTCCACCACGTCTCCGCTTCGCTCGATCAGCCGGCCGGCAACGCGGCGGGCCTCATCCGGGGCAACCGCGTCGATCCGCGCGTACAACTCCTCCAGCGCAACGTCCTCCGCCGCCGGCCCGAAGCGATCGGCAAGCTCTCGCCGATCGACGGAGCTCGCAATCAGCCAGTCCGAAGGCGCCCCGACAAAGCCGAACCGTGCCTGCCCGAGGGCCGCCTCGGCCTCAGCCACTGAAGCAAGGTCGGAGAGTCGCTTCGAAATCTCTCTGAAATCCCCGTGGAGAATCTCACAGTGCTCACCCTGCCGGCGCACCCACGCGGCGATCTCAAGCGATGCGGCGAAGGAATTGTGCTTACCGTCGGTGAGCAGGTAGACCGGCCGTGGAAGCCTGGGGAAGGCGTCCACGAACTGCTGCTCGGTGCCGCCTGAGGCGATGAACGCCACCTGCAGGTCCGCCGGGCGGTCCCCACTCCGGACATCGGTGTGCCGGCCGCGGGCTACCGGGACATCGGCCGCCCGCCCCTTCGTGGCGCCTTCCTGCGTGACACCGCTCACCGGCGGCGGCGGCTCGCCGAGGCGCACCTCGTGCTCCGCCCGTAGCGCCGAGAACAGCTCGCGGTGCCCCTTTTCGAGATCGAACTCCGGATGAAGGGCCGAGTAGAAGGGAATAAGCCCAATGGCCATGATGGGGTCGGAGTATAGACCCTGCGGCGGTGAGGGGGAAGCGGTCGGAGGCGCAGGCCGGCCCCGGTCGCCGGCCCCCGCAGCCGCCCGGTCGCCGGCCCCCTCGGCGAAGGCATTTTGTACTATCGTAGTTGCCCCTTCCGTGCTACGCTTGAGTCATGAAAACAGTAGACTTTCTCGCTCCCAGAACCCGCAATATGGGATCGAGCGCAATCCGCGAGATCCTCAAGCTTGCCGCCCAACCCGACATCATCTCTCTCGGCGGCGGCATGCCGTCCCCCGACGCATTCCCCACGGACATTGTCGATGAGCTGTACCGCGGGGCCATGGAACGCTACGGGACCGACGCCCTGCAGTACACCCGGACGGAGGGATTTCCCCCGCTCCGGGCGGCGCTTGCCGATCACCTCGCCGCCCGAAGCATCCGCGTCGACCCGGAGGAGGTGTTCGTCACCACGGGCTCCCAGTCCGTTCTCGACGCCGTGGGGAAGATCCTGCTTGCCCCCGGAGATGCCGTGGCGGTGGAGGCACCCTCCTACCTCGGCGCGCTGCAGGCGTTCAATCCTTACGAGCCGAATTACGTACAGGTGAAAACCGACGAAGACGGCGTGCTACCCGAGTCGCTACGGAAAGTGATCGACAATCATCATCCGAAGTTTGTCTACCTCTGCCCCACCTTTCAGAATCCCACCGGACGGACGCTGAGCCTGGACCGACGCCGCCGGGTAGCGGAGATCGCCGCCGACAGCGATACCCTCGTCATCGAGGACGACCCCTATGGCGCCTTGCGGTTTCGGGGAGAATGGGTTCCGCCGATCAGGAGCTTTGCGCCGGAACACGTCCTGTACACGGGATCGTTCTCGAAGGTCTTTGCCCCGGGTCTTCGGGTGGGCTATTATGTCGCGCCGGAGCGGATTCGGGGTTGGCTGGTCATCGCCAAGCAGGGCGTCGATCTGAACACCAGCTCCCTGACCCAGGCACTCTGCGCGGAGTTCATTAGCGGCGGCCACTACGAGCGACACGTACCGAAGATCGTGGAGATCTATCGTCCCAAACAGGAGACCATGCTTGCGGAAATGGAGCGTCGGTTTCCGAAGGGCTTCAGCTGGTCTCGGCCCGAGGGCGGCATGTTCATCTGGGTAGAGGGACCGCCGGAGGCCGACATGGACGCCATCTACGAGGAGGGCATCCGCAACAAAGTTGCCTTTGTGCCGGGCAAGTACTTCTACACCGACCCCGCCGCCGGGGCGGCCACCATGCGGTTGAACTTCACTATGAACTCCGAAGAGGCCATCCGAACGGCGATCGAGCGGCTCGGCCGGGCCATCGGCAACGTCATGAGCGGGTGAGCCGAGTCCCCGACCGGCGCCCGCGGGTGCCGGTCACTCAGGCAGGCGTCTGGAGATCCTCGACTTGACCGCGGACCGAACCGCCTCTAGAATACGGTTATCCACACTTCGAAGGGTGTCTCCATGCGTAGAAGTCTCTCCATAAAGGCGCGAATCACCATTGTGTTGGTGCTATTGCCCCTCCTCTCGCTGGTCGTGGTCGGCTCTGTGGCACTGCTACAGCAGCAGAATGTGCTCCTCGAACAGGCGGAGGAGCAGCTGACCCGCATCGTTGAAGAGAAAACCGTGTACTATGATTCGATTTTTAGCCGCATCCTCGATGAGACCCGGAGCACCGCTGCGCTGGCGGAGAAACTCTACGCCGTCCCGCCCCCGGGCGAGTCGACCGAACGCAACATTCTCCTTCCCTGGACGGGCGAGGGCTATGGCTCTCCGGAGCTCGAAACGGAGCTCGAAACGGAGCTACGGCGTCTCGAGCGGGTCGGGTTGAGCCTCGAGACAATGGTGGAGCATAACCCCTTCCTGACCCTCGGATACATGGGCACCGATTCGGGCATCACGGTCATCGACGACGAGGAAGTCGTGGACGTGCTTGCCGCGGAGGAGGGTTTCGACCCTCGCTCCCGTCCGTGGTATGAGCAGGCACAGGAGGACGGAGAGCCCACATGGACCGATCTCTACGTGGATGCAAACACGAAAGAGCTTACCGTGAGCTCGGCCGCCCCGGTAAACGGCGAGAACGGGCTCATCGGGGTGGTCGGTTTCGACGTGCTTCTTACAACGCTGCAGAACGACATCCTGGAGCTCGAGCTGGGCTATGAGCACGAGGCGTTCATGATCGACGACGAGGGGACGGCCCTCGTGCGCCCGGGCATGGGCGACGCCGACACGGATGCCGACACGGACGCCGACACGGACGCCGACACGGAGGCGGACACGGAGGCCGGTG
>JBKHEN010000134.1:0-7015 GCA_046540795.1 Spirochaetaceae bacterium | reverse complement strand
GAGGGCGCCCGAGCGCCCGGGCACCGGAGCGCGTGAACGAAGAGGCGGCCGTGGGACACGACGGCAAGGGCAAGGGCAGGGACATCGACATCGTTCTCGACCCCGGAAACGGCATCCCCTTCTACCGTCAGATCATTTTGCAGATCGAAATGGCGGTGGCGGACGGCCGGCTGAAGCCGGGACATCAGTTACCGACGGTCCGCGGGCTTGCCGTCGATCTACAGGTCAATCCGAACACCGTGGCTCGTGCCTACACGGAGCTGGAGATTCGCGGCCTGGTGAGCACGCAGCACGGTACGGGGACCTTCATCAGCGACAAGGACGTAGCGCTCTCGGAGATCGAGCGGGACCAGGTCCTCTGTCAGCTCGTGCGAGGATTCGTCAGTCAAGCGGCGTCGTACGGGTTCACGGTGGAGGAGCTGGTTCAATACCTGCGGAACTATCACGAGGAGGGCAGAGAATGAGCGGGTCAAAGTCTCGGAAGGAACGACGCAGCGTGCTCAGAGCGGTCGAGCTGCCGAGGCGGCCGGAGCAGTTCGCGGTGAGCACGCTTTCGACGCTGCTCTTGGCCGTCGCCTTCGTGGCGGCGGTATTGCTTCAGTTCGGCCTCCGGCGGCCGCCGAGCCCCGAAGCGGTCGTCGTCCTCTTCGCCGTCGTGGCGGTCGCCGCGGTGGTGCTGTCATTACTGCCACTGTGGCCGGTGGATCTGGCGTTGGTCATCCTTCTGTGGGCCGCGGGCGGCTACTACCTCGACTCCCGCCTCATGCCGGCCCTGTGGGTGTTGACCGCCGGCTTGTTGTTTGCCCCGTCCATACAGCTGGTGAAGCACTGGGAGCGGGTCGTGATATTTCGCCTCGGGCGGTTCAGCCGCGCCGTTGGGCCCGGGCCGCATCTCCTCATCCCGGTGATCGACACGGTGGTTGCGCGGGTCGATATGCGTATACGCGTCACGGACTTCTCTGCCGAGCGCTCGGTGACCCAAGATACCGTACCGGTACATGTGGATGCCCTTGCCTTCTGGATGGTGTGGGACGCGCGCAAGGCCATACTGGAGGTACAGGACTATGTCGCGGCGGTGACCCTTTCGGCGCAGACGGCGCTTCGCGACGCCGTCGGCCACAATGAGCTCGCCACCCTCCTGAGTGAGCGCGAGAGACTGGGCGCGGAGATTCAGGAAATCCTCGACGCCAAGACCAGCCCCTGGGGCATTACGATTCTGTCCATCGAGTTCACCGAGGTGCTGTTGCCGCAGGATCTCGAGAACGCTCTCAGCCGAAAGGCGCAGGCTGCGCGGGAACGCCAGGCCAGGGTCATTCTCAGCTCAGCGGAAGTGGAGATCGCCGAAAAGTTCGAGGAGGCGGGGCGCCGCTATGAGGCGAACCCGAAGGCCTTCGAGCTGCGGGCGATGAACATGGTCTACGACGGCATGCAGCGCAATCAGAACCTCATGCTGGTACCGACGCAGGCGGTGGAATCAATGGGAACGGGCACGGCCCTGGCGATGGCGGCCTTCGGACGGGCCCGGGACGCAGGTGAGGAGGCAAGTGACCGCATGGGTGCCGGTTCCGGTGCAGATGCCTCCGATGCCGGCGTGCCGGCGGATGGGACCGGAGAAGACGATGATCAGAATTGAGGACGTTCGCAGAGAGTATATCGATGGGGAGACCCACGTTCCCGCGCTGCGGGGCGTGAGCCTCGAGATCGAGGGCGGGGAGTTTCTCTCCATTGCCGGGCCCTCCGGCTCGGGGAAAACGACGCTCTTGAATATTGTCGGATGCATCGACGCGCCGGACGGGGGCACCGTAACGGTGGACGGTGATCGATTGGCCGATCACAGTGAGCGCGAGCTGGTGGAGCTCAGGCGGCGAAAGATCGGCTTCGTATTTCAGACGTTCAATCTGATTCCCGTTCTCACCGCGCGGGAGAACGTGGCCATGGCGTTGACCCTGCTCGGGCTGCCGGGGGCGGAGATCCGTCGGCGTGTCGATCAAATCCTCGCGGAGGTCGGGCTCACGGGGATGGAGGACCGCAGGCCTGCGAAGCTCTCGGGCGGACAACAGCAGCGGGTGGCCGTGGCCAGGGCCCTGGTCAAGGAGCCGCTTATCGTGCTTGCCGACGAGCCGACGGCCAACCTGGATTCGGAAACCGGGGAGTCGATTCTGCGGCTCATGAAGGAGATGAATCGAAACCGGGGTACGACCTTTGTGTTCTCGACGCACGATCGGATGGTCATGGACTACGCGGACCGGCTCTGCTTGCTGCATGACGGGCGTATCGAGAGCGACGAGCGAAGGAGCGCCTAGCCATGGCGTCGCGCATGAAGCGAGGTTTTCTGCTTCGACTGGCCGTGAAGAACCTCGGACGGTATCGGCGAAGGACGATGATTACCGCAATCGCCATCGCCATCGGGGTGGCGATCTTCATCGCCATGCACTCCGCCCTCGAAGGTTTCTCCGCGGAGAGTGATCGGACCTTCGCCACCTACGAGACGGGCACCGCCGCGGTGACCGGCGAAGAGTATTGGGATGAGCGTGACAAGCGCCCTCTGGACATAGCCGTCGAGGAGCCCGAGAGCGTCATAGCCGCCTGGGATGATGCGGGAATTCCCGCGGCGCCGCGCATCATCGCAGCCGGCACGCTCATCGTCCACTACGACCCCTACCCGGAGGGCGGGTCGGTGCACGTCGAGCTCTACGGCATCGACCCGGAACAGGATCCCGCGGTATTCGGCATCCGCGATTCCATGGAGGAGGGACGTTTCTTACAACCCGGTGAAGAGGGGGCTCTCATCGGGCGCCGGCTCGCAGACCGCCTGGGTGCCGAGGTCGGTTATCCGGTAACCATTACGACCCGCACGCGGGACGGCTTCCACCAGATCATGGACCTCGAGATCGTGGGCATCTTCAACACACCGAATCCGGTAGTGAACCGCACCGCTCTGTACCTGCCGATCGCCACCGCGAACGTATACCTGGAGATGGGCGGCGCAGTGACAAGCGTGCACGCAAAGCTTCCGGGGAGGCTTCCGGCACAGGCCGAGCCGGGGCCGGCACGGGAGGCGGTGCGGGACATCTCCGGGATCGACTTCCTCACCTTTACCGACATGAATCGGGAGATGATCGAGGTCATGGAGATGGAGGACGCCGCGAACCGCATCATCCTCGGGCTGCTTGCGCTGATCGCTGTGGTGGGAATCTCAAACACCATGCTCATGGCCGTGCTCGAGCGCGAGCGGGAGATCGGCATGATGCGGGCCCTCGGATGGCGAAAGGCGGAGATCCGGCGGTTGTTCATGTATGAGGCGGGGGGCATCGGCCTGATCGGAACGCTCGTCGGCGTCGCGCTCGGGGCGGTGCTGGTCGCACTCCTCGTCACCTACGGACTCGACTACAACGCGATGATGGATGTGGGGGAGATGGACTTTCGGTTCGACGGTATCCTCTACGGGGTATGGAATCCCGGCGTGATGCTCACGGCGGCGGTAGCGGCTACATTCATCGCCGGCGTTGCCGCCGTGGTACCGGTGCGGCGAATCCTCAGACGCAGCATTGCCGACTCCTTGCGGAACGTCTGAGAGCGGAAGAGGCCGAACGCTATGAAGCTATCGCGGATTGCGCTGCGGAACGTGTTTCGAAACGGACGAAGGAGCCTGCTCTCGGTGACGGCGGTCGCGGTGGCGGCCCTCGCCATCACGCTCATGTTCGCGGTGTTCGAAGGGATCAAAGTCGATATCCGGGAGAACTCCTGGAACTATGAGGCGGGGCAGGTTCGCATCCGGAACGCCGACTTCGACCGCTACGAGTACCTGAACCCGGTGCAGTATGTCGTGCCGGAGGCCGGGGCGCTGGTATCGGAGCTTCGGGAATTACCGGATGTGCGAGCCGTGAGCCCGCGGATCAACGTGCAGGGGGTGAGCTTCCGGGACGACAGGAGCATCGCTGCCCGGGGTATCGGCGTGGACCTCGAGCGGGAGTCCGAGTATCAGGACCTCGCGTCGGTGGTTGCACGGGGCCGATTGCCGGAGCCGGGAAGCAGTGAGGCGATCCTCGGTGCCGGGCTTGCCCGGGAACTCGGCGTCGAGATCGGCGACATGGCGACCTTTCTCACCGAGACCCGCACCCGCGCCTCCAACGCGTTCACCGTCGATGTCGTCGGGATCGCGGCGTTTTCCGTGGCGGCCATGAACAACAACGCCTACATCATGTCCCTCGAGGCGGCGGCCCGCTACATTCGCGCAGGCGACGGGGTGAGTGAGATTCTCATAAAGGGGGACGATGTGGAGGCCGGCGCGCTCGCTCGGACGGTGCGCAGTGCTCTCGATCGTCACGGCCCGGAGGGGATGAACGTGACCCCGTGGACGGAGGTGAGCGGCGGGTACGCCTACCTGCAGGCGGCGGACGTCATATACGCGATTATCGCCCTGGTGTTCTTCATTCTTGCAAGCACCGTCGTGATCAATACCACCATGATGACGATTCATGAGCGAACCCACGAGATCGGTACGCTTTCGGCGATGGGGATGCACGGAAGGGAGCTGGTGCGACTCTTCTTCACGGAGGCCTCATATCTGGGTCTGGCCGGATCGGCGGCGGGGGTAATCCTGGGAGTGCTCGTCGCGCTGCCGCTTCAGCACGTTGGTATCGATTTAGGCCCCTCGATGGAAATGGCCGACATGGACATGTCGAACGTGCTCTACCCGGTCCTCAACCTCCGCTCGACGTTGTTCGTATTCGTCTACTCATCGGCGGTGGCGATGGCGGCGTCCTTCCTGCCGGCGCGGCGCGCTGCCCGCCTGAAGCCGGTGGAGGCGCTGCGACAGTGAGGACCATGTGCACGGAAGTACCGAGGCGGACGTCCGGAAAATGAAGTACGGAGAATACGGAGGTGAGAGCGATGTACACGAGCATTAAAGGAGCCCGTGGCCCGAGGCGGCGGAGTCCGGCGGCAGCGCTCACCGCATGGGCGGCAGCGCTCACCGCATGGATGCCGGCGGCAATGATGGTGCTCTGCGTGGCGGTCCCCGCGGCGGCACAAAACGGCGCCCCGAGCGCCGGGGAGATAATCGATCGGCTCGAGGAGAATCAGACACACCCGACCTCGATCGTCGAGGGCCGCATGATCATCACCGACCGCTTCGGCGAGCGCACGAGCTCCTACATTATGCACTCCGAAGGAGAAGACCGGTTCCTCGTGGAGTTTACCTCCCGCGACGAAGCGGGGCAGCGCATCCTCCGTCGCGGCGCGGACCTCTACCTGTATTACCCGGACGCCCGGGAAGTCATACGGCTCCAGGGCTCGGCGCTGCGGGATTCGCTTTTGGGTTCGGATGTCTCCTATGAGGACATGACCGGCGGCCGCGGTATTCTCGAGGACTATCGGGCGGAGCTTCTCGGAGAGGAGAGCATCGGCGGCAGGCGCACCTGGAGGGTCGAGCTCACCGCCCGCGGGACGAACGTGGCCTATCCGAGGCAGATCTACTATGTGGATGCAGAGGACTACGTGCTCAGAAAGAGCGAGCAATATGCCCGAAGCGGACGCCGGCTGAAGGAGATCGAGGTGCTCGAGACCGAGCGGCAGGGGGAATACCACTATCCGACGCGAGTGCGGGTGGTCGACACCACCCGACGCTCGACCGGGACGGAGATCATTCTCGACGATGTGGAGATAGACGTTCCGCTTCCGGACAACATCTTTTCCCTGGAGGAGCTGTCATGGTGAGACGCGTGGCGGAAACGGGAAATGCAGTGCCGACAACGGTGCTCCTCCGAGCGGGCGCAGTTATGGCCGCAGTGCTTCTGTTTGCGACCGCGCCCGCGACCGCGCAATCGCGCCTGGATGGTGAGGTCACGGCGGTGAACGCCCTTGTGTGGGACGGTGCCGCCGAGGAGCTGGGATTGATCGGCGCAGGCGAAGGGGAGCTCGATCTGCGCTCCGAGCGCGATCGAAACGTGCAGGGGCGCCTTGCCCTGCGGGCGCAGCTCGGCAGCTCGGAGGACGAAGGCTCTGCCGACTCCGGGGCGCCCGATGCCGCGGTGATAAGCGTCCCGCGTGCCTCGATACGCTTTCGCTTTCCGGTCACCGAGAACTACTCGATGCGAGTAACCGCCGGCCGCGATCGAGTGTCCTGGGGGACGGGTCGCCTGTTCAACGCCGCCGACGTCATCTTCGGCGCCGAGGGAACCCAAACCGCGGACTTCCTCGAAATCACCGACGATCTGCGTGATGAGACCGCATGGCTCACGGCCTTCTACGTCCCGCTTGGTGACTACGCGTACCTGGAGCCGGTGGTGCTGCCGCCGTTGCCCCCGCTTATGACCTCCGGTGCGGGCGAGGGGACGGACGGGGGCGACGGGGAGACCGGCGCCGGCGGCGCCGGTACCACGGGAGCAGTGGTTGCCGGAGCGGCCGCCCCCGACATCTCCCGGACCCGCGCGGGCAGCCGTGTGAGCTTCGAAGTGGCGCGGTTCACCTTCGAGCCGGGTTATCTCTATGACGGCTTTCGGGAGCGGCACGAGCTCGTTCTAGGGGCAGCCGGTCTTCTCGGTATCGACGTGTACGGGGCGGCACGGCTGAGCCTGGACGAGGGGATGTCCGCAGGCGACTTCACCGATCGGGAGAAGCTCGGCGAGCGTTCCGTACTTTCCCTTGGCGCTTACCACCGTGCCCGGGTCGGGACGCAGGCAGCAAACGTGGACGCGCGCCTGGAGGTGCTCCTCCGCCCCGGTGCGGCATGGAGTGACCGCGGTGCGCCGGATGCAGAATACGCGCTGCTGGTCTATCCGGAGCTCATCTACACGCCTATACGCACCGTCGCGCTGGTGGGGCGGTCGGTGATCTCCCCGATAGACCGGTCGGCGCTCCTTAGCGCCGGGGTCAACTGGAACGTCTTCGGCGGGTTCGATCTCTTGGCTTTCGCGAGCGCCCAGGCCGGCGACCGCGACGCGGTCTTTGCCTGGGCGCGTCCGGGAGGCGCCGCGCTTCTCACGGGGTTTGCCTACCGGTTTTGAGCCGGGGC
>JBKHEN010000133.1:0-7035 GCA_046540795.1 Spirochaetaceae bacterium | reverse complement strand
TACCGCCGTCGTCAGCGAGGGGTGATCCGCAGAATCTTGTCGTCCCCCTCCCGCGGGTCCCCACGGCCGTCACGGTTACTGGTGAGAACGTAGAGGGCCTCGTCCGGTCCCACGACCGCGTCGCGGAGCCTGCCGTAGGTCCCCTCGTAGCGCTCATTGCCGAAGAGTCCTTCGATACGCGTGACTTCCCACTCGCCGTCGGCTTCCTCGACGCCGATGCGCATGAGGAGCTCGCTTCGAAGCGTGGCAAGGTACAGCTCACCCTGCCAGAAGGCCATGCCCGCGGGCGGTGTGGCCGGCACCCACATGATGAGCGGATCCTCGTATTCGTCTAGTCCACCGGCCCCCACTTCTTCGGGCCAACCGTAGTTCTTTCCCCGCTCGATGACATTGACGATGTCGTGACCGCGCAGATTGAACTCTCCCGAGGGGCCGTGCTCCGAGGAGAAGAGATCCCCGGTTTCAGGATGCCAGGCGAGCCCCTGTGGGTTTCGATGGCCGTAGGACCAGATGGGCGAGTCGGGGAAGGGGTTGTCCTCAGGGATACTGCCGTCCGGTGCAACCCGGAGAATACTGCCGGCCGGCGTGTCGCGATCCTGCGCCCGCTGCGCCTCGAAGTTCTCCCCCGCCGTAGCATAGAGCATTCCGTCCGGGCCGAAACCGAGCCTGCCGCCGTCGTGATAGCGTGAGCCGGGGATGTCGTCGATGATCACCCGGTCCGCCTCCGCATGGTCGCCGCGCTCGCGAAACCGCTCGACCCGATTGTACAGGTTCCCGCCGCGACGGAACGTGTACATTGCGTAGATGTAGGGATCGTCGGGGTAATCCGGGTGGACGGCGAGTCCCATCAGACCGCCCTCCCCGACGGCGGCGACATCGAGCTCCAGATAGGGCTCTTCCACCAATCGGCCGTCTTCGATCAGGCGGATACGGCCGGGACGCTCGCTCACCAGAGCACGATCCTCCGAGAGAAATACCAGAGACCATGGGGCCCGCAGGCCCGTGATCCAGGGCGAGACCGAGAGGTCCTCAGGCTCGGCGACGAACTCGGTGTCCACCTGCTGCGGCACATCGCCCACGACCGGTCCGCTCTGCCCGAAACCGAGGCAACCGGTCAAGCCGACCAAGACTAACATGACTGCAGTAATCCGCATATGCACCTCCCGACGTCTACAATACTAACGCGCACCGCCTGCGGTCATGTGCCGAGACGCGTACCACCATCTGCTTGCCCCCAAACGTGTCAGTACCGTACGTTTACCCGTACCAAGAGGGAGGAACGAAACATGGCGGACGATCAATGGAAGGATGTAGCGGCAAGTGAGGAGATCGAGGACGGAAGTTTCTACTCGGCGGAGCTTACCGAGGATGAGAGTGTATTGCTCGTGCGGCAAGGCACGGAGCTTCATGCGTGGGCCGATGCATGCCCTCACGTGGGCTGTCCCCTCTCCTTCGGTGTTCTGGCAAACGGGGTGCTGACCTGTCCCTGCCACAACGCGCGCTTCGACGCCACCACGGGGACGGTGCTCTCCCCACCGGCGCTCGACGATCTGCCGCGTTACGACGTGCGCGAGGAAGGCGGCCGTGTGTACGTGGGCTCACGGCATGAACCGACGGTGACCAAACCGTCCGGCGAGGATCCGCGAACCGTTGCCATTGTCGGCGCGGGCGCCGGCGGCGCGGTGGCCGCCGAGCAGCTTCGCCGTGAAGGCTTTGCCGGCCGCATCGTGCTGATAACCCCCGAGGAGCATCGCCCGTATGATCGGGTGCTGCTTTCCAAGTTCTTCCTCGCCAAAGACCTGAGTCTTTCGGATATCGAGCTTCGGCCGGCTGAGTTCTACGACCGGATGGGCATCGAGCTGTGGAGCGGGCGACGCGTGACCAGCCTCGATCCGGAGGCGCGGCGCCTCAGCCTGGACGACGGAGGGGAGCTCACCGCCGACGCCGTCGTCCTTGCAACCGGCTCACGGGCAAAGTCGCTTCCGCTGCCGGGCGCGGATCTCGACGGTGTTCACCTACTGCGTTCGGCGGCGGACGCGGAGGCGATCCGAGCCGACCTGAGGGAGGCACAGAACGCAGTAGTCATCGGGGCAAGCTTCATCGGCACCGAGGTTGCGGCATACCTGCGCGATCGCGGGCTCGATGTCACCATCACCGCCCCCGAGTCCGTGCCCTTCGAGCGGACCTTCGGCCCGGAGGTCGGCCAACGTTTCGCGGCCATGCACCGTGAGCAGGGTGTCGACCTGCGGCTCGGTACAGGCGTTTCCCGAATCAACGGCGCTCAGCGCGCGGAGAGCGTGGAGCTCACCGACGGAACAATTCTCCCGGCGGGAGTAGTGGTCATCGGCGTCGGCGCGGAGCCCGTGGTCGATTACCTCGAAGGCACGGGATTGCTCGAAGACAATGCCGTGCCCACCGACGGCTTCATGCGCACCCGGGCACCGGGGATCTACGCGGTGGGAGACATCGCACGGGTCGCCTCCGACGGCGCCGGCCGCACCGGCGCCGGGAAACGTGTTGAACACTGGGTCGTCGCCCAACGGCACGGGAGACAGGCAGCACGGTCTATCATGGGTGCTGCCGAGCCGCTTCAATTCGCACCGTTTTTCTGGACCCGGCAGTTCGAGACCTCCTTTGCCTACATCGGCTTCGCGCCTGAGTTCGATGAGATCCGCTACAAGGGCGATGTGGCCGAGGGCAAGTTTCTCGCCGGCTATTTCGAGAAGGGGACTCTCCGTGCGGTCGGCACCATTGGAAAGGGCAAAACGGCCATACGCTACGGCATGCTGCTGGACGCGGGACGCGAGATCACCGCGGAGCAGTTCGAGGCCGGCCTCAGCAAGATCGGCGGCTGATCCGCCGGCGGCCGCCCCGGCGGCACGAGGGCGGCTCCCACCGCGCAGGCGGGCGGGCCCGCCTGACGGCTACCCCGCCGGCCGCCATCGGGGTGTTTGCGCGGTCTCACGCCCCGGCGGCGGCTTCCGCCCGCCGCTTGAAGGACTCCGTTTCCTCGCGGACCTGCCCAACGAAACGGTTGTCCTCGATGTCTCCGAGAGCGGCTTTCATCTCCGTCTCGTTTCGGTACGTGGCAAACCGGAACGGGTTCTCGTAGTCCTTCCGTCGGGTCTCATACACGCGATCGCGCTTGAGCTCCTGCAGTCGCACCGCCTCGTCCATGAAGCGTCGCCATCCGGCACGGTCGGGCACCTCCCCGCCGTGCAACAGCCGGTAGACGGCAAAGGCGTGCCGCTGCTTGGAAAGTGGGTACTGCCGCCACAGCTCGTTGTAGCGGGCATGCACCTCGTCCCAGGAGGAGAGCACACCGTTTCCGATGTCCCGACGCAGCACATCGAGGTCCTTCTCCGCCACGAGCTGCCCGCCGAGGTTGGACCATTCGGTCTCCCGCTCACCGTCGAGATCCCGGCACATCGACTCGTAGGTACGCTCTTGTTCCGCCTCGAGATAGGCGATGAGGTTCACCGCGGCGTAGTAGTGAAGCATCTGTGCGTAGGCTTCATAGCCCTCCCGCGGCTTTAGTATTAGGGTCTCCCGGTGGGTCTTCTCCATGCGCTCTCCCCGCACCGGAAGGCCCGCGGTCTCCTCGGCGTCTCCGGTAAGCAGCGCGTGACCCCGCGCTATGAGCCGGTCCCGGGGCTCGTCGCTCCCGCGCCCCGCCGACCTCGGCCCCGCGGGCTCCGCCGTCGCAGGCTCCGATGCGGCCTCCACGGAGTTGCCGTCCTTGGCCCGCGCGGTCCACTCGGCAAGCAGGCGCCGTGCGCTGATAATCTCTTCCACCGTGTCCGGCGCCAGCGCGTCGAACTCGATGTTCTGCGTCTTCTGTTTTCGTCGGTCCCGGGCGGCGAACTTCCAGCTGTTCCGCGCAAGGGCGTACATGTTGTGCATCCACCAGAACGCGGGCATGACTTCCAGGCGGTTTTCCGCCACATTGTTGGAGAGCAGCGCAAAGGGAAAGGGAATGTCGAGCTCCGCCGGGTAGTGTCCCTTGGCCAGCAGCACGAAGGAGGCAAATCGCGAGGAGTGCTTGAGGCTTGTGCACAGCCCCGGCCAGAATCCGCGACCGGCCTCGATCTCGTTGTCGTTGGCACGGCTGTTGTGATTCGAGCCGATCGTTGCGCCTGCGGCGATGTTACTCTGCCCCTTCACCACCGAGGCGATGAGAAACGAGTTGTTGTGATGCTGCTCGTGGGCGGGAAACATCAGATTGTTCAAGAGCTCGCAGCAGGAGACCGTGGAATTGTCCCCCATGAATGAGTGGATGAGCCGGGCGCCGTACTTCAGCTCGGAGTTGTTTCCCATGATGAAGCGCACCGCCTTGCAGCCGTAGAAGACGCGGCATCCGAAACCGATGATCCCGTTCACCAGCTCCACCCCCTCGCCGATTTGGCTCGGCTCCTCGGCGTTGGAGTTGATGGTGAGGTTCTTGAGCTTGTTGGCCCCTTTCACGTAGCAGTGGGAGCCGATCTTCACGTCCTTGAAGATCCGCGAGTTCTTCAGCACGCACTGCTCGCCGACGGTGCCATAGTACCCGCGCCGGGAGTCTGAGCGCTCTTGGGTCATCTCCGCAAGGCGTCGCTGGAGCGCCTCATCGTCACGATAGCGGGCCCACAGGTAAGCATCGGCGGGGATCATACCGTCGAAGGGCTGCACCGCCCGGCTTCCCGACTCGTTTATGAGGTCGAGGGTTATCAGCACGTCTTCGGACTCTCCGTCCTTGAGGATGCCGTTGCCGAACTTGGCGTGATCGGTGCAGTGCATCTCGTCCACGTTGGTGATGATGCAGCGGTCCCCGATGATGTAGTGAGCGAGATAGCGAACGTTGTGGATACCGACGTAGTCCCCGATGTCGCAGGAGGAGATGTTGCTACTGGTGATCCCCACCGGGAGCTGCAGATCATGGTGTTCCAGCACCGCATTGCTCACCGCTCCGATCCGCACCAGGCCGTGAAACGAGTTGTTCAGGACCTGCGCGGCGTCGAACTCGTCGGTGACGAGCACGTCGTCCCAGTTATCGGCTACGTTACCGTTCTTGACCAGCAGCTCTATCTCATGCGCCCGCAAGTGGCGAAAATCCGAAAGCGGCCGGCTGAGCTGCGCATTGCGCAGATAGTACTCGTCCTCGCCCTCGGGCAGGTACTCCTTCGGGATGAACTCCCGCCCCATTGCTCCGCCGGGAATCAGCGTTACCGTGTCCATGATCCTCTATCATCACACGAAACCCCGGGGGAATCAACGCAGGCGATGCAAAACGAACCTCACCCCCTCTCAGCCTCCTCCCCGCCCGGCTGCGGTCCCGGTCCCGCGCGCCGGTCCCCGCGGAAGAACGCCTCGACCCCAAGGTTCACGCCGCCGGGGGCAAGGAGATCGAAGCTCGGATCGCCCCGCTCGATGACTTTCCTGCCGGAGAGCTCCTCTGTATCGCCGGGGTGGAAACGGCCGTCAGACTCCGCCGCCGGCAGCGGCGATGCGGATGGGAGAAGGACTGAGCACCACCGGCACGCGCGCTTACTTTTGCTCACGCATCACCGCTATCGCCGCCACGGCATAACAGGCGGCCGCCACGGCGCTCACGGTGAGGAATCCCCCGCCGGCGGCGATCATGACGGACAAGGGGGTCGCGGCCACCGAAGCAACACCGTTTATCGCCCAGGCAAGCGGTACGAGCTCCGAAGAGCCGCCGGCGGCGATCTCGAGCCCTGCCGGCATGAGCCACCCCATCATGAACGAGATCGGAAGCAGGAGCAGCAGCGTGATCACAAATCGCACCGGTTCACCGGCGCCGACTCCCAGCTGCAACACCGGGTCGAGTGCCAGGTAATACACCATGGCAAGGACGGCCACCGCCACGCCGGCGGTACGGATCCGTTCCCCCGCCGAGCGAAGCCGCGGCCGGCGAGCAATGAGGCCCTGCGCCGCGCTTCCCGCGCCGCTAAACACCAGAATGGCGGTCAGCACCGCGGCGGTGGCGTAGATGGGATCGCCGAGGAACCGGGTAAACCGCTGAATATGGAGCATTTCCAACAGCAGGAACCCCAGCCCGATTGCCGTGAAGTGCACCACGGTCCAACCGATCGGCCGCCGCAGCCCGGCGCCGCCGGGCTCCTCCAGAGGCGGCGCCCGCCCGCCGGCCTTACCGCCGGCCTTACCGCCGGCCCGACGCCCCCGCCGGCGCCGTAACACCACAATGGGCGCCAGAATCAACACCAGCGCCGCAAGAACCACCTGGACGAACGTAACGAGCACCACGGCGTAGCCGAGCTCGAGCCGCTGGAACCAGTACTGGCCGTAGCTGCGGATGTAACGCGGAAGAGAGCTGAAGCGAAAGAAGCTGTGGAAGTACGGCCTATCGTCGGTGGGCGGGCGTAAGTCGTAGACCCAGTCGCGGAAAAACGCCTCCCGCCGCCCCTCGTCGCCGAGGATGCGCTGCGCCGCGTGATAGTACCAGGAGCCCTTCGCGCCCTCGGGACCGGATACGCGATTACGCTCGGTGAGATCGTCTTCGGTAATGCCGGGGTGGTAGTCGACGTCCGCCGAGAGCTCCGCGGCAAGCTCGCGGACCCGCGCGACGCCCTCGGGCTTCATGGGATCGGCGGAGGCCAGCGTAGTGACCGCAAGGTAGTTTCGCGCCTGTACCAGGTGTTCGGCAGGCTCCGCTCCCGCGGTGCGCAGTGCCTCGGCAAAGAGCGCGAACAGCCGGACGTTATCCCGGGGCGGGCTCTGCATGCCTCGCGTCGCCGTGAGGTATCCTCCGTCGGTGAGCCGCCGCAACGCCGCTTCGACCGCCTCGACGGTGAGCATGTAGTCTTCGCCCATCGAGGCGAGCCCGCCCGCGCCCGCGGGCATCCCCTCGGCCTCGGCAAAGTGAATGATGTCGAATGACTCCCCCGTCCGCTCGAGGAATAACCGCGGCTCGGCATTCACCACCCGTACCGCCGGATGGGCGAACACCTGAGCCCCCGCCTGTGAGGAGGAAGCCGGCGGCTCCTCCGGTCCTTCCGGTCCTTCCGATCCTTCCGG
>JBKHEN010000132.1:0-7050 GCA_046540795.1 Spirochaetaceae bacterium | reverse complement strand
CCGGAACACGCCTAGATACGGCGGCAACCACAGAAGAGGCGACCACTCGAAGGCGGCAAAGAAGGCAGCCATCCCTACGACCACGACGACCGCCCACAGGGCGAAGATGTTTCGCATCTTCTTCACCTTAAGCGGCATGTACAGGTACATCGGTATCAGACCGATGACGACCAGCGCCGGCCGGACGTAGTTGACTCCGGGGTCGGGCCCAAAAGTGTGTGGCGAGCCGGCCGACGACCTCTACGGCACCCCAGGTGAATAACACTCTTCTCGGTGTTGTCCGGAAATAAACCATTGGAAAATACTAATAAATATCCGGCAAAAAATCAGCCCGTGGCGACCTGGCGAATCAGGGTATAGGGAAAAAACCCGGTGGCGTGTCCGTCGCTCCATTTTATGTAGAGGGCATAGTTGCCCAACGGCCGTACCTCGGTGGGCTTGACGCCCGGATCCACTTCCTCGTAGCCGATCTTACGCTCTCCGGTGTGCTCATCGACACAAACCGCGCACTGACAGCTTGCCCGTAGTGTTCGGTTCTCCACCACAAGCGCCTCTCCGGACGGCCAGGTGAGGCGCAGCTCCTTGTCATCGTAGTCGATTTCCGGTTTCTCGAGGCCCAGGGTGAACTCACCGACCGAGGTAAGCGTCCGAGTGGCCAGGGCATCAACCGCCTCGTTTTCCAAGTGACGGTCCATGGTTCCGCCGTAGACCTCCTGGGCCAGCGGCAACTCCGCAAGGATGGGGGTTCCGAATCGTTCTTTCAGGCGTCGCGCCGCACCTTCGCCGAAGACGGCGTGCCGTGCCCCGCAGTTCGGACATTCGAAATAGGCCATATTCTCCACAACACCGAGTACCGGCACGTTCACGCGGTCGAACATGAGCATGGCCTTGCCGACGTCGGAAAAGGACAGGGTCTGCGGCGTCGTTACCACTACGGCGCCGTCGAGGGTGACTTGCTGGGTGATGGTAAGCTGCACGTCACCGGTTCCCGGCGGCAGGTCCAGAAATAGATAGTCGAGCTCCTCCCACGCGACCGCATGAAGAAACTGATTGACGTAGTTGGTGACCATCGGGCCGCGCATGACGGCCGGGGCTTCGCCGAGGACGAATCCGAAGGACATGAGCTTCAGTCCGTCCACCTCCACGGGCACTGCCATCTGCTGCGCATCGGCCTCCAGCTCCGGGCGTTGCCGATTGAAGAGCGAAGGTATCGAGGGACCGAAAATGTCGGTGTCAAGCAGGCCGACCTTGTAACCACGCTGTGACAGGATCTTTGCCATCGCCGCTGCTATCGTCGATTTCCCGACTCCACCTTTGCCGGACGCGACCGCGATGATGTTCTTCACCCCCGCCAGTCCGCTCGGGTCCTGTTGCGTCTTGCGCGGGCCGAGCTTCGGCGCAACCCGTATGTCCGCCGCGGAGCTCCCGGTGAGCTTTGCAAGCGCTTCCCGGGTTTCCCGCTCGATTCGTTGTGCATGGGGCACCGAGGGAGTCGTCAGCTCTATCCCGACGGAAAGCCCGCCGTCGGTCCGTATCTCGCGCACAAGGCCCAGCGAGACGATATCCGCTCCGATTTCCTCGTCCTCCACCGACCTGAGCGCTTCAAGAATCTTTTCTCTGCTTACATCCATAATGCCTACAAGGTACCGGTCAGGCCCGTGGTGGGCAAGTATGGCGCGTCGGCGGATGCCGCGGTGAGGTCGCGTATCAGTGAGCCTAACGATAGCGTGCCCACAGTACGAGTGATCGATATGCCGGAGCAAAACCCGCCGCTTCGAAAGCCTGTCGGTAGGGGCTCTCCGTGGGGTCCTCATCGTTGATGCTACCGACGGTAACGCGAGTCAGGGGGCGAATGCGTCGGGTGGTCAGCATGTGAAAGAGTCCGAGAACCTTCGCGAGGAGGGGATGGTCCGGTGGCAGGCGGACTTCGACCTCGGCGCCGCTGCGTCGCGCCACGAGGGCCGGCTCGCTTCCGCAGAACGCCAGGTACGTTCCGGGATGTCTGCGTGGTGTCCGGTAGCCGAGATCGCCGAGAGCCCATCCGCAGGGAGACGCCGGGTCGAGGGCGTTCAGAAAGTACACCGGCGGCTCCGTCGACCGGCAGTGTTGCTCCACCCGCTGCAGCCGAGCCATTTCCTCCGGTCGTGCGAACTGTACCCCCTGCGGACCTTTGAAAAACCGTCCTACGACGACCTCCCCGGAGAGCTCCATGAGGCGAAGAGCGGGGAACACGTCGCGAAACTGGAATCCCGGAAGCTCATATGCAAGAAGCTCGCGGAAAACGACTCCGTAACGATCAAGAAGAATCCGCGCTCTGTCCTTTTCGATCTCGATCCGCTCGAGCTCCTGCCGTTCCTGCTCGCAGTCGTATTCATCATGAAGCGAGTACCACAATACGCTCTCGCTTGTGCGCGGTCGCCGGCGTCTGTGGCTATAACGAGAGCCCCTGCCGCGCACGTTTCTTTGCGCTTCGATCCCGGCGCCCGCGCTCTCCGTGGCCGGCGGCGGAAACCTGAACCGTCTCTGCACGGCCTCGCGTACCGGTACAAAGGAGTCCGCCGTGACCTCACCACGGACAGCTGCCTCCCACAGCCGGCGGTGGACTGCTTCCCGGTGGCGACGAGTGCCAAGGGCAAGGTCGGAAACGCTCATTCTTCCGCCCACTCGCAGCGGTGAGAGCTCGACGCTCGAGGCGCCGGACTTCTCCGGGGCGGCGCTTTCGTATTCCGCCGAATCCGGCGCCATCCGCCGGTCGGCTTCCGGAAGAGCACGGCACAGGAGGGTGAGCTCCGGGCGGTAGGAGAAAGCGATTTCTCTCGAGCGAAGCGAAAGCCACAGGATATCGCTGTCCCGCAGGAGGGCGTCGAGCGCGGATCCGTCGTAGTCGTGTACCCGCACCGGCAGTATAACCTCCTCCCAGAGCTCCGCCGGGAGCGACAAACCGAGAAGCGGTTCGAGAGCCGACACGAGTCCATCGTGGCCGGTGCCGGGCGAAATCAGGTTTCCCCGCTCGGCGAGAAACGGGACAATCAGGCGTGCGGGCTTCGGAGAAACTGCGCGACGGCCCTCCGTGCGAAACCACCGCAAGAGCCGCTCGAGATTCTCCGCGTCACAGACTCGCGGAGTCTCCTCGGAGCCGACAAGAACCTCGTCTACGACGGTTCCCTCTTCGCGAAGTGTAGCGAGGCAGTGCCCTGCCGTAGCGGGATCGAGACCGAGCGCCTCGGTAATCTCCTGTGCCGTGCACGGCGGCTCGTAGCGCAGCCATGTGGCAAGCAACCAGCGTGCCGCCGATGTGCGGGATTCGGCGGTCAGCTCCTCGGGTTCCGCTTGCCGGGCTTGTGCGAGGAGACTGTCGAGGTCGATGCCTTCCGTTTCTTTGTCCGCCGGTTCGATGAGAAGCTCTGCGGGTTCGTATCCGAGGGCCCTGAGAATGCGGGGTACATGCTGTATATCGGCAACCAGATACCCCCGCGCAGTCGGCGGATGGATCTTCAGCACGCGAGCGGGTGTCGGCCGCCGCCCCTCCTTCGGGTTCCGGAGGACCGCGGTGCATAGTTCCCGCCACTCGGCTTCCGGGACTACGGTGCGCTCGGAGATCCATCGCATGAGCTCCTGCGTGTCATCGGGAGCATAGTCGGCTTCCACCCGCTGTAAGCGCCGACGGAAGGTCGTAACAAGCTCCTGAGGAAGCCGAGGCCTGAGCGACGGTGAGAGAACCGTTCGTTGCAGGGCTTCCTCCGATACACCGGCGTGGTAGACCCCGGTGTCGGTTTCGTAGATGCCGGTATTCGTCCCCTGCCACAGGATATCGCGGGCTAACGGGGAGGGGGTCTCGGTGGTAGTGGTGATGATTTCCACCGCCCCGGCGTGAATGTCTCCGATCAGCGCCGTCAATGCGTCCAGGTCGAAGTACTCCTCCAGGCAGCTTCTCCAAGTCTCCATCGTGATCGGGAAGTCCGGGTACTCACGGACCGCTTCGAGTAATTGTCGCGACCGCCGTCTGGTAAGCCACAACGGCATCCGCCGGTCGAACCCCGGTCGCGGCAACAGCAGCGCTCTGCCGGCGTTCTCGCGAAACCGCCCGGCAAAAAATGCCGAGCGTTCGAGCCGTCCCCGCAGTCGCCGCGCAATGTGCTCGGGAAGCTCCGGGAGGCCGTTGAAAGCCGAACGCACGCGCTCCGCGGTGGTCGCGGCCTCTACGGCTTCATCGGAGCCCCTCAGGCGAGGTGACTCGATGAGGATCGTATCGTTTCCTGCCGTGGCCGTTACCCCGGAGACTCCCGATTCCTCGAGACTCGCCTCGAGAAGGATCGACAGCGGGAAATTGACCGCTCCTCCCCACAGGGAGTGACACAGGATACGTCGACTAGGACGAGAGGGATCATCGAGCACGTACTCGAGCACCAGTCGCCGCCTGTGGGGAAGTCCCACTCCGGTATGTCGCCGCTGCGAGAGGAGGAAGTCGGCGCAATCCTCCGCGCCCTTTTCCGTTACGGACAGTTTCCCGTAGACGGACGCCGGGGCTCCCGCACCGCCGTTGTGCAACCCGTGGTCCCGTATCCAGGCGCTGAGTTCGGGGGTGCCCGGAGCCGTCGAGTCGATGAATTGATCCGCCTCCTCGGCGAACGTGAGTAAGCGGTCGGCGAGGTGCGCGGGACGCCAGGTGGGCTCGCCGCGCCAGAACGGCACTGCGCGGCCCGCGTCGTCGGCAGGCTCCACGAGGACTTCCCGATCGGTAATCCGAACGATTCGCCAGGGGCGGTTTCCGAAGACGAAGACCTCACCGATGCGGCGCTCCCATACAAACTGCTCGTCGAGCTCTCCCAGACGACTACCATCGCCTGAGGTCCTCAGCTCATAGTATCCCCTGTCCGGAATCGTGCCGCCGGAGTGGTAGAGCAACAGCTCCGCTCCCGGCCGAGCCGTGACCGTACCCGCGATACGGTCTATGTCGATCCGCGGCTCCAGCTCTCGTCGCCGCGTTGCCCCGTAAGAGCCCGCAAGCAACTCGATGACCCCGTCGAACTCTTTTCGGGTAAGATCCGCGTAGGCAGCGACCCGCCGGATGAAGGCAAACAGCTTGTCGAGGGAACGCGGCTCAACCACGATCATGGATAACAGTACCTGGGCCAGCACATCGAGGGGGTTGCGTACCGGGCGGATAGGCTCTATGTCGCGAGCAACCGTGGCCGAGGCGATCACCACGGCCTCCATCGTTTCTGCGGCGAACATCGGGTAAATCCCCGCACGGCTTCGCTCCCCGACGTGATGCCCCGAGCGGCCGCTCATCTGTACGCAGGACGTAATCGAGTGGGGTGTCTTCACGAAGACCACCTCATCTATGTCGCCGATGTCGATGCCCAACTCCAGCGACGATGTAGCCGCCACCGCGCGTAGCTCTCCGGTCCGTAAACTGCTCTCAACCAGCCGGCGGACTTCGCGGGAGAGTGATCCATGGTGAGCGTAGGCAATTCGCTCGCCGGCGCGCCGGTTGAGCAGCAGGGCGATACGTTCGGCATCCCTGCGGTTCGTGGCGAAGCACAAGGTGGTGCGATTTCCCTCGACGAGCCGCAAGAGCTCCTCGGCGAGCGGTTCCCATGGCGACCGCGGCGCCTGCGTGCCGCCCCCGGCCCCCGGCGCCCCGGTGCTTCCGCAGCTTGCGGCGCTTCCGGCTCCTGCTCCTGCTCCGGCTGACTCACCCTCGGGGCGCGTGTCTCCGGCGACACCATGGACGGTCATATCGAGGGCTTTCGTCGTGACGGTTTCTACGGTCCGGACACGCCGTCCGCCACCGACGAAACGGCATACGGCGTCGAGTGGCCTCACGGTGGCAGAGAGCGCGATGCGCTGGAACTCGCCGGATAACTCGACCAAACGCTCCACAGCGGTCATCAGATGCACGCCGCGCTTGTTCCCGGCCACCGCGTGGACCTCATCGAGAATCACCACGCGCAGCGAGCCCAGGATGCTCCGTCCGCCTCGAGAGCTCAGGAGCAGGTTCAGACTCTCCGGCGTCGTGGTGAGGATCGCGGGAGGCTCCCGCAGCATGCGCCGCCGTTCGGCAGGCGGCGTGTCGCCGCTGCGGGTCCCTACGCGGATTTCCGGGGCGCTTTCGAACTCCCGGGCCAGCTCCGCCAGCGGCGTGATGAGATTCTCTCGGACGTCCGTATTGAGCGCTTTCAGTGGGGAGACGTAGAGAACGGAGAGCTCATCGCTCGGCCAAGATCCGCTGAGTAGTCGATCGAGGGCGTGGAGAAAGGCGGCCAGTGTCTTTCCGCTTCCCGTCGGCGCGACGAGAAGCACGTGCTCTCCGCGTGCAACGAGCGGGCGACTCTTCCGCTGCACCTCCGTCGGGAGGCCGAAGCGTCCCTCGAACCATCGGACGGTGGCCGGATGGAATCGGCTTTCGTCACTCATTCATTCGTCGTCCACCTTGTGAACCCAGAGGCCGGCCTTCTCACGAACGTCGGTAATGGGTGTGGCGAAGAGGCGCGGGTTGGACAATACCCAATGGTATTTCTCCGGCTCGGCCCAGGGACTCTGCGAGTCCGTGACGACATCGACGAGCTCCACGGTGCCGATAATTGCGTTGGCGTGGAAGAAGGGCGATTCGTCATTGCTACGGTAGTGGACGTAAACGTCGGCAAGCAGCCGGTACTGGTTGAGCACGTTTTGGGGCTGGTGTTCCTCGTCTTTGAGCACCACCCGCACGCCTTCGTCAGGGATGCCGATGTAGGTACCGGCCTCGTCCATCCGTTGGATCTCGGAGAGGAACCGATCGAACTCATGGATCACGGGCATGGGAAAGCGCGAGAAATCCGGCATACCCCGAAAGCTCACCCGCCCGGCCGAATGAATGCCGAGAGTACCCCGGTAGTCGGTGGTCCACGATCGGTTTTCCACCTCCTTGATGCCGTAGCAGATGAGGTATGAGACGGGGTTATTGATAGACAGGCACGTGAGCTCCATGGGCCGATAGTAGCCGGTTCCGGCTCAGCGTGCAAGAATGCCTCGGCAGCCGGCGGGCCGGCCGTGAGCGGGTGTCGC
>JBKHEN010000131.1:0-7199 GCA_046540795.1 Spirochaetaceae bacterium | reverse complement strand
CACGCTACCACATCGCCAACCGCGATGTCAAGCGCCTGCGCGCCGTGTCTCACATTCTCGATGTGGTCGTGATGCATCCGCCGTTCCGGCGAATGCGTACGCCAAAATAATTGAAGTGCTTACGGGTGTCAAGAGGCGATAGGCCGAATTCTCTTTTGTTGACAGCGGTGAAGGGCCCTCGTAGAGTTGAGTAGTGCGTACACGCAGCAGGCTGACCGTAAGCATCATCGCAACACTAGTGAGCTCTGCTCTCGTGCACGCGCTGTTTCTGTTCGCAATAACCCGGGCTTATGGGGTGCCGCGACATTTCCTACCAACATTTGTCCTGGTGTCGGCGGCCTCACACGCAGCGTTGCTGGTGTTTCTCCTTGTGATGCGCAGAGACTTCTTTATCGTTCCCGAAGGCACGAGTCTCCGTCGGATAAACCTTGCCAACGGCCTTTCCATCGCCCGGATCGGCTCAACGCCGACCGTTCTCTTCCTGCTGATTTTCTCCCGGGACTACGGCCTGGCAGCCCTAACCATCATATTCACGGCTCTCGTGTTCCTGACCGACCTCTTCGACGGAGTCATCTCCCGGCGTGGCCACCAGGAAACCCGTATCGGCGCATATCTGGACAGCGTTAGCGACTACGCCATACTCATCGTCGTCTCGGTTGCCTTCGACTACTACGGCCTCATTTCACGGTGGTTCTTCGCTGCAATTATGTTTCGTCTGTTTTTCATGTTCGCGGGTGTCGCGGGCCTTCTGGTCTACCACGGGCGGGCCGATGTGACCTCTACCCTCTGGGGCAAGATACTCGTCTCCGCCACCATGATTCTCTACGCGGCGTCGCTCCTCGAGCTATTCGAGACGACCGCACACACAGCGCGGCGCCTTACTTCATTGCTCGAGTACCTCGTCGCCGTCGTCGTGGTCGTCTCGACCGCCGAAAAGGCCGTCTTCCTGTTCCGTGCATTCCGCCGCGCGCGGGCTGAGCGCCGGAGACAAACGGCCCACGAAGCAACGGGGTCCGCCTCCTCCGATTAGCTTAGCGGCTCACGGCAGCTCACGAAACGGACACCCGGCGAATCCGGGCTCTCAGCCTCCGATACTCGCCGCGCCGAAAATAGCTGTAGAGCACGCGATAGCCGTCTCTGAGACGCTGGTCGATGAGCTCTCTAAGCTTTGCGTCGAGTTCCCGTCGGGAGGGAAAGGTATACACTTTCTCCCGGCCGGCACTCAGCTCGCTTCCCCAGGTCACCGTCAGGCTATACGGCGCAAACAGGTTTCCCTGACGGTCGTGAATGGCGTAGTAGTAGGGTTCCTTGCCGTGGTCGGCCTTGTAAAACGTGACCAGCATCTTCTACTCGTATCGTCACTTCGATCCGGGTGATGTAGGCCCATCGATCCCCGATACCGGGTGAATGCGATTCGGGTACCCCCCGATCACGACACGAGTGCCGACGGCCGGCAGCTCACGAGAGCACGGGTCGCCGGCGGAGAGCCCACCGGCGCACGGTCAGTTCTCCTCGAGCTCCACGGTGCCACTGGAGTTGATCACAACCGTCCGCCGTGAGAGGGGTTCTACGGGGACGGAGGTAGAGCGAACACGCTCGACATCGATTCCCGGCACTTCTCTCATGTGACGCCGAACGATACGACATACGGCATCACCGCACGGCTCAGCAACCGAAACCTGGTCCGTCGGTTCCTCGTCTCCGGGACTGCCGTATCCCTCGATCGCCACGAGCCGCGCGCCGACGCTACGACCGAGGAAAAACCAGTAGGGATGATACCTGACGATTTCCACCTCCGTCCCCAGGGCCTCGCCCGAAATACTGAGCATCGCCACTTCATTCGGGTCGTACCCGGAGCCTCCGTCCCCGCCCCGGGGACGGAGCTCCAGCCGAACACTCCCTCCGGCGGTATTGAGTACCGTAATCGATGCCGGCTCGTATCGGTCGACGACCGGCGCCCAAGGATGCGCCAGATAAACACTGAGGACTCCCAGGCCCGACAGGATGAACAGGAGCGGAACACCTACCGATCGCAGGAAGACCATGGCCGTAGTCCCCACGGCTACCACCACCGCGAAAAAGACAAGCGCTTCCCGCGAGACGAGCGCCGTCGGACCGTGAGCAACCAGCGTAGCCGCGAGGAGGGCAACCGTGACCGTAGCCGCCAGCAGCGCCGCGGTTATTCGCCGGTCCCGCACTCGGGTCGGTGACTCACGGGCGAAGACGGCCAGTAGAATCCACCGCAGCATCAACGCCGCGGCGAGCGCGGCCGCAAGGAGCCACGCGTACGGAGATGATCCCGCGAGTTCAGCGTAGCTCATAAATGCCGGCGTACTTCTCGCGCAGATAGCTTGTGAAGTGCCCGGCGTCCAGGGACGACCCGGTGACTTCCTCGCACAGTTCCGTCGGCGTCAGAGTACTTCCCGGTGCATGCACGTTGCTCCGGAGCCAACTCAGTACCGGTGAGAGGTCGCCGTTTCCGAGTTGCTCATCCAGATCACCTACCGCCGCGCGCAACGATGCATAGAACTGGGCCGCGTATAGGTTTCCGAGTGCGTAGGAGGGAAAGTACCCGAACGCTCCGAAGGACCAGTGCACGTCCTGGAGCACCCCGTCCGCGTCCTTCTTCGGCGCAATTCCCAAAAGCTCCTTGGATTCCTCGCGCCACGCCTCCGGGAGGTCCTCCACGGTGAGCTCCCCGGCCACCAGCCGCTTCTCCAGATTGAACCGCAGAATGATATGCAGATTGTAGGTAACCTCGTCGGCTTCCACGCGAATGAAGCTCGGCTCGACCCGGTTTATTGCCCGGTAGAAGTCGTCGAGTGAAATGTCGTGGAGCTGGTCCGGGAACTGATCCACCAGTTTGGGGTAGAAGTACCGCCAAAACGATCGGCTTCGGCCTATGAAGTTCTCCCATAGTCTCGACTGTGACTCGTGGATGCCCATGGAGGCGCCCTCCCCGAGGATGAGCTCCTTTATGGACTTCGGGAAACCCTGCTCGTAGAGCGCATGTCCACCCTCGTGAATCGTCCCGAAAAGGCTGGTCCCCAGATACTCCTCGTTGTACCGCGTGGTTACCCGAACGTCGTCACGACCGAGTTTATCGGTAAACGGATGCGCCGACACGTCGAGTCGGCCACGAGTGAACTCATATCCCATATGCTCGAGCACGAACCGACCGAAGGCTTCCTGCCCGTCCCGCGGGAAACGCCGTCCGACGAGCGGGTTCTCCCCCTGTCGCGCCGAGCCGATCTCTTTCACCAGCGGCACGAGCGACTGCCGTAGCTCGCCGAACAGCTGCGAGACGAAGCGCGTCGTAGTCCATGGCTCGAACTCATCGAGAAGCGCATCATAGGGGTGCTCTTCATACCCCAGGCGGTCGGCGGTTTCCACCCGCAGCTCGAGCAGACGCTTCAGATGCGGAGCAAACGCCTCGAACTCCGATTCCTCCCGCGCCGCTCGCCACACCGACTGCGCTCGACTGGCCGTCTTGGCGGTGTCGGTCACGAGATCCGAAGGCAGCTTGGTGTGCCGGCGGTAAAGACGGTGGAGCCGGCGCAGAAATGCGCGGTCAAGGGACACAAGCGTCTTCTCGCCGCTGGGATTCTCCTCGGAGGCGCCTGCGTCCTGGAGAAGGGCGCCGATTTCCTCCGAGGTGATACGGCCATGGATGATACCTTCCATCGCCGAGATCTGTTCGGCTCGTTCTTCCACCGCCGCCTCGGGCATCTGCGTTTCCCGGTCCCAATTGAGCACCGACTGGGCATGCAGGAGCACCCGGATCTGCCGGTCGAGGTCCTTCAAGCGGTCTACTGCCGTCTGCGGATCCATGGTCCGTCTATCTCCTTGCTCTCTTCAATAGGAATATACGCTTCCGCCGAGAAACTCCCGCAACAAGGAATCTCCGGGAAGCTGGTGCTCGGCATCTACGTCCGGGAGCATCGAGAAAAGCTCCAGCACGCGTCTGCCGCGATCGAAAGCGTCGTCTTTTTCCTGATCCCCTTCGAGTTCCTCGACGAGCTCCGGTAACACGTGAGCGAGCCTGTGTTTCATGAGGGGCAACTCCGAGGGCATGAAACTGTTTACGATGACCTCCGCCGTCCGGAGACGAGAGATGATGTAGCGCAACTCCGACCGCCGAACCAAATACCAGTGTCTGAGCGTCTGTCGCGGCAGGTAATTGCGAAATTGCATATCCCGTACCATCCGCCTCAACATCCGGACGTCGGTCCAGCGGATGAACCGTCCGTTGTCGTCCTTCACCTGCGCGAGCGTTTCGATGTAGAGCTTGAATTTCTGCTCCGACGACACGGACTGCGTCATGGGCTCGTAGAACCCGTGCAGGCTATCTATCAGGATGATGTCGTCCGGTCCGAGCTGCACACTGTCGACAACTCCATCTCGGCGCCCCGTCTTGAAGTCATAGTACGGGATATCCACGCGCTTACCGGCAAGGAGGTCTTCGAGGTGCTGGTTCAGCAGGTCCATGTCCAAAGCCTGCGGCGTCTCGAAGTCATAGTCCCCCGAGGGATCCTGAGGGTGTGTCTCCAGATCGAGAAAGTAGTTGTCGACGTTTATGGGAACGAATCGTTTACCTTCTCTCGATAGCTGCTCGGAGAGCTTGATCGTCGTGGTGGTCTTGCCCGAGGAGGAAGGCCCCGAGACGATCACCACCCGCACCTCGCCGAGCCGATTCGCCAGCGCGAGTTGAGCGGCGGCAATCTCGTTTCCGTAAAAGCGCTCCGAATGGTCGATTAGTTCGGAGAAACGGCCTTCAGCGACGTAGTTCCGGATCCGCCCGGTGCTATAGCAATCGCTGTCGACCGCCCAGGAAAGTGTCTCCCATAGCTTCTTGTAGGGTACATTTTCTTTCGAGTAGGTCAGGCTCTCGCTTCCCCGACGTTTCAGGGCATGCTCGTATCGGTAGAGGATGTAGGCTTTGGCCGTCTTTGCGTGTCCCTCCTCTATGAGAACCTTCTCAACGGTATCCTGTACCTCCTCCACCGTGGGATAGGAGTTCCCGCGGTCGCCTGCCCCCGTCTCCGCACCGTATCTTGCTTCGAGGAGCTCCACCACCTTGTCCGCGATCCCCTCGGCGGTTCTGCGATCCCGGCCTCCGACCGCCACTGCAGCCTGGAGAACCGCAAAAGTGATTTTCTCCTTGTTGAAGGGGACGATCCGTCCGTCCCGTTTGACGATTCTTTCGATCATCTGCCGGTCAAATCACTGCCTTGCTGGTGACCTTCTCACGGAGCAGTTCCTTAAACTCTTCGAGAGGAATACCGTTTCGCTTCTCCCCGGAGCGGGTCCGCAAAGAGACCTGCCCGTTCCCGGCCTCCTGCTCCCCGACGATGATCATATAGGGGATTCTCTCGTTCTGAGCGTCGCGGATCTTGGCATTCATCCGCTCGTTCGAGAGCTCCGCCTCCACGCGATAGCCGCCCGCGGAAAGCTCCCTCGCCACTTCGGCGGCGTACTCGTTGAACGCCGGAGCCACCGGGATGACCCGCGCCTGCAGGGGCGAGAGCCACACGGGGAAGGCCCCGCCGTAGTGCTCGATGAGCACGCCGAAGAAGCGTTCCATGGAACCGAGGAGGGCTCTGTGGACCATGTACGGGCGCTTTTCCTTGCCGTCGTGATCGACAAATGTCATGTCGAAACGCTCAGGCAGATTGAAGTCAAACTGGATGGTGGTCATCTGCCACTCGCGGCCGAGCGCGTCCTTGATCTTCAGGTCGATCTTCGGTCCGTAGAAGGCACCCCCGCCCTCGTCCATCTCGTAATCGAGCCCCTCGGCGTCGATGGCTTTCTTCAGCGAGGCCGTCGCCTGCGCCCAGCGTTCCTCATCACCCACCGCCTTCTCCGGCCGTGTTGCGAGGTACGCCTTGATGTCGGAGAAGCCGAAATCGTCCCAAACCTTGAGACTGAACCGGAGCACAGTGAGGATTTCGTCCTCGATCTGTTCGGGGGTGCAGAAGATGTGCGCGTCGTCCTGGGTGAAGCCGCGCACTCTGAGCAGCCCGTGGAGCACGCCGGAGCGCTCGTAGCGATACACGGTACCGAGTTCCCCCCACCGTAACGGGAGATCCCGATAGGATCGCATCTGCGTTTTGTAAATCATGATGTGGAACGGACAGTTCATCGGCTTGGCGTAGTAGTCCGCGTTGTCCAGCTCCATCGGGGCGTACATGTTCTCTTTGTAGAAGTCGAGGTGCCCCGAGGTCTCCCAGAGCCAACTCTTCCCGACATGCGGGGTATAGAGCAGATCATAGCCGTTTTCAAGATGCATCGCGCGCCAGTAGTCTTCCACCGCCAGGCGCATCCGCGCACCTTTGGGATGCCAGTAGATGAGGCCGGGGCCGGCTTCCTCGTGCGTTGAGAACAGGTCCAGTTCCTTACCGAGCCTCCGGTGATCACGCTTCTCGATCTCCTTGAGGTGATCGAGGTGGGCTTTCAGCTCTTTGGGCGTCTCCCAGGCGGTTCCATATATGCGCTGCAGCATGGGCCGATTTTCGTCGCCCCGCCAGTACGCCCCGGCAATGGAGAGCAGCTTGAAGGCCTTGGAGTTCAACTGTTTGGTGTTCTCAACATGCGGTCCTTTGCACAGATCGGTGAACTCCCCGTGGGTATAAATCGAGATCTCCGTATCTTCGGGAAACTCCCTGATGAGCTCGAGCTTGTAGGGCTGATCGGCGAACATCTCGAGGGCCTCCGCCCGCGTGACGACAAGCCGACGGAACGGATGGTCCTCGTTCATGACCTGCTGCATCTCCGCCTCGATCTCCTCCAGATCCTGCGGTGTAAGCTTTCGGGGAAGATCGAAGTCATAGTAGAAGCCCGTTTCGATAGCAGGGCCTATGGCAAACTTCGCGTCCGGGAATTTTTTGAGCACTGCGTCCGCCATCACGTGAGCGGTGGAGTGTCGGATCCGGTGCAGGCGCTCTTCCTGGGATAGCGTGGTTTTTTCGGCTTGTTTTGTATCCGACATATTATAACTCCTTTGAGACACTCCGACATGGACTGGAAAAATCAGAGGCCGCATGCTCATGATCGTGAATTCGCCGGGTGCTGTCAACTCGAGCATGCCCGAGTAGCCCGCCGCCGGCCCGCCATCCCACACCGCCACCCCGGGCATCATCCCACACCACCGCCCCGCGCCTCCATCCCGGCCCGCCATCCCACACCGCCGCTCCCGCGGG
>JBKHEN010000130.1:0-7274 GCA_046540795.1 Spirochaetaceae bacterium | reverse complement strand
CCCCAGCGGTCACGGCGGAGATTCTTCGAGCACATACCGTAACACCGCCGGAGAGGACGCCCTCGACCCCATTCGTGCGGAGCTTGGAAACGCCGCCGTCACCCGGGCACGCCTGTCACGGGAGCATTTCCCGGAGGAGCGGTTTCGCTTCGAGCCGGTGGACCGCGTATATCGTCCCGCGGCAAAGCTACCGGAGGTACCTAGATTGGTACGGCGCTTCACAGGCGGTGAGACGCCTCTTCCCTCACCCGACCCGTGCCGCCTCGATGGGCCGTTCATTGTTTCCGGACACTGGTGGCGTCGGGGCACCGAGACACGCCGTGCCTACCATTACCTTCGCCTGCCGGACGGACAAACGCTGTGGGTGTACTACGATGAGGCCGCTCGGCATTGGATTCGACAGGGGTCTGTGGACTAAACCCATGGGAAGTATCAAGAAGGTTGTTGCAGCCGGGTCGGCTAACCAACGGTGGCGCAACGGCTTCTCCGACATCGATGGAACCCGACATGTCCGGCATAGGTGGTATGATCATAACGGATTTCAGTACCGGCAATTACGGAGTGCGCCGCAACAAGCTTCTATATACTCCCCCCGGGAGGCCACCTATGCGCCGCTGTGGTGCAAAAGCAACTTCTCCTTTCTCGAAGGGGCAAGCCGACCGGAGGAGCTGGTCGCAACGGCACAGGCGCTCGGACTCCGCCATATTGCGCTTACCGATCGGGATGGGCTCTACGGTGCGGTTTCCGCTTTCCTCGAGGCAAAGCGGCTCGGTATCCATCTTATCCTCGGTGCACAGATTAGCCTTGACGACGGCTCGCAGGTGGTGCTTCTCGCCCGCACACACAGGGGTTATCGGAATCTCACCCGTCTGGTAACCCGGGGGCGCATGCGCAGCCCAAAGGGAAGCAGCGTAGTGAGTTGGGCGGAGCTTGCCGAGCACGCCGGTGACACCGCAGCAATCTGGGTACGCGGGGTCGGCATCAATTCGAGCGGCGCTGCCGTGCTCACCGACGCCTTTCCCCGGGGCATGAGCGCCATCGGCGTCGCTCGCCACCGGCGCAGCGGGGACCTCGCCCGAGAAGCCCGCGCCCGGGAGGTGGGCCGACACTACGGACTGCCGCTCGTTGCGGCCCCGGAGGTGCTCTACCATGATCCCACGCGGCGAATGCTGCAAGATACCATGACCTGTATTCGCCACGGCCTCACCCTCGAAGCGGCGGGCACCCGGCTCCGGCCCAACGGGGAGTTCGCCCTCAAGAGCCCCGAAAGCATGATGGCGCTCTATCGCGACGCACCGGAGCTTCTGCGCCGCAGCCTCGAGATAGCGGAGTCCTGCACCTTTTCCCTCTCCGAGATCGAGTACCGCTACCCCTCTGAGCCGCTGCCCCGGGGCTACACTACCGCCACACGCCTGCGGGAGCTCACCATGCAGGGAGCCGCCGAACGCTATGCGGGAGACATACCTCAGGAGGTGCGCGCACAACTCGCACGAGAGCTCTCGGTCATCGAAGAGCTCGACTATTGCGGCTATTTCATCACTATGTGGGAGATCGTGGACTTTTGCCGCAAAAGCGGTATTCTCTGCCAGGGGCGGGGCTCGGCGGCGAACTCCGCAGTATGCTACTGCCTCGGCATCACCGCCATCGATCCGGTAAGGATGAACCTGCTTTTCGAGCGCTTTCTCTCCCGCGAGCGCGCGGAACCCCCGGATATCGATCTCGATATCGAGCACAACCGCCGGGAAGAGGTCATCCAGTACGTTTACCGCAAATACGGCCGCTCACACGCGGCCATGGTTGCCAATATCATCCGCTATCGACTAAAGTCCGCGGTCCGTGACGTCGGCGCGGCGCTCGGATTCTCGGCAGTGTCCCTCGACCGCCTTGCAAAGCTCGTTTCCAACCGCGAGGACAATTTCGACGACGCTCTAGAGCAGACCCGCCTCGCGGAGAACAAAACCTTCGCGGAGCTCTTCCGCCGCCTGGTTCGGGAGATTCTCGACGCCCCGCGCCATCTCTCCATTCATCCCGGGGGCTTTCTGCTCGGCGCCGATCCCGTCTGCGACATCGTGCCCGTGGAAAACGCCACAATGGCGGACCGCACCGTCATCCAGTGGGACAAGCGGGACGTGGAGGCCATGAATCTCTTCAAGGTCGACCTTCTCGGCCTCGGCGCGCTCACGCACCTCGATTATGCCTTCCGGCTCATCCGCAAGCACATCGGGACCGTTTATTCCATGGCTTCCATCCCCGGGGGAGATCCGGAGGTATTTGCGATGATCTCCCGCGCCGACACCGTCGGGGTTTTCCAGCTCGAAAGCCGCGCTCAGATGGCCATGTTGCCCCGCCTCAAGCCCCGGGAGTTCTACGATCTCGTCGTGGAGATCAGTATCGTCCGACCGGGGCCGATTACCGGCGGTATGGTCCATCCCTACCTCCGGCGCCGAGCCGGCGAGGAGCCGGTTGCGTATCCCCACCCCAAGCTGAAGCCCGTTCTCGAGAAGACCCTCGGCGTACCGCTCTTTCAGGAGCAGGTGATGCGTCTTGCCGTGGTGGCGGCGGACTACACGCCCGGAGAGGCCGACCGGCTTCGCCGTGACATGGCCGCCTGGCGCAAGAGCGGCCGGATCGAGGCGCACCGCGAGAAACTGGTCACCCGCATGACCCGGAAGGGTATCGAGCAGACCTTCGCCGAGCAGGTGTTCGAGCAGATCCGCGGTTTCGGCGAGTACGGTTTTCCCGAAAGCCACGCTGCGAGCTTCGCCTCCATCGCTTACTGTACCGCCTGGGTCAAAACCCACTACCCTGCGGTATTCGCCTGTGCGTTGCTCAACGCCTGGCCCATGGGCTTCTACGCTCCCTCCACCGTCGTCGAAGATGCACGCCGTCATGGCGTAGAGGTACTGCCGGTGAGCGTGCTGGAATCGAGCTGGGAGTGCACCCTCGTGCCGGCCGACGGCGCTACCACTCTGCACGCCGGCGCAGGAAGCGGCGCCGGCGAAGAGAACCCGGGCACCACCGGAGATTACACGGCCACGGCACGGAGTCGCCGCGACCGCCGGTGGGCGGTGCGGATGGGACTTCGCTACGTGAAAGGGCTTGGCAGGGCGGAGTGGCAGCGTATACACGCCGCCCGGGCCCGTCGTCCCGCTGCGCTCTCCTCGTTTCTGCGGCATGCCCGGCTCGATGAGGAGACACGGAAGAACCTTGCCCGGGCCGGTGCGTTCGGGTGTTTCGGCGGCGAGCGCCGAAGCGCCCTGTGGGTGGCAGCGGACAGCGAAACCACCAGAGCGGCGGTAGCCGGCACCGCGGCTGTCGGCAGCCCGACAGTCGATGCGGCGGAACCGACGCAGCTGATCGGCGCGGACGACACGGCACCGAGTCCGCATTTTGCACCCCTCGGCGACTATGAGATGATCGCCTGGGATTACGGCTACAGCTACCACAGCACCGCCGGGCATCCGATGGAACCCCATCGTGAGGAGCTCGCCGCTCGCGGCATTCCGAGCGCATCACAGATTGCAGCCGTCTGTGAGGGCGATCTCGTCTCGTACGTGGGGCTCGTCATTTGCAGACAGCGACCGGAGACGGCCGCCGGCACGGTTTTCATGACGCTGGAGGACGAGACGGGCTTCGTAAACCTCGTCATTTGGCAGAAAGTCTATGATCGCTTTCGTACGACGCTTCTCACCTGTCCGGTGCTCGGCGTTCGCGGGCGGCTTCAGAAGCAGGAAGGAGTAGTACACCTCGTGGTACAGGAGGCTGAGGATCCCGAACTCCGCCGCCCTCCGACGGAAGTCAAAAGCCGGGATTTTCAGTGACGGCCGTACTCACCGGCGTCGGACGGAGCTTCCCTTCCAGCTGATCTTCATCCTCAAAAGTGTCAAAAGCGTTACGAAGGAGTAGAAGACCATGGAGACAACCACGTTCGGTACCAACAGCCACCAGTAAACCAGCGGTCGTCGGGCGAAGGCGCCGGCCATCACCCCCATAAGCGTCATGCTTACGAAGGAGCCCATGGCAAGTAGTAACACCGGCGGGAAGATAACCGCAAGCGGCGCGGTGATTACACTCACGAAGAGAAATAGCATCACCGTGCTGAACGACGCCCGGGTTGCCGGATCCGGGGCAAAGAGCGCCCCGGTGTTCCACCGTACTCCCTGCTTCAACAGTGCCGCCACGCTCCGCTGCGGCTCGGGATGGACCGTCGCGCGCCGCAACAGGTGCGAGCGAATCAGCCATCGCCCTGTATCACGCACCTCGCAGATGAGCTCGGCATCCTCGGTTACGGAGTGTCGGAGACCACCGAACCCGCCCACCGCGTCGAGTGCTTCCCGTCGGATCGCCAGGTTGTTTCCGAACCCGCCGGTAGGATTTCCGATCCCCGCGCTGCCGGCGGTATAAAAGTAGCGGAAAACATGATCGAAGGACTGGTACTGTGATAGCCACGTTCGCAGGTCATCGGGATATACGGGACCGAAGATGACGCCAAGCTCATCCAGGTCGAAATACCGCGCGGTGAGCCGGACCCATTCGCGCGGCACCACGCAATCCGAATCCGTCAACAACATGATCTCACCCCGCGCCGCGGCTGCCCCGTGGTCGAGGGCGTTCTGCTTCGGATTCATTCCTTCCGGCGCCGCGATAACCGTCACAACCCGGACCCGGTCCCCGTGCCGCGCGGCGAAATCCTTCATGATTCGGGCGGTGGCATCGGTGGAGCGATCGTTAACAAGGACGATTTCGAAATCGTCGGTATCCTGTTCCTCCAGGGACGCCAAGAGCCGAGGCAAGGCGTACTGCTCGTTCTTCGCCGGGATGACGACCGAAACCTTCGGACCTTCCCGAGAGCGTTCGGCCTCCGCGCCCGTCTCCGTTGCTTCGGTCTCCGTTGCTTCCGTTGTTTCCGTCTCCCCCGCGCCGTCGGCAAGGCCGCGACGAAGGGCGCGGTCTTTGACCGCCGTGAGGACCACTCCGACTGCCGTTATGAGGTGTACTACTACGATGCCTGCGCCGAGCAAGCCGAGCACGATCGTTGCCGTCCATGCGATGTCCACTATTCGGCTCCCGTCATTGTGCGCTCAGATCCATCCCTGCTGCCGGTACCACGCCACCGTCGCTCGTGCCCCGTCATCGAGATCGTATCTCGGGTGAAACCCGGTGCGGGTCTCGAGTTTCCGCGGACTGCATAACCACGCCGGCTGTACCGCTTCAATGGTCTTCTGCCAGTTAAAGAAGCCCGGTCGTCCCCGCAGGCGAATGACCGCTTCGGCAACCGCCGCCGGCGGAAACAGAAAAAAACGCGGTACCCGAATACGTTTCACTGTGGTTCCGACGGCCCGGGCAATCCTACCGTGCAGCTCCATCAACCGATACTCCGTTCCGTCGCTTACGTAAAACAGATCCCCGCTGGGAAGGCTCGACTCCAGCGCCCGAACGACCGCGGTGGTGAGATCCTCCACGTAGATCATGCTCAACGCAAGGTCACGACCGAGAAACCCCACGCTGATCCCCCGGGCGGCTGCCCTGAAGAAGCCGAGAACCGCAATATCCGCCGGACCGTAGACCGCCGCAGGTCGCAGAATCACCGAGGGAAGCTCCTCCCGGTAGGCCAGAAGTATATCCTCGGCCGCCTTCTTGCTGCGACCGTAATGCGTGACCGGCCGGTCCTCGTCCTGCTCGGTGCGGGGGTATCCCGGACGCGTCGGTCCGCCGGCGGCAAGAGAGCTTACGTACACGAATCGCTTGAGTGCGGGCGCTGCGAGGCCGACGGCCTCCACGAGGTTTCTCGTGCCTTCGGTGTTCACCGCGAAGTAACCTTCCCGACGCACCGCGGTCACTGCTCCGGCCAGGTGAACCACCGCCTCGGGACGGGCGGCCTTTACGGCGTCTCTCAACGACGCTCCGTCCGCAAGGTCTCCGAGGACGTATTCGACGCCGCCGACGCGCTCGAGAAACGTCGTGTTGCTCGTACGACGAATGAGGCACACGATGTCATGTCCCTCACGTTTGAGGTGCGCGGCAAGGTTGTAGCCGACGAACCCGGTCCCCCCGGTCAAGAAAACTCTCATAGCTCACGCTCGTAGATGCGATACGTCTTGTATGCCCGAGCGCCGAATTTCTCAAGCGCGTTGCGCATCGTGTAGTTATCTTCGAGAATCCATGAGAACTCTCCGCTATGATAACCCTTCTCAAGCCCGTTCTTGAACGTCTGGTAGTACATTGCGATGTCGATACCCCGGTTACGATAGGGATCGAGCACACCGAGAGCAAGCACACGTACCGAGTGAATGCGTCGAAACTCCCGCAACATACGGATGATTCCGAAGGGAAATAGCCGCCCGTTAGCGCGCCTAATGGCCTGGTTCGCATCCGGAACGGCCAGCGAGAAACCGGCCAACTCGTCGCCCACGTAGGCAAAGAGCACCAGCACCGGCTCTACAATGCGCTTGAGGTCACGGGCAAGGTGTCGGAACTCCGCTTGCGTCATAGGCACGGAGCCCCAGTTGTCTTCCCACGCTTCGTTGTAGACCCACTGCGCCAGCTCCACTTCCTCGGAGAAACGGCTCATGTCCAGGCTGCGGACGCTTACGTCGTGGCGCTTCTTGATGATCTCGACCCCTCGCGCCAGTCGGTCCGGGATATCCGCGGCGTTGCGAATCTCGTAGGCCACCAGGTCCTTGCGCTTCGACAAGCCCGCTCTCTCGAGAAGGTTCCCGTAGTAGGGCTTGCCGTAGGGCATCATGATGACCGGAGGACTGTCGAAGCCGTCCACGAGTAAGCCGACCTCTTCGTTCGGCGACCAACTGAAAGGGCCGCGGATCCTGCGATATCCCCGTTCCTTGAGAAAGCCTGCGGCGGCGCCGAACAGCTCCCCGGCTACCTCGGGATCGTTCATACACTCGAAGAACCCGAAGAATCCCGCGCCGTCCGCCCAGCGCTCGTCATGTCGGTGATTGGCATGCGCGGTCACCCGGCCCACCGGACGACCGTCACGCTCGGCGAGAAACAACGCAACCTCGGCATGCTCGTGGAACGGATGGGCTTTCGGATTTAGAAGACCGTGCATGTCCGCACGCAACGGCTGCACCCACATGGGATCCCCGTCGTATATGCGGCGATCCAGATTGATGAACCGTGCCCTATGGGCGCGCCGAGCAGGGTCCAGCTGTTTGACGATAATGCTCATGATGTGGAGGTCATTCTACCCCGTTGTCTGAGGGCGTCAAGCACGACAGAGTGTTTTCTACTCCATTCTTGGGCCTCCCGGAAGA
>JBKHEN010000129.1:0-7277 GCA_046540795.1 Spirochaetaceae bacterium | reverse complement strand
GCCGGCAAGAACAGGCAGCCCCGGACGGCTCCGAACGAGCTCTTCAGCGGTCCCGGGTATAGGTGTCGGGATCGAAGGAAAAGTGTATTCCGGTGTTCAAGCGGGTCGAAGTGTTGATCCATTGCTCACCGCCGATGAGTAGGTCCTGCTGGTACTCGACGAACCAACTCATAATGCGGTGCACCCGCAGCCGCATTCCGGCCCGCCCGTATGGGCCCATGAGGAACGAGAAATCATCATCGCTTTCGGTGTTGAACGCGAACACCGGCGTCAACCCGAAGCCCACATAGAAATTGGTCACCTCTTGTGGAAAGGTGAAGTTGAGTCCGACGTTCGCGGGAACGAGGAAGCTCGGTTTGATTTCCCCGTCCTCGCGACGCGTGGAGATGCCGAAGTCCCCGCCCACATTGAGCTCCATCCCTTCTTCGAGCGTCAGAAGGTAGGTGAGCCCCGTGCTGAGATACCCACGCTCGTAGCGGTAGAAGTTCCCCCCGATCTTGGCATTGAACGCGGATTCGGCGCTCACCAATGCAGGGATTCCCAGTAGTAGAAGTAGCGCAATCGTTCGTCTCATACGTATGATCCCGAGAACATAAGCTATCGCAATTATCGGCGGTTTTCGCGCTACACCTTGACCACGCGACGATGCCGGCTGCCCGATCACGTTACCCGACCATGCTTCCGTCAAGCCGTCTGCAATGAGCTTTCCACAAGTCGGCTCAGCCTGAGGGTAAAGGCTGTGCGATCGGGTCGGAAGTCGAACTCCAGCACGTCCTCGTGGAGCCCGATGTGGCGGAGCATTATCACCGTCATCACCAACCCCAGCCCGGCGCCCTCGAAGTCGTCGGCGGCCTGCCCGTACACCTGAATCAGATTGACCGATCTCCGCGCAAGATCGAGCTTTCGCTGAATACGCGAGCGCTCGATGCTCGTCAGTCCGGTGTTTTGTACGATACCGATCCGGGCTTCGGGCCCGTCGAGCTGAAAGGTAATCTTCAGGTATAGGCCCAGATCCCGTTGCCGGGCAACGTAGTCCTCCACGCAATCGAAGGTATCCGCCCGAAAGGACTGCATTCCCAGTCGATAGTCGTGTTCGTCCCGGATGTTCAGGCCACGCTCACGGAAATACACCCGCTTAATGTTGCCTTTCTGCGCGTTCGAAGCGAGCTCATGCACGCAGTAGGCGATCTTGTTGCGATATTCGAGCAAGTCCGCCTCCTCGAGAAAAATCTCGAGGACTCCATCAATGGACTCCCGCTCTTCGGCAAGATAGTTCCTAGTTCGGATAGTTATGAGGCGCTCGTTCTGCACGGCGCTACGAATCCGCGATCGGTCGAGTTTCCTGCCCATCGATGACACCGCTGTCCCGGACGGCCCGGCTCCGATGGAACCCCCGCCGCAACAGCTCCCTTCCTATAGAGATTTTCGTCGGAAAGCGCCTACATTATCGCAGGTTTTGCGCTAATTTTGCAATGAAACGTCCCGGAGCTCTACGATCCATTCCGTCCCGTCTCCGCCCCGCAGCTCGATGCTTCCCCGCAACTGCTCAACCAGTGCCGACACGAGCTGGAGTCCCAGACTATCGGCGGAGGCGGTACGGAAGTCGGAGGGGAACCCGTACCCGTTGTCCTTGACGCGGAGGAACACGTTCTCCCCCCGGCGCCGTATCGCGATATGGACGCTCCCCCGGGCCCGGGCCCAGGCTCCGGACCCGAATCCATGTTGCAGGGAGTTCGACAGCAGCTCGTTCAGAATCAATCCGAACGGAACTGCGAAATCGATGCCGACGTGGATGCGCTCCGCGTCCAGGTGTCGGTCTATAGTGCTGCCGTGCAGTGAGACCACCTCGGCGGAAAGCGTCTCGGCATACTCCGCCAGATCCACTCGCTCGAGCTCGGTGCCGCGATAGAGCTTTTCGTGAACCAGGGCCATACTGCGAATCCGTGATCGCATCTTCTGAAGAGGCTCTACGGCCTCCGTACCCTGTCTGCGCTCGGATTCCAGATTCAGAAAGCTTGCGATAATCTGCATATTGTTCTTTGACCGGTGGTGAAGCTCTCGCAGCAGCGTCTCCTTCTGCCGAGCGGCCTCTTCGAGGACCCGTTCCGTGCGCTTTTGCTCGGTAACGTCGAGCACCGTGAAAATGACCCCTTTCCCCAGATCCCGTCGGTCCAGCGCCGCAGAGCGCATGTATACATCTATGACCTCGTTCTCACGCGTGACAAACCGTGTTTCCAGCGCGCAGACCCCGTCCTCGGCGAGCCTTGGGTACTTGTAGGCGCCCACCCGCTCGTACTCGTCTTCCGAAGCGTAGAGGAGACGCAGTGAATGTCCGAGGAGCTCGGATTCCGCGTATCCGGTCATGACGCAGAGCTGCTCATTGACCTTTCTGAGCACCCGATCGACGACTACGCCGATACCGACCGGAGCGGCGGCAAAAAGGCTATCCACCGTCTCGGCACTGTGCTCGAGGTCCGATGTGCCGTTGTCTCGCAAAGGAATGGAGCCGTCTTCCGGAACTCCCGGGGTATCCGTCATCTCGAAACCACCATAACGGATTATAGCAAAAAGGTCAAGGGACTACATTTCATCCAACCGATAGGGGGAGGTAGCGTACGCCGCATGGATGTTGGGCCTCGGGGACCGCCACCGGCCGGCCTCGGGCACGTCTACCGCGTACACCTCCTCCGCTCCGGCATGAAAGAGGCGATGGAGCAACCGCTCCGCCACTCCGTCCTGCGCCAACCGGTCTCGAAGCCTCGGGAAGATACCGAACCCCGGAATACCCGACGCGTATCCCCGTTCTTTGTCCTCGAGTGTGTGGGGTGCGTGATCGCTTGCAACGAAATCGATCCTGCCCGTCCGGAGTTGACGATACAACTCCGCCCGCATGGACTCCGGCCGCAACGGCGGGTTCGACTTCAGCAGCAGCCCCTCGGGACGCTCGAGGTGTTCCTCATTGAACAGCACGTGATGCGGCGTCACTTCGCAGCTGATACGAAACGTCGCCTCGCCCCGTGCCTCCTCGAGGAGATTCACGACCCCGGGCACCGAAACGTGGGCTATGTGGAGCGTTCCTCCGAATCCGGCCCGCGAAGCCGCGGCGAGCTGATCCCGTACCGACTCGAGCTCCGCCGCCGGAGGCCGTGCCCACGCGTAGGTCCTCGGCCGCAACGGATCCCAGTCGAGGCTACCGTCGCTTCGCCGTAAGAACGCGGATTCCTTCTCACAATGCACGCAGAGCACGCCGGCGTAGCCCAGGCCCGCAAGCGTGTCGTACACCCGTTGCTGCTGCTCCCGGGTACTGGCCGCCAGATTCCCCGTGGAAGGACCGGCGTAGAGCTTGAGGCCGACGATCCCGACGGGCCTACCGTTCTTTCCGAACCGTTCCCCGTGGTATAGTTCCACCATCTCCTCAAGCTGCTCCGGCTGGGGGGTGGCTCCGAGGAACAACCCGTAGCGGATGCCGCCGCCGAGCCGATCGATCACCCGCTCCGCCTGTTCCAGCCTCCGCCCGGCGCTCTCCGAATCGATCACCGCGGGATCGGTGTTCGGCATGTCGAATACGGCGTCGAGCCCCGCATCGTGCGCGACCGATAACCCGTGCCGGAGAGTCTCCGCGGCGGCCTGTCCCCAGTCCCGGAGGTGAACATGCGGATCGATCATTCGGACCCTCCACTCACATCGTTCGGCGAGGGGCAGCGTTTCGGTCCGTCACCGAGGTCAACGACTGCCCCGGCCTTGTCCCTGGTGTACCGCATGGGGGTGAATCGGTCCGCCGGGAACACCGGCCCGTCCACGCATACCCGAAGCCCTTCGGGGGTGGCGCACTTTCCGCAGATACCGATTCCGCAGGCGGTGATGCGCTCCACAACGTGGAGAATTCGGGAGGGCGCAACGAATCGTCGTTCGATCTCGTCGACCTGGGCAAGCACGACCTCGGGGCCGCAGTTGTAGAAGACGGTTCGCGCCGAGACCGGCTCCTCGGCGAGGAGTTGCTCAAGCGCGTCGCTCGCCACACCGCGGAGGCCGCTGCTGCCGTCCTCCGTCGCGTGTACCACCGGTCCGAGCGCCTTAAGACGGTCCAGGAACGCCGTCTCCGCGACACTCCGTGTACCGAGAGCAAAACGCTTCGACCCGTTATGGTTGCTTGCCGCCCGCAGGACCGGAGCGATGCCGCAGCCCGCTCCGACGAAAACCACCTCCGCGTCTTTCGGAAAGGCGAAGGCGCGCCCGTAAGGCCCGCGAATACGCAATACCGTACCGGGTGATACCGTCGCCAACGCCCTCGAGGCGGGACCGACCGCGCGAACGAGAATCTCCAGGCCCGCCGGGTCGGAAGTATCACCGCAGACGCCGGGGGTCGACGCCGGGTCCTCGCCGGCGTCGCGGACCTCTGCGCCCTCGGCGCCGGTGGCTGCCACGGAGTACGGTTTTGCCTGGTCAGGGGCGGTCTTTACGAACACGAACTGTCCCGGCTCTGCAAGAAGCGGCTCCCGAAAGGACAACAGGGCCAAGTTCTCTCCGAGCATCCGGCGAGAGCGCACCACGAACGGCCGATAGCGGAGCGCCTGTTTCTCCCCGAGCGTGCCTCTCGCCTCGTCGCTTCCTTGCTCGAGATCAGCGGCCAGCACATCGAAGAAGCGAACCACGGTCTCGGAATCCAGCTCCGCCAGGGCGGACCCCACCGCAATCGGCGCGCCGGGGGCAAGCTCGTCGATCTGTCGCACATCAGCGGCGGATGCCACGCCCCCCATAGCCATGAGCGGCACATCGACGGTGCGCCGCAATAGAGCCACAGTTTCGAGAAGCACCGAGAACAGCGGCCTGCCGGAGAGCCCGCCGTAGCCGTTTGCAAGCTCCGGATTCACGCCACCGAGGGTATTCACCACGCTCAGCGCGTCGGCCCCCGCCTCTACCGCGGCGGTCGCCACTGCAGCCACGTCCGTCACACCGGCGTTGAGCTTGACGATGAGCGCTTTACCCGTGGCCTTTCGCGCCGCACCTACGATCTCCGCAACGCTCGCCGGATCGGATCCGATCAGGATGCCCGCCTTGTCGGCGTGCGGGCAGGAGAGATTCAACTCCACCGCGCCCACCGGCTCATCGAGGACGTCGAAGGCCCGGGCGCAGTATGCGAAGCGCTCCGCGGTGCTCTCCCCGATCTGCGGCACGAGCAATACCCCCCGCGGTACCGTCGCGGCGAGCTTGCGGAACGTCTCTACTGTCTCCGCGAGACCGGGGTTTGCGTAGCCGACCGCGTTCCACAGCGCCTGCTGCGTCGGCTGATCGAGGATGTCTTCCGGATTTCCTTTCTTCGGCTCTATGGTAGTGCTCTTGCCCACGTAAAAGCCGAGCGCATCGATGCGGGAGAGCATCCACGCGGCAACATCGCCGTTCGTGGCGATCACCCCCGACGGGAAACCGAACCGTCCTCGCAGCCTCCGACCGAGAAACTCCACCCCGCTCACCGCGTACTCCCGCGATCGGTACCCGGCTTCGCCGCTCGCCCGGTGCTCGAGACATCACCGTAAGAAGCGCCGGAGGCCCGGTCGAGCCCCGGCTCCCCGCGTGCCGCGTTGAGCTTCTCGTTGAAGATGCGGGCCGCCTGCGCCTGCTCGGCCGGTGTGGAACGGGACCCGTGCGGAAACATCAGCGCCCGCCCCGCGTTCACAATCACCTGCTCGGGGCCGAACACGCGCCACACCCCGATCGCCTCACCGCCCTGGGCACCGATTCCGGGCATGAGCACTACGGTGCCCGTCCCGATACGCTCCCCGACGGCCTCGAGCTCCTCTGCGGTGATGTGATTCGCCCTGCTGGGTGCTCCTACGACCACACCGTCGGCCCCGGTCTCCCGTGCCACCGTGGCAAGCTCGAGATATTGCGGTTCTGCCTCCGGCGCGCGACGCTTTCGTTTCTCCGCTGCATATTCGGGGTTGCTCATAAGGCAGAGTACGATGATACCCACGTTGCGCGCGTGCGCCTGGCTCACGGCCTCCGCTACGTTTCCCGCGAAGGGCGCAAAGGTCACCGCATCCGCCCGGCGGGCGGCGTAGAAAAAGCCGGCGTCGTTCGTGGAGCCGATATCGGCAAGCTTCGCGTCCTCGATTATCACCAGCCCGAGGTCCCGGGCGGCACCGCAGACCTCTTCGAGAACCTCGATGTCCCCCGGCCCTTTCCAGTATTGCACGTTCGGCTTGAGCGCGGCACAGTGCGGCGCCACCGCCTCCAGGTACCGCAGCGACCACTCCCGCCGGTCTGTCCCCGCGGGGAGCCCCCGCTCGCCGCGACCGAGGTCGACGGGTGCCGGATCAAGCCCCGCACAGAGAACCGAGCCCCGCTTTCGGGCGGTCGCCGACCAGTGTTCGCAAAAATCCACCCCGTTCACGCTCCTTTTCGATCGTCCACGGCGTAGCCCCGCCGTGAGAGCAACGCGAGTAGCTCGCCGCGGTGCTCCGGATAGCCTACCTCGAGAATTCGCCGGCCCTTCACTCGGTCCGCTTCATCATCGCTGGTCAGTAGCCGGCCGAGGGGATCCGGGTGACGCCGCAGCGCTTCTACCGCCCACCCTCGCTTATCCAGTCGTCGCCGCTCGAGAGAACGGTACATGTGCTCATCGATATAGCCGCGCTCCCGCAGATACCGCCAGGCTTCCCCGTCGAGGGGAACGACGCTTGCCGCCGGAACACCGATGTCCTCGAGCACCTCCACGCCGTCCTCGAGGCGATCAACAAAGAAGAACGCGTGGATGAGCTCACCGCCGGCGCTTCGAACGGCAGGAGCCCAGATATCCCGTATGGAGGAGCCCTGATTATTGAGATCAGCGACATGAACCACCCTGCGCCCCGCGGGCCGGGCGCCGAGCATTCGCCCGTTCTTGTATATCTTCACGTGCGGCTTTTCCAGGGATGCCGCCACGGGGTTGGAAAAGTCCCAATCACGGGACTCGCCGCCGGATATGGCGTCGAAGCCGTCGAGCCCGATCTCGAGACGTATCAACTCGCACAGCGCGTCCACCGCCCGCCGATACGCCGCCCCGTCTCTTTCGACAACAATGCTCTGGATGTAGTACGGGCCGACCTCTCCGGAGGTATAGGGAAACCAGCTCTCGGTGAACTCCGGTTGTCCGAATCGGATGAGGTCGTCGAGCCCCTGACGTTGGAGCCGACGCAGATACTCCTCTCGTGCCATCTCCGATGGGTCGTAGCACAGCACGGGAGGAATGGCAAGTACCGCATCGGCGGTTCTACCTCGGCCGTTCCGTCTCGGCCGTT
>JBKHEN010000128.1:0-7286 GCA_046540795.1 Spirochaetaceae bacterium | reverse complement strand
CTCCCGGCTCCCGGCTCCCGGCTCTCCGCGCCTTCAATTGCCGGGACCTGCATGTCGGTGGATAACCGTGAGCGTTGCCTCCCCACTGCCTGTGCGGTCATCCCGGCAAGCGAATCGCTGCCGTGTTCCCGTCCGGGTCACGCAGTGAAACCTCGGCGGCGGCATGGAAGCGCATGCCCGACCGCCGCGCAAATACCGCGCATACGGGGCCCTGCTCGGATCTGCATCGCCGAAATCGCTCGTCCGCCTTCCCTTGTCCCGTCCTATCGCAAGTTCCGTTCAGGCACGACTATTGACACTTTGTCGATACCGTGCGATTGTCGGTATACGCTATTCGGGAGGAAAGAAATGGGATACCACGAGAGTTCACACAGTTGCTGTTGTCAAAGTGATCACGAGACGGCTGGATGCTGCCACGGTTCCGAGTCAGGCGCTTTCCAGCGACACTATGTCTCGCCTGCGGAGGAGAAGGCGTCGATTGAGCGGTACATCTCTGAGCTCGAACACGAGATTGCCGGAGCCAAGGCCCGCCTCGATGAGCTCGCGAACCGGTAGGCACGGGCACGGCTGTGGCGGGCCGACGGACTGTTGCTGCGACATCGAGGGGCCGCGCATTCACGGCTTTCTCGTCCCCTCCATTCTTCTGCAACTGAGATCGGAGCCGGCGCACGGGTACCGTCTTATGGAGATCCTCTCCGAGCGGCCCTACACGTCATATCTGCCGGATCAGGGCGTCCTCTACCGTCACCTTCGCAGACTAGAGCAACACGGTCTGGTCAGCTCTACCTACGAGCCGGGCGCAGGACCGGCGCGACGAGTGTATGCGATCACCGACGAGGGCCGCTCGTGTCTTGCGGACTGGGTCGAGGGATTTCGACGTCTCGAAACGCAGCTCGCTTCGTTTATTGCTGATTTCGAACGGAAACAGTAGCTCAAGTTGCCGGCCCGGACGCCGGCCGAGACAAACTCGTCCTTCTGCATGGCGCCGGAGGTGCAAATGTACCGACGAACATTGGAGCAATGTAGCGCCGCATTGTCAGCGGTAATCGTCACATTTGTGCAAGAACACCCGAGATAACGAAGGACGCCCCACCGAGAGGCGAATGCTCCGCGCGGATCGTCATTCCCTGCATCTCCAGTATCGAACGGACGGTAGGAAGACCCAGTCCGAAACCGGATTCGTTGCGCGTCTGTGAGCCGCGCCGGAACAGCTCGAACGCCTCCTCCGGCGCCATCTCGGTGAAGCCGGGCCCGCCGTCATCGAGGCGAATTTCGAACCGGGCCGGCTCGTCGTTAGTAGCAGCCGGCGTTGCCATAAGCCGTACGGGATCCCCCGGGCGCGTGTAGCGGCGAGCGTTGTGAAAGAGGTTTTCCAGTGCTCGCTCGAGGAGGCTCCGGTCCGTCCACAGGCGCGCCTCCGCGGAAAGGCGGATGTCCGCAGTGAACGGCCTGCCGTCGGCTTCGAGCTCCGAGCCTTTCTCCCTACACAATTCTTCGAGAAACTGCTGCAGGGGAATCTGTTGCGTGTTCTCCCCGCGGTCACCGCTTTCCACGCGGGCAAGCTCGATAAGCTCTTCGATCCGGCTCTGCAGTAGCTCCGCCTTTCTGCGCATGGCCGACAGAGATTGCCTACGCGCGGCCTCATCGGCGTAGAGGTCATCCTCGAAGGCCTCGAGGTAGCCGAGTATGGTGGTGAGCGGTGTGTTGAGATCGTGGGAGACCCCCATCAAGAGACGTCTGCGCTGCTCGCGGGAGTCGAGAAGCGTTCGCCGCATGTGGTTGAGACCCGCGGCAAGCTCGGCGACCTCGTCGCCCGAGGTCACGTCGACCGGCGTCTCCAGGTCGCCCGCGGCTATGCGATGAATAGCTCCGCTTGTGAAACGAAGGCGTCGTTCGAAGTCCCGGACGATGGCCGTCCCCGCGATCCCTCCGGCGAGAAGCATCGTAGCGAACACGATGCCGACCGCCAGTATCCGCCACGTGTTCCGGAACGGGTGAGTGAGCTCGGTCTCCGGCCTCGTGTATATCACACGGTATTCGCGGTCTTCCCGCGTGCGCACCAGTCTGATGACCGTGCGGGATTCCTCTCCCGGCGGGATTTCACCAGGATGCGATGCGGCGACGATCCTGCCGGTGTCATCGACGATGAATACCTGCGTAACCGGCGCCCGATCCAGCGACTGCGGCACTTCTCCGCGGCGTAGGGAGTCGACGACCTCCTCCTCGATCCACCGGCGCCACTCCATCGCACGGCGAGCTTCGCGCGTGTCCCGTGAGAGCTGCGAAGCGGTATAAAAGACCAGGCCGGAGAGAAGGATCGGCATGAGCGAAAGTCCGAGTACGAGAAGCTGAATCTTTCTCTGCAGTCTCACCGGTCGTTCTCCGAAGGCGTTAGCTCCAGGGCGTATCCGTACCCGTGCCGGGTCACGAGGTACCTCGGTTTCCCTGGGTCCGCCTCGAGTTTGCGGCGCAACCGCTGAATGTGCACGGCCACGCTCGATAGGTCGCCGTACGCCTTGCCCCAGACCGCCTCATAGATTTCTGCTGAGGATGCGGGGGTACCGTCTCGCTCGAACAGAAACCGAAGGAGGGCCAACTCCCGGGGCGCGAGGGTCACCGGCTGTTGCTCCCGTGCATCGAGCCCCGAGTGATGTACGCGCGCAGTGTCGAGGTCGACCTCGACGTCCCCGAGAGGGATTCTTCGCGGAGGGTCTTCCGTGGCTCCGGCGGTGGCGCCTCCGGCCCTGCCGGCCGGCTTGTCCCCGCGGGGTCCGGCACCTTCGCCGACGCGACGAAGCAGAGCCCGCACCCGCGCGGCAAGAACCCGGGGGGAGAAGGGCTTGGTCACGTATTCGTCGGCCCCCGCACCGAGCCCGAATACCGCGTCCATCTCCTCTTGTCGGGCGGTAAGCACGATGACCGGAATCGTGGCCTCGCGCCGCACGTTCTGAAGCACCTCGAACCCGTCCATCCCCGGCAAGTTAATGTCGAGGACAATGAGGTCGGGTTGTTGGGCTGCGATCGCCTCTATGGCCGCCTCTCCGGTTTCCACCTCTTCGGTGGCGAATCCTTCGCGGCGGAGATAGGTCGCTACGAGCTGTGCGATGTCCGTGTCATCCTCCACTATGAGGATCGAACCGTTCACGCTGGGCCGCCTCCTTACGGGCGATTATAGTATAGAGAACCGGGACGACGAACAGGGTGAACAGGGCACTGGTGGTCAGCCCGCCGATGACGGTAAGTCCGACCGGCTGAGTCAGTTGACCGCCTTCACCGGGGAAGAATGCGAGCGGAGCCATACCGAAGATGGTGGTCAGGGTCGTCATGATGATCGGTTTGAAGCGGGTTCTTGCGGCGGCGAGCACCGTCTCATGTAACGAGAGTCCGCGCGCCCGCACCCGGTTTGTATAGTCTACCAGGACGATTCCGTTGTTGACCACGATTCCCGCGAGGACCACGAGCCCGAGCAGAGCAAACATCGATATAGCTTGTCCGGCGGCGAAGTTGATACCGACCGCGCCGATAAACATCAGTGGAATCGTGAAAAAGACGATGAACGGCATACGGAAGGACTCAAACTGCCCGGCCATGATGGCAAATACCAACAGGACCGCCACCGCCAGGACGATGCCGAGCTGCCCACCGGTTTCGGCGATTTCGGAGAACTCTCCGGCGAACTCCACGGACACACCCTCGGGCACCGTCATCTCCTCGGCAACTGCCGCCTCGATACGCGGTTGCACATCGCTTATGACGACCCCGGGCATCAAATCGGCGGTCAGATGGATGGTGCGGATCTCTTCCTCGCGGAGGATCTCCGTCGGCGCTTGATCGACCCGCACCGCGGCTACACTGGACAGCGGTACCAAGGTTCCGTCGGAGCCGCTGACTACGAGCGATTCGATATCCGCGATATCCCGTCTCTGAGACTCCGGCAGGCGGACGGTCATGTCCCATTCCTCTCCGGCCTGTGTGTAGCGCGTGGCGGTCGTCCCGTCGACGGCCGCGCGGACCTCGGCGGTGATATCCGAAACCGACACGTCGAACGCCGCCGCGCGGGCATGATTGACGTCGACCACGAGCTCCGGCGATGCCGCGCCGATGTCGAGGGAAGGCTCGGTCACCTGGGGAAAGCGTGACTCGAGGAGCCTGCGGAGCTCGACCGCGGTAGCGGTGGCTGCTTCGAGATCGTCTCCGCGGACGGCGATGTCTACCGGATCACCGCCTGAGAGCCTTCGGGCTCGATTTCCAGCGAAGTCGATGTCCACGTCGGGGCGTGAGGCGATCTCCTCCCGGATAAGGTTTCGTACCGCGGTGGTATCGTATTCTTCGCCGCGAATAGAGGGGAATCCCACCTCGACGGTGGCCCTGTTTCCCCGGCTCTCGACCACGACGGTTTCGGCGGTGGGAACCTTCTCAGTAACCCACTCGCCCATCTCGAGGGCGGTCTTCTCGGTCTCGGCAACGTCGGTCCCCTCGCGCAGTTCCATTGTCACCCGCACGCTGTCTTCAGGCGAGGGGCCGGTGAAGATGAAGCCGAGTTGGGGAGCCGCGGACAGCGCCACGATAAGCAGCGCCGCCGCCGCCGAGAGCACGAGTCCGCGATAGCGCAGTGCCCGGGCGAGGGCGGCGGTATACCATTCATCGAGGCGATCAAGCCCCGCGGCGATCACATCGCCGAGCCGTCCGAGCACGTTGCGATGTTCCGCACCGTATCCATGCAGTGGAAGATAGGTGCTTGCAAGCACGGGCACGAGTAGCGCTGCCACGGCGAGGGAGGAGAGGATGGCGACGATGATGACAAACGAGATATCGCTGAGAAGGATGCCCATCATTCCGAGCTGGTCCTCGAATATGAGCACCGGAATAAACACGCTCATCGTGGTCAGCGCCGAGGCGGTTATGGCGGTTATCATCTCCGAGGTTCCGAGGTGCGCCGCCTCGAAAATGCCGTATCCTTCCCGGCGGTGCCGGTCGATATTCTCGAGCACAACGATGGAGGAGTCGACGATCATCCCGATGCCGAGAATCAACCCCGACATGGAAAGGATGTTGAGCGTAACGCCGGCGAAATCCATTGCAAGGAGGGTGGCCAGGAGCGAAACAGGAATGCTTAGGCCGATGATGATCGCGGCACGGAGATTGTGCAGGAAGAACAGCAGCACCGCCATCGCAAGAGCCGCTCCGATAAGCAACGAAGTCGTCACCTGGTCGAGGCTTTCGCGGGTTATTCGGCTGTCGTCCCGCGTGACGCTGAGCTCGATGCCGTCGGGGAGCGAGCTGCGCAGTGTATCGAGAGTGGCCCGAACCCCTCGCGTGACATCCACGGTATTGGCTCCGCTTTCGGGGTAGATCCCAAGGCTAACCGCGGGCGTACCGTTCAGGCTGACCCGGGAACCGGCTTCCTCGAGGGCGAACGACGCGGTTCCGACCTCGCGGAGCTGTACCGCGCGAGGCTCTTCTTCGGTCGCACGTCCGCCGGTATATCCCACCGTCGCGTCCCGGATCGCCTCGAGCGAGTCGAACTCTCCGGTCGTTCGAATCAACAGCGACCGGCCGTCCACGGTGATGTCGCCGCCCGAGTCCTCCCGATTGGCGGCGGCGAGGGCATTTGCCACGCTTCGTACGGTAAGCCCGTACGCTTCGAGGACTGTGGAGTCCACTTCGACGGCGACAATTTCTTCTCGGTCTCCCTCGATCTCCACGTCGGCGACGCCGGCAACCCGGAGTAACTGCGATTCGAGCTCATCTTCGGCGAGCGAACTCAGCTGTTTAGTGCCGGTCCCGCCGGTGAGCGCAAGCGTCATGATCGATCGACTGTTCGGATCGAACTTGAATATCCGGGGATCTCCGGCCTCATCGGGAAGCGCCGCTTTGGTCCGATCGAGAATGTCACGGACGTCGTTCGTGGCTTCGGTGAGGTCGGTGTCCCAGTCGAATTCAAGGACGATCCGGCTGCGTCCCTCCGAGGAGCTCGATCGCATCGACTCGACACCACTGATGCCGGCGAGGGCTCCTTCGAGCGGGCGGGTTACGTTCTCCTCCACCTGCCGGGGCCCCGCGTCATAGGAGGTGTTGAGCATCATGACGGGAGGATCCACCTCGGGAAAGAAGGCCACCGGCATGCGGCCGTAGGCGAAAGCCCCGAGCGCGGCAATAGCTGCGAAGAGCACGAATATCGTCACGGGACGGCGGATGATGCGTTCGGTGGCGCTCATTGCGTGTCCCCGTTCTCGCCGCGACCCGCCTCGACGTCGGCTATTCGCACTGCTCCGTCGGGGCGCACTTTCTGGACGCCCTCGTGGATCACCGTTTCCCCGGCTTCGAGCCCGGCGGTGATTTCGGCCCGGTCATCGGCAACGAGGCCGACCTCGACCTCACGCCGGCGCGCCCGTTCGTCCTCTATCACGAACACGTAGCTTCCGCCCGCCTCCTGCACAAGGGCGGAGAAAGGTACCGTAACGACATCACGCCGTTCCCGCAGCGGCAAAGACACGCGGACGAGCATGCCGGACTCGAAGCCGGCACGCTCGGCCTCCCGGCCGTCGAGACCGTCCAAAAGGAGCCGCACTTCTTTCGATCGCGATCCGGCGTCCAGGACCGGTTCGGTCTCGCTGACATGAGCGGTGAACTCCGCGTCCTCGAGCGCGAAGACGTTGACGGTTGCCCCCATCTCGGAGCGCACCGCCGCCGCAAAACGTTCGGGTACCTGCGTGACGACCTCCAGGCGATCGAGGGTCGTGAGCCGCAGGACCTGGGTGCTCTCGGTGACCCGGTCACCGAGACCGACCTCGATTGAGGTGACCCAGCCGTCTATCGGCGCCTCCACGGGACTGCGCTCGTAGCGGCTGCCGGGCTTCGAGGGATCGACGGCGGCGACGCGGTCGCCGGCTTCAACGCGGTCGCCGACTTGCACCGCTACCTCGGCGACGACGCCGGTCACGTCCGGATAGGCGTATGTTTCCTCCGCCGCCTCGATCGAGCCGTTTAGCCGCACCGGCGCCGAGAGGTCCCGACGGTCAGCCTCTGCCGGGGAGACCGTCACCGGTTGATCGGCTGTGGCTGCGGGCGATTGGCCGGCGCCTGAGCCGCGGCCGCCCGACATGTCGCCGGCGCCGGCGGAAGACGACGGTGAGCCGTCGGGGCGCTCAGCCTCAGCTCCCTCCTCAGCATCGCCGAACGTCGGCAGGAAACCCAGGTTTTGCGCCGCGAAAAAGAGCGCTCCGCCGAGAAACAGAATGCTTACCGCGGTCGATATGAGGATGCGTAGTTTCATCATGTTACTC
>JBKHEN010000127.1:0-7295 GCA_046540795.1 Spirochaetaceae bacterium | reverse complement strand
CGTCCCGCCCGGCGGCGGTGTCCCACTCGGCAGTGGCGCCGTCCCACGGTCGGGCACCGCCGTGCGGATGACCTTCTTCCTCATCCTGACCGGCATCATCTCCGCAACCGTGGCAAGTACGATCCCGTTCATACCCCTGTACCTTGTAGATATTCGTGGGGTCGACGACCGGCTGGCCGCGGGGTTCATTTCCGTGGTTTTCGGCGCCGGCCTCTTCGCTGCGCCCCTCGGCGGCTGGTTGTCCGACGTGTTCGGGCGCGTGCCGGTCATGATCGGGGTGGGGGCCCTGCTCGCTCCCCTTCTCGCCCTCATCCCCGTCACCCCGTTCCCCGCCCTCATGTTCCTCCTGCTCCTTGCAATCGGAACGCTGATGTTCACTCGCATGCCCACCGCCGAAGCCCACATCGCCGCAGAGATCAGCGAGCGGCACCGCTCGACGGTTCTCGGAATCTATTTCTTCTCCGGAATGGAGGGAAGCGCCGTGCTCACGCCGCTTCTCGGCTCCGCCATCGACCGGTGGGGCTTTGGCGCGGCGTTTCCGGGCCTTGGTGTGGTGCTTGCCGGAGCCGTCCTCGTGTGCGGCCTGGGGCTTGTCCTAACACGACGGACGATGCGATAGGCGAGGATCGCTAGGCTTCGGGGAGGCTCAACGATTGAGCGACGCTGCGAGTGTCTCGCCTGCTCTTTGACACAACGGTTGGTGGAGAGACACCCGAGGCATGCGTCGCAGGTCTCGAGGCGCGGTCGGCTCGAGAAGCCGCGGCGGTAGTGCGCCCGCACGGCACGCGTCGATCCGAACCGATTTGCCCTACTGATGAGGCGGCCGTATACTTGACTAGGAGCATGGCCGAACGTGGGCAAATACTTGAGGCGGTTTTCTCGGCAATAGACGAGGTGATCCTCGTCGTCGACCCTGAAACTCGGACTGTGGTTGACTGCAATACGACGGTTCGCGAAGTCTTCGGGTACGAGCCCGAGGAAGTGATGGGTCGTAACACCAAGTTCCTCCACGTCAAGGACGCACAGTACGACGAGTTCGGACGTGTCAGCGAGCGCGTCTTGGACCGCGGCGAGCGCTATCACACCGAAACCGAGATGCGTCGTAAGGATGGCTCGGTTTTTCCTGTAGCAGTTGCCGTGGTTCCGATCTCACCCGAACTAAAGTGGATCAGAGGGGTCATCTCCGTCATTCGCGACATAACGCGCAGAAAGCGCGACGAAGAGGTCCGTCGCCGAAACCAGCAGCGGCTTCGCCTTGTGACGGAGCAGCTTCCCGCCATCATCTGGACGACCGACACTGATTTGCGCATTACTTCCATCACGGGACGAGGGAGTGCTCGCATTCGCCGCACCGGGGGTTGGTATGACGGCATGCCGGTTTCCGTTTTTCTAGCCGACTGGGATGGAACGGCAGACGGGGTACGTGCACACGAAACCGCGCTGCGTGGCGAACCGGCTTCCTATCAGCTGCTCTTCGACGGAATCCACTTCCAGGCGCACGTAGAGCCGCTATTCGAGGACGAAGGGATAACCGGTACGGTCGGCATTGCGCACGACGTGACCGATCAAATGAGATACGAGAAGTTGCTGACCTCTTCGGTGAAGGAGAAGGAGGCCCTGATCCGCGAAATCCAGCACCGGGTAAAGAATAATCTGCAGCTAATCAAGAGCATGCTCGCACTTCAGGCACATGCCGCAAAAGGGTCAGACACCCGTGATGCACTTTCCGTGGCCGAGCGCCGTGTCCAGAGTCTTGCGGACGCACACAACCGTCTGCTCCACGGGGAGGCGGTAACGGCGGTGGCTTTGAGCGACTATCTGGGCAGTATTGCGCGCGATATCGTTACGGCTGCCGGAACGTCGGTCGAGCTGGAGATAGACGTAGAGCCCATTTCCCTCTACATCGATACCGCGGTTCCCTGCGGGCTCATCGTAAACGAGCTGGTGTCAAACAGCATTCAGCATGCTTTCCTTCCTGGTCGGGAAGGCCACATCGGCGTCGAACTGCGGAAAGACAACAAGACGATTTCGCTGTGTGTGAGAGACGACGGGGTGGGCACCCGCACACACGCCCATTCGCACGACGCGAGTACGGGACTGCGACTTGTGGAAGCGCTAGCCTCTCAGCTCGGGGGTACGGTGGATATCGCCGACGACGAGGGAACGAGCATCTCGGTTAGCTTCATCGTCCGTGAGAACGAAGTACCCGATCGGAACCACCGGCCGTAGCCGCAAGGTACACAACAAACCGGAGGTCCTCTTCGGTGAAAGACGCAAGTCCCACGCCGCTCTCGCCGAGCGCCAGGATCTGTGGCGCATGTTCGATGACGCGGACCTGAGGGCGTGCATACATGAAGACCGGAAGGTCGTGCAGGAGATCTTTCCCGAACGGACATGGATCTACTACGGTGACCGCCCAACCGCATCTCGGTCGTCCCACAGTGGGAAGTTCCGCCGAAATACGATCCTCTCCGCGTCCGTACCCGTAGGTGGGTAGATCCAGGCACTACTCGGCAAACGGTTGTGCACGTTGAGCGGCCGAATGTACGCTAAGCGCAGTGACTGTGGCCAAGATCACTCCCATGCCGAGGACCTGTAATGCGGCCAGGCGTTCATGCAAAACCACGACACCGAATAACGATGCCGTGACCGGTTCGACCATTGCCACAATAGAGGCTACAGCCGGTGCGGTATGGTTCAGGCCGACAATATAGAAAATGAACGACAATCCGCCGCCAAGCGTCCCCAATACCACGAACAGCGGCCAACTCGGCGTTGCGAGCACTGCCACGACCTGATCGGCATCGCCCAGCCCGATAAGTATGGCGGCGAGCACCGCGAACGCTATCACGAGAATCGCCTGCGGGCTCCCGTGCGGTGCCGCATACTTGAAGCCGAAAATGAATACCGCATATGACAGGCCGGAAAGCAGCCCGGCGCCGGCGGCGATCGGCGTGACGTCGCCTGCTCCAATCTCGTAAATGCCTGTAAGCAGCACGACGCCAAACATTACCATTGCGATCGCCGCCCACTTGAAAAGAGTGGCCGTTTCCAGCTTGAGTGTGAAGGATACGAGATAGACAAACACCGGTGCGCAGTACATCAGGGTCGCTGCAACCGCGACACTGCCCTCCGCGATGCTTACGAAATAGAACGCGAAGTTGCCGGCTACCCCCACACCCGCGACCGCCGACCAGAACCATAGTCGGCGATTTGCCAATCCGCTGCCGCACGGGCGAAACGCCAGCCAGACGAGAACAAACAGCAGCCCGATCGCGCCCCGGTAGAAAGACACCACGAACGCGTCCCAGCCGTTGGCCATGAGAATCCCGCCGATCCCTCCCGATAGCCCCCAGCAAAGCGCCGCAAGTGCCACGAATACCGTATTCAGCGTCGTCATTGTGAGTCCCGAATCGCACATCCCTCAGGCGGCGAGCCTTTTGGGGGTGTCAGTATCATATGATCGGCCATCTTGTCGCCTAATGAAAGAGGCTCAGCTGCGAGGCGTGAAGCCGGCCCGGTTACAGGTGGATTCTTGACGTTCCGAGGAAGGTAGCCGCTGTTCGATAGCGCCTCATCTGAAGAAATCGCCGGCCTCGCTTTGCACCTCCTCGCCCGTCGGGCTCGATCATGGTAGGATGATGAGGGCCCGCCGCAGGTCTTTCCTCAGTAAATTCGTTATTTCGGAGGCTGTTCGTGAAGCACCATCTCAAAATACCCAGTATCCCCAGGCAGGAGGCCACCGTGAGCATACTGGAACAGGACATCCTGCTTGTGGGATCTAAGGGCACCGCGCGTCGCCGGGCGCTGTTCGATTCGGGGGCGAGCTATTCCATCATCCGGCGTGAGCTTGCCGAGTCGCTCGAGCAGTGCACCGCCATTCCCGATCCGGAGAACTACATCTTCGAGACCGCCCGCCCGGGCGACACCGTGAAGGCGACACAGAGCGTGCGCCTTGAGTTCCGTTTCGACGACTCCGAGGCGCGCTTTTCCGATGAGTTCATCGTCTTTGACGAGTGTTCGGAAGAGGTCATCATCGGCGCCAAGACGATGCAGGCGTGGAGCATCAAGCTCGATTTCGACCGGGAGGAGATCCACTACCGAAAGACGGCGGTGCGGTTGCGGGTGTAGGAGGCGCCGCGGGTGACAGCCGCCGGTAGTACGGATCATCCGGTGTGATGCTTCCCGGCGTGACGGCTGTACCGGTAAAGGCTGATTTGTACAGGCCTGTGATGAACTCCATGGTCCGCCGCCGCTCCCTTCCCGTGATCAGGGGCGCACGGCCGGCGCGGAGGTCACCGTAGAGCTCTGCGATCTGTGTCGCCTGTGTTGCCGGGGTTTCTTCGCCGATCGTACCCCACGCGGCTTCGAGCCGGCTGCGCTCTTCGGGTTCATCGGCGGGCAGTGCCGTGGCGCGCCACTGCGCGTTCGTGACCTCGTAGAGACCGGATGCCTCGACGGTGGCCCGCTCGAAATCGATGCGGAGGTAGGTCTCCTGACGCGGAGAAAGAACACTGTTCAGGACGGTGGCAAGGGCCCCTCCGGCAAACCGCACGACCGCGGCCGACACGTCCTCCGTCTCCAGATCCCGCGCCAGCGTCGGCGCCCGGGCGCAGATTTCCTCCCAGTCACCCAGAAGCCACAGGAGCGCGTCCACGAGGTGGATTCCATGTATCATCGTCGGCCCGCCCAGCTCGGTTGCCCATCGCCCGCGCCAGGGAACGGCGTAGTAGGCTGCATCTCGGTACCACAGCGTGTTGCATACCGCAACCAGCGGCCTGCCCAGCCTGCCGGCCTCTATCCGGCGTTTCACGTGCCGCATGCCGCTCCCGAACCGCCACTGAAACACGGTCGCCGCGTAGCATCCCGTGGAGCGCTCCACCGCCTCGATGCGGTCGAGCTCGGCGAGGGAGCCGCACGCCGGTTTCTCGCACAGCACCCATGCGCCCGCTTGCATTGACGCGATGGATTGCTCGGCGTGGAGCCAGGGCGGGGTGCAGATGTGCACAACCTCCGGGCGAACCTCGGCCAGCGCCTCCTCCATGTCGGTGAAGACGAGACGGACATCGTGGCGCCGGGCGAAGGCACGCGCACGACTCTCGTCGCTATCCACAACGGCATTCAACCGGGGCCGCATCTCCTCGCGGCCGCCGTCCGCAGGGCCGGTACCGCGCGCATAGTATGCCGCATGCGCTTCGGCAACGGCGCCGGCGCCGACGATCATCGCCCCGCCACCGGGACCCCCGCCGCTCATCGGTCCACCCGCACGGCGCTCTCCTCGGCCTCGAGAGAAAGCTCTGCGACACGAAACGCATATGCCTGGTCCATTGCCGTGCGCGTTCCGTTGAGGCAATCGAGGATCAGGCCTCCGAAGAACGGAAACCCCACCTCTCCGTGCACCGCGATGTGTCTCTCGCCGGTCCCGTCTACCAGGTACAGGTGGTCCCCCTCCGGATCGCGCGCCACGTCGATGTACTTGCGCAACTCCAGGTAGCCCTCCGTACCGAGGACGATGAGGCGCCCGTCTCCCCATGTGCCGAGCCCGTCGGGCGTGAACCAGTCGACGCGCGAGTAGCCGGTGACACCCTCGTCGGTGAGCAGGCTGACCTCGCCGAAGTCTTCCAGCTCCGGATACTCGGGATGCACCCGATTCCCGACAACGCTGTGGAGGATGCGGGCATCGGTGGCGCCGGCAAAGGCCAGGAACTGCTCGATCTGATGGCTGGCAAGATCCACCAGAATGCCACCGTAGCGCTCCTTTTCGAAGAACCACCGCGGTCGTGTCGCGGCACTCAACCGGTGCGGGCCGAGCCCGACGACGTTCACGACGTTCCCGACCGCACCGGAGGCAACGAGCTCTCCGGCATACACCGCCGCCTCGTTGTGCAGACGCTCACTGTAGTACACCGCCCAGATGAGGCCGGTATCCGCCGTGACCCGTCTCGCCGTTTCGAGCTGCTGCCGTGAGGTGAACGGCGGCTTGTCGCTGAGGAAGTGCTTGCCCGCCTCCAGAACGGCTACGCCGACTCCCGTCCGCTCACTCGGGACGGAGGCGCAACACACGAGCCGGATGTCCGTATCCGAGAGCACCTCCTCCAGCGATGCCGCTCGCCGCGCCCGGGGGTAGCGCCCGAGGTAATCCCTCGCTTTCGCATCGTCGGGCTCGAACACGACCGCGGGGTGTCCCCCGGCCTCCATGAGCCCCGCGGTCATGCCGTAGACATGGCCGTGGTCGAGGCCGACAACCGCAAACGGGAACTCGCCGGGCGAGCACACGGGCCTCGGCTTACTCGAAGGTGCGTAGTTCATACCGCTTTTCACGAAATCCTCTCCCTTTCATGTCTCGCAAGAGGCTCTTCAGATGCTCAGCCGATGCGCAACGAATAGCGCGGGCACCCGTTCTCATCCGGCCCGAGGGCTTTCACACCGCCGCCGTCTACCGGGCGATCCTCGCCCGGCGGCAGCACGAGCGTCATCTCTCTGTAAGGAAGCTCGTACGCGTCGCCGAGTAGGGATACGGACACGGTGATGCTCCTGCCGGCCGTCGACATCGAGATGCGAATGACGGTTTCCGCACCCTCGAGATAGCGCACTGAGGTTCCGTCGTCTTCAGTGATGTCGAAGTGATCCTCGCGCGCGGAGGTCCCGGGAAACAGCCACAGCTCACGGCGGTCGTCGGCGGACTCCCGTATGCGCTCCATCGGCGGACCCAGGGGTATGATGGCGCCCTCACGTGCCAGCACCGTCGGCCGCTCCAGCGGCGCGGCCAGGGTCACGCGCCGCCCCCCCTCCAGCCGGCCACCGCCGAAGACGTCACACCAGCGCGTTCCGGCGGGCAGATAGACTTCCCGCTCCCGCGCCCCCTCGACGAACACCGAGGCCACCAGCAGGCCGTCCCCGAGAAGAAAGTCAAACGATTCATCGACGACGTTCGGGTCCCCGGGAAACTCGTAGACCAGTGGCCGAATGATCGGCTCTCCGGTGTTCTCGGCGTGGACGAAGAGGGAGTAGAGGTAGGGAACGAGGCGGTAGCGCAGCCGAATCATCTCGCGGATGATGTCGATAACCTCCGGATGGGTCCACGGTTCGGTCGCCGACCCGTCCAGGCGCCAGGAGTGGATGGAGAATCGCGGATGAAAGATCCCGTTCTGCACCCACCGTACCAACAGCTCCGGGGAGGGAACATCGCCCCAGAAGCCGCCCACGTCGTGGCCGGTGTTCGGCTGCCCGCTCATACTGAACCCGAGGCCCATGGGGATGTTGTACTTCAGGGTGTCCCAGCCGGTGGAGTTGTC
>JBKHEN010000126.1:0-7434 GCA_046540795.1 Spirochaetaceae bacterium | reverse complement strand
CGCGTCGGGTTGACACCTATCGGGTCGTCCGTTATACATACCTTCACGGATGTATGTAACATGCGGCGTACAAAAGAGGAAGCCGACAAGACCAGAGAAAAGATCTTTAGGGCGGCCCTTCACACCTTCTCGGAGAAGGGCTTTGCCGCCGCACGGATGACCGACGTGGCGGAAGCCGCCGGCGTCACCCGGGGAGCGATCTACTGGCACTTCGCGAGCAAAGAAGCCCTCATCAAGGAGATCGTCTCCCGGCTGTCGAGTTATTACGACGAGCTTGCTCGGATGGTGGCGACCGAGGGAGAGCCCTTTCTCGTGTCCCTGAGACAGGTGATCGTAAGCCTGTTGCGCCGTTTTGCGGAGGACGAGGAGTGGCGCGCGATGCAGGAGCTATTCATGCGTTCGGTATTCCGCCGGGAATGGGAAAACGGATGCCGCGACATGCCGGCGGCGGTCGACCCCGGCAGTCTGGAAGCCCTGGAGCGGGCAATGCGGAAAGGGGCGATCTATGGCGACTGGACCCCGCGTTCCGCGCGTTTGTGTCTGGCATCGGCAATCTCCGGGGCGTTCTTGCAGATCCTCGATAGGGGGGAGTTCATAACTGAAGAGGAGATCGAGCACATAGCCGACTTCGTTGTCCGTGGATTCGAGCCGCAGGGACAGCAATAGTGCCCGGCTCTTTCCGGGAGACCGGCTTTTGTTCCGCGGATGAGAGAGCAGAGGAGTCACCGATGAGAAAACGCGAGAATGCATGTTATGCACGTTGTGCACGTTCCACAGTAGCCGTCGCCGCCGTGCTGGTCAGCCTGGGGTGTGCGCCGGAACAACAGGACTCCCCGCGCACGGCGGAGGAAATTCACGAAACCGACGGCGTACCGGTGGCCGTGCGAACGGTTGAGCCCACGGAGTTTGCCACGTATCTGCGATTCATGGGCACGCTGTCGGGGACGGAGGAAACCACCGCCACCGCCCGAGTGACCGACCGCGTGGAGGCGGTGCTGCATGAGGTCGGCGAGTACGTCGAGGCGGATACTCCGGTCGTGATCTTTCCCCCGGAGGACGCATCGATCAACTACGAGCAGGCCCGTCTTCAGTTCGAGAGTGCCCGGCAACGGTTCGAGCGGGTTCAGCGCTTATACGAAAGTGAGGGTGTCTCCCGGCAGGATCTCGACGACGCCCGCACGCAGTATGAGATTGCCCGGGCGGACTGGGAGTCGGTCCGGGATATGGCTGAAGTCGGCGCCCCGATTTCGGGGTACATCACTCGCATCAATGTCTCGGAGACCGACAACGTGACCTCGGGGGAGCCGCTGTTTACCGTTACGGCGGACGAAGGGCTTACAAGCACCGTCTGGCTCACGGACGGCCAGGTCGGCGAGGTGAGCCGGGGGCAACCGGCGGAGGCCGCATGGCAGGGAACGACCCTCGAGGGGCGCATCACGCAGGTGGATATGGCCATGGACAGGCGGCGAGGCGCCTTTGCGGCAAAACTCCGCTTCGACAACCCGGAGCGTGTGGTCAAAAGCGGGGTGAGCGCGCCCATTCGGATCCAAACCTCACGGACCGATGATGCGGTCATCCTGAGAGACCGCGACGCGCGACGCGACGCAGACGGCCGGTTTGTCTACGTGGAGCAGGACGGCAGGGCGGTCAAGCGGTACGTCGAGGTCGCAGCGCAGCAGGGCCTCTACATACATATTGCCGACGGCCTCGAGCCGGGCGACCGGGTGATCACGACCGGGGCAAATCAGGTCGGCGACGGGTCGGCGGTACAGGTCGTGGAGGAAGAGTCCCCGTTGGTACAGGATGCGACGGTGGAGGGGGCGCAGTAGATGTTCCTCTCGAAGCTCTCGATTCGCAGACCGGTTCTCATGACGATGGTGCTTGCGGCGCTCTTGCTCTTCGGCGCTATCAGCTTCACCGGCCTGCCCCTCAATCTCATGCCGGATGCGGAAGTTCCGTTCGTCACGATTCAGACGACCTACCCCGGGGCGGATCCGGAACAGGTCTCCTCCCAGATAACCGAGCTGATCGAGGACGAGGTCAGCACGGTCAGTCAAATCGACAACATACAGTCCTACAGCCTCACCGGCGCGTCGATCGTCGTTATCGAGTTCGACCTGGCCAAGGACCCGAATGTGGCGACGCGGGAAGTGAAGGACAGGATCGACCTCATCCTCAACGACCTCCCAGACGACGCGAATACGCCGATCATCGAGAAGCTCGATATTACCGCCTTTCCGATCATCCAGCTGGTCATGGGAGGCGAGCTCGACGCAGTAGAGCTCAGCGAGCTGGCCGAGACGACGGTGCGGGACCGGCTCTCGCAGATCGGCGGGGTGGGGCGGGTTTCCGTCTCCGGCAGCCGCGAGCGAGAGGTGCGCGTTGAGTTCGACAACCGGGCGGTCTACGAAAACGCCGTGAGCCTTGCGGAGGTCGGCCGGATTCTCTCGGCGGCCAACCTCGACATGCCCGGCGGAAACATGCAGGCCGAGGGCAGAGACTTTTCGGTGAGGATGCAAGGGCGGTTCAATGTCCTCGAGGATATACGCGACCTCGAGATCCCCGCCGGGGAGGGCACGCGGCGGCTGGGCAACATCGCCGATATACGGGACACCGGAGAGGACGTTCGCAGCAGGACAATTCTCTTCGACCGGGAGACCGGAGAGCGCGACCCGAATACCGTTCTCCTCGGCTTGGTCAAGAGCCCGGAGGGAAATCCGGTGGAGGTAGCGGAGGCGCTGCGGGCGGAGCTGGCGGAGATCGAGCGCATGCTTCCCGGCGGTGTATCGCTGCGCATCACGAGCGACCAGTCGGAGGTGATCGAGAGCACCGTCATCGACACGCTTTCCAACATCTTCCTCGGAATCGGGTTCACGGCGCTGTTGTTGCTCCTGTTCCTGCATGATCTGCGATCGACGTTGATCGTGGCGTTGGCAATGCCGATGTCCATTATCCCCTCCTTCCTGGTGATGCAGGCCTTCGGCATGTCGTTGAATCTCATGTCGCTCATGGGCATCGCCACGGCGGTCGGCGTGCTGGTGATGAACTCTGTGGTTGTACTGGAGAACATCTTCCGCCATAAGGAGATGGGCCACGACGCCAGGACGGCCGCCGCCGCGGGAACCGCCGAGGTGACGGTGGCGGTCATCGCCGCCACGCTCACGAACGTGGCGGTATTCCTGCCGATGGCCACGATGAGCGGCGTAGCGGGGCTCTTCCTGCAGGAGTTTGCCCTGGCGGTAACGTTTACCACGATCTTCTCCATGCTGATCTCCTTCACCCTTACGCCGATGCTTGCCTCCCGCCTGCTTCCCGACCACGACCGGAAGAAGCATCCCCTCGGGGACTGGCTCGAGGACAAGATCCGCCGGTTGGAGAAGGCCTACGGCGTCGTGCTCGAGAAGGTGCTTCACAGCAAGCCGCGAAGCGCGCTTCTCATCGGGGGAACGCTCGGGATCTTCGTGCTGGCCCTCATGGGCTTCGCCCGGGTGCCCTTTGAGTTTCAGCCTGCGATGGACCAGGGGAGCCTGCGGGCGGAGGTGGAGCTTGCACCGGGAACCGAGCTCGAGCAGACGGCGGACACCCTGGAAACGATCGAAGAGCGCATCGCCCGCTACGACAGCGTGAAAACCGTCGTCACCACCCTCGGGTCTCTCGGCACGACCGACACGGGCACCAATCTGGCCGCCATGGATATCGAGCTTGTCGACCGCGGCATGCGCGAGTCGAGCAACATCATCGCCGCGCGGATGGGCGAGGACCTTGCAACCATACCCGGCGCACGCATCCGGGTAAGCCCGTCCGGTGGCGGTATGGGGCAAGGCGAAGCGCCGGTCACCTTCTATCTGCAGGGCACCGAGACAACCACGTTGAGCGAGCTCTCCCGCGACCTCCGTCCCCGTCTTGGGGAAGTGCCGGGACTGCTGAACATCGACAGCTCGACCAAGCCGGGAAGCCCCGAGGTGGTCCTCCGTCCCCACCGCAGCCGACTGAACGATGCCGGTCTCACGGTGCAGGATCTTGCCACGACCATGAGGGCCGCCGTGGAAGGGATGGTCATGACCACGTTTCACCAAGGTGACGAGGAGTACGACATCCGAGTGACCCTCGACGACCGGGAAGTGTCCGGCGTGGAAGACGTCGGCGACATTCTTGTCCCCACCGAGGCGGGAATTCTCCCCCTCGAACACTTCGCTGCGGTCGAGTTGAGCGAGGGGGTCAATCAGATTCTCCGGCAGGACAGGACTCGGTCGATAGAGTTCACCGCCGACCTCGAGCCGGGCTACGCGCTGGGAGAGGTGCAGGGGCCGATCGAAGAGACCTTTTCCCGTCTCGACGCGCCGGCGGGCTACCGGCTCAGTTGGGGAGGCGAAACGGAGATGCTGAACGAAACGGTGCGGGAGTTCGCCTTCGTCTTCGTTCTGGCGGTGGTCCTCACCTACATGCTCCTCGCGGCGATCCTCGAACGCTTCGGGCAACCGATCCTGATCCTTGCAACCATCCCGCTCTCGCTCATCGGCGTATCGGCGGCGTTCCTGCTTACCGGAAAGACGATGAACATCGTTTCGATGCTTGCCATCGTCATGCTGGTGGGGCTGGTCGTAAACAACGCAATTCTGATCCTCGACTACGCCAATCAGCTCAGGCGGGAGGGCCGCGGGGTGCGCGCGGCGCTCCTTGAGGCGGCGCCTACTAAGCTCAAACCGATCCTTATGGCGAACGCCGCTACCATGCTCGGCATGCTGCCGTTGGCCCTCGGCATCGGCGCCTGGGGTGCGGAGATGCGCCAACCGATGGGCATCGTCAGTATCGGAGGGCTCCTGGCTGCGACGTTCCTCTCGCTCTTCGTGATTCCCGCGCTGGAGAACCTGATCGAGTCGAAGAGGGAGGAGTCGAGGTTGGACGGCCAAAAGAACGTGCCCGATGAGTAGCTCGAGGCGTCATAGCGCTTCTCTTGCTCTGTAGCCGCAAACGGGTCGCGTGCCGCGTGCCGCGGTTTGCGTGCCGCGTGCCTACTTGGTGAAGAACCTCGGCGGGGTCTCTTGCCGCTCCCCGTTCAGATACAACTCGAGCTTCTCCTGCTGAAAGCACACGGTGCCCGACACCGCCCGGGCATCCTGTAGCGGCTCCTGATAGGCCCAGGCTACATCTTCGAGGAGATTCTCTCCCGCTCGTATCGACCAGTAGGTGGAGCGGCCCTTGTAGGGGCACACCGTGGACGTCTCCGACGGCTCTAGGTACTGCCAATCCACGTCCGCGGTGGGGACGTAGTAACGAGTGGGCAGTCCGGTCTCTACAAGGACCATCGGGCGGGAGGAGTCGGCCACCGTTACGCCGTCGGCTTCGACCTTCACGTGAGCCGAGCTCCGGCGCACATCGATGCGGGTGAAAGGGTCCCGCGGGTGCCCGAGGAGCTCTTCCTCCTCTTCGTACCAGGCGCTCATTGCGCGAAAATCAATGAAGATGTATCCGCGGAGATCCGGTCTCCCATCGGGGACCTCGGAGAAGGCAAACGCAGCGTTCTCCCGGCGACTCCGGCCCTCCCCGACGTGCCAGAATATCTGCTCGCCCCGGCGCTTGGACCGTCGCGTTCTCTCCGAGCGCTCTATTACCCCATCGGCAACGTCCGTCTCCGGAAAACCGTAGGTGAGCTGTGCCGGCGATTCCCGCAGCAGCACCGCGTTCCTGCTGTCCGCCACGACCCGCCCGTCGAGCTCCGCGCGAATCCGTGTCCCGGTGGTCCCGAAGGCCGTCGGTGTCACCAGTCGTGCCATAGCGTCTCCTTTATGAGCAAATTACTCATCCCTAGAACCTACTCCATTGGGCGCCGAATGCCAAACGGCCGGCCATGAGTGTGATGGAAAGCCAAAAACCCACAGCCGCGACGTGGGTACATGGTATACGAGCGGATTCGGCGTCGATCCGACCTTCGAAGAGGGGGAAGGCGAACGTACGCCGCAAGCGGCGACTGAACGTGCCGAAGGCGCCGGGGGACGGTAACCGGGCCGGAGTCCGCAGACCGTATACCACCCAGCAAGGTCTTTGCACACACGTCGGGGAGCCGCTCGCCGTCGGCCGCGGGCCGGCCCCGGAGGCCTTCACCGAGGAGACTATAGAACACTTCTACGCCGGCGTCCGCGCGGCTCTTCACCTGAAGGCCGTACTGGAGCACGAGATCAGGCCGGCACTGAAAAACGAATTGAGCCGCACGCGGTCCTCGCTGTCCAAGGAGAATCGTATGCCCGAGCTTCTCCACGAGGACGTGTGGATCGCCGGCTAACGCGCGCCCTTACCTCAGATACTGTACGAAGGTTGTCTCATCCCCGCGCATCAGGCCCCAAGGGTACCATGCCTCGCCGATGTCCTCGTTGATGCCGTCGGATATTGCGGTCTCGGAGTTCTCGTAACCGTTGAAGAGCACGGCTTTGTTGGGGACGTCCTCCTGCTCGAGGAACAGGTACCAGACTTCATCGTCCGGGCTGAGGGTGATGGCCCACGGGGTGTAGCCGTCCTCCTGCCAGGATTCCAGCGTGACGAGGGCGGAGTCCACGGAGAGGGGGCCGACGGCGATCTGCCATCCTGAGATCTCGAAATCGGTCTCGATGAAGAGCACCTGAAGGCCGTCGTCGGTGGCGGACATGGCCATGGGCAGCCAGCCTTCCTGGATGACGCCTGTCATCTCCTCGTTGAGTTTGTCGAGCTCGGTGAACTCCTGGATGGCCCAGTTGCTGAACTCGAACCAGGTGTTGAGCGCGTAGAGGACGTGTAGGGTGCCGTCGGGCTCACTCTCCATGCCGACGGGGACGTAGCCGTTCTGCAGGAACTGCGAAATCTCCTTTTTCAGCTCCTCGTCGGTGAACGAATGCTCGGCAAAGGCCCAGGCGGGCAACTCGGCTTCCTGACGATCGGATTGTTCTTCGGCTTCCTGTGCACCGGCGGTGCCGGCTGCGGCGATGAGTGCCGCGAGGATAAGTGCGGATAGCTTAAACCGCATAGATCGTACTCCTTGAGTGTATCGTCTGTACATGACGCTACCACGGTCTCCGGACACTCACAAGACGCGGCCGGCGGGGTGCCGGCGGCAAGAGGCCCTGTGGGCCACGGGCGTGACATACTAAGCATACTCAGCCCGGGGGCGGGTTGTCCAGCGGATGGTGGGCGTCGCTGGGACAGGAGTGGTGGTGGACAACGCCGGAGCACGGGCGGTGGTGGGCGCGCCGCCGGGACACGGCGACGACGACGCGGGGACGGCGCGCGCCCCTGAGGTAGGGACATGAACGAGGCGCGGCACGACACCGCTCGGCATGCGTCAGGCAGTCGACTGAACGAGCGACTAACTGAAGTATCGGGATTTCTGAGTTGCTTTTTGGGGCGACCCGGCACATAATGGGGCCAGTTCGGCTACCGGCCGAGAGAACTTCAGGAGGTGTGTAT
>JBKHEN010000125.1:0-7545 GCA_046540795.1 Spirochaetaceae bacterium | reverse complement strand
CGGTAATGATGCATGACATGGTAGAGTCGACCCTGCATAACTCCATCGAGTCATATCTTCGTGCAAAGGTGGAGACCGCCATCACGACGGTCGAATGGCTGCGTGCCGAACATCCGGAGCTCGATGACGAGCGGCTTCGAGAACGTATCGCCCGTCAGCTTCTGAGTGTGGAGGTTGCTGAAAGCGGCTACATCTACGTGATCGATAACGACGGAGAGATACTCATCCATCCCGATCCGCAGACCCGCGGACGAACCATCCCGGACGTGGAGCCGGTGAAAACACAGTTGGCGATGCGAAGCGGATACCTTGAGTACTCGTGGCAGAACAGCTTCGAGCCGTCCCCGCAGCCGAAGGCGGTCTACATGGAGGAGTACGCGCCCTTCGATTGGATCGTCTCCGCTTCTTCCTACCGGGAGGAGTTCGTCCAGCTGGTCAACCGTGAGCGGCTTGCCGAAATGATTGAGCGGCAACCTCTGGATGCGGAATCCTATTCCGTGGTGTTGGATCGTTCGGGGAGCTTCGTGGCCCATCCCGACCACAGCGGGCGACATATGAGCGAGTTCTTCGAAAGAGAAGAGGCCGAGCGCATCAGAGAGATCGTGTTCTCCCGTGACGAAGGCCGCGTCGAGTATTCGTGGCCCGCGCGGCGCGGTGAGGGGCGGCGTCCAAAGGTGATGTTCTTCCGGCGGCTCCCTGACTTCGACTGGGCCCTGGCTACCACGGTGTATCTGGACTCGGTTCGCGGGCCGACGGTCAGCGTTCTCGTCGGCGGGGCGGTACTCATGCTCCTCCTCGTGGGTGCGGTGATCGTGTGGGTTCTGCGCATGTCCCACGTGGTGACAGATCCCATTATTCGTCTTGCGAATGCAGCGGAAAGCGGAGAGGCGCTCACCGAAACGGGAGTGACCCGGGCGACGCCCCGGGAGCTCGCGGCGCTTGTGGCGCAGTTCAACGCGTTCGTAGCGCGGATCGCGGAACAAAAGAGACAGGTCGCCAGGCAGCACGAGACACTCGAGCAGCGAATCGAGGAGAAGACGGTCCTGGTGCGGGAGATCCATCATCGTGTGAAAAACAATCTCCAGGTGATCGCCAGCCTCTTGAATCTCCAGGCCGACGGCGCTTATGACCGCCGGGACGTTGTGCTCTTCGAACGGACGAGCGAGCGGATCCTCTCGATGGCTCTGGTCCACGAGCAGCTGTATCAGACCGACGATCTCTCCTTCGTGCGGTTCGACGCCTATCTCGAGGAGCTTGTCGGCCATATTCGCGCCTCCAGCGCCCCGGACTCCGTCTGCATCTCCGTGCGCTGCGATGCGGTGCTGATACCGATACATCGCGCGGTGCCCTGCGGTCTCATCGTGAACGAGCTGGTCACCAACTCCGTACAGCACGCCTTCGGCGCCGACGCTTCAGGCTCCGTGGCGGTCGACCTCCATGAGGCGGAAGGCACCTACACCTTGCGGGTAGCCGATACGGGTCATGGGCTTCCCGTACAGGTTTCGAAGTCCCTCGGTATGACTCTGATCGAAATGCTTGCGGATCAGCTCGAAGCGGATCTGGAGATGACTTCCGGGGACGGCCTTACGGTGACGCTGCGCTTTGCGACGGAGAGCAATAGCCGGACCGCCGTCTCGCTGGGCCTACCGTGAGCACCCATGCAGTATACAGAAGCTTGTTGCAGCCCGGACCGCTAAGTGACTGCGCCCCAATGCATCGGACGGATCTTTCCGTGACGACTTCGGACACGTCCGGACGATCTACCTTCCCGACACCCCGGAGCGGCTCTTGCAACCGGCCGGCGTACACTCTACACTGCCCCCAATGGGCACACGGGGTGAGATCTACTCGACGCGAACGTTCACGTCTAACGAGCGCCGGACATACTTCTTCAACGTCAAAGAGAACCGTACCGGTGATCTCTTTCTCAACATCGTCGAGAGTAAGAAGCATACCGGCGTAGACTTCGAGCGCCACCAGGTCGTGGTGTTCGAAGAGGACCTCGATCATTTTCTCGAAGGCTTAGAGCGGGCGGTCAAGAGGATGAAGAAGGCGCGAGACGGAAGCTCATCCGGTGGATCGGGCTCGGACCGAGGCGATTGAGCGCGGTCCGGTGTGCGGCGGTGGGGTAGCCTTTGTGCCGCTCGAACCCGTAGCCCGGCACGTGCAATGCGTAGCGCTCCATCCACCGATCCCGGGAGGTCTTGGCGAGGATGGAGGCCGCCTGAATTTCGTGAACCGTGGCGTCCCCCCCGATGACGGCTTCCGCAGGCCACACCAGCTCCGGAGCAAAGCGACCGTCGACAAGAACTCGTCCCGCCGGTTCATCGCCGGAAGCGAGAAGCGGCGAAAGCTCGCCGGTGCCCCCGGCATCGACCGGTCCGACGTTGAGCTCCGAGGGCGCGGTCGGCGCCGGCTCGGCGTCTCGGACGCCGTAGAGCATGGCTGCAAAGGCGCGCTGCATGGCGAGGAGCGTCGCGTGATGGATGTTGAGACGATCGATCTCATCGTGGCGGGCATGGCCGATGCCCCATCGGACCGCTTCGCGCCGGATGAGCGCTTCGGCTTCCGCGCGTGCCTCCGGGCGCAGCCGTTTGGAGTCGGCAAGGCGGTCTACGGGAAACGCAGGCGCCAGCACGACCGCCGCGGCCACGACCGGGCCTGCGAGGGGGCCGCGTCCGGCTTCATCTATGCCGCAGAGCATCATGCTGCCAATGCTATCACGGATGGCCGCCCGCGTGCTAACCTAATGCACGGCTGCGGGAAAGGGCGTGCTGTGTGAAACTGCACATCGGACAGTTCAACGATAGCTACCGGCCCATCATGGACGGCGTCGGCGTATGCATGGAGAACTATGCCTACTGGATTCAGTTGAACCATGGACAGGCGACGGTAGTTGCTCCGGAGTCCCCCGCCTACCGCGATCGGGCGGTGTTCGACGTGCTCCGTTTCCGGGCCGTTCCTCTTCCGAAGATGCGCCCGTTTCGCGTGGGCGTTCCATGGCTGGATTACAAGTTCATGAGACGGTTCCGCGGTCTGGATTTCTCTCTGGTTCACGCGCATTGCCCCTTCGTCTCCGGTAGGCTCGCCGCGGGGGCGGCCCGACGCACGGGTATTCCCCTCGTGGCGACTTTTCATTCGAAATATCGGGACGATTTTCTCACCGTGAGCGGCTCGCCGACCATATCCGAGGTGGGGGTACGTTATGTAGTCCGCTTCTACGGATCGGCGACGGAAGTATGGGCACCGAACCGCGCCACGGCGCGCATACTGCGGAGCTACGGTTTCAAGGGACCCATAGACGTGATTCCCAACGGGACGGACCTCGAGGCCCCGACAGCGGAGGAAAAGGAGCGGATGCGCCGACGGGGTCGGGAGCAGATCGGTGCAGGCGCCTCGGAGCTTCCGGTATACCTGTTCGTGGGACAACACCGCTGGGAGAAGAACGTAGAACTCGTCATTCGGTCGTTGCGGCAGCTCAAGCGCCGGGGCCTGCCGTTTCGGATGGTGTTCGCCGGGACCGGTTATGCCGAGCGTGCCATGAAGCGGATGTGTCGAAACGAAGGAATCGACGACCGGGTGGTATTCCTGGGGCTGATTCTCGACCGCGAGCGGCTGAAGGAGCTCTACGCGGCCTCGGACCTGCTACTCTTTCCGTCCCTCTATGACAACGCGCCGCTGGTCATGCGGGAGGCTGCGGGGTTCTCGGTCCCGACGGTGGTGGTTCGGGGGGCGTCGGCTTCGGAAGGAGTGACCGACGAGGAGAACGGATTTCTCGTGGAAAACAGCCCGGAATCGCTGGTTGCCTGCCTGAGCCGGCTCGCGGCACACCCGGAGATGGCCGCAAGGGTGGGAGAAGGAGCCCGGAGCATGGTATACCTTCACTGGCGAGATGTAGTGGCGGAGGTCTACGCGCGATACCGTGATATCGTTGCGTTGGGGCGCCGGAGCTCCGCTAATATTGACCGCTCGCCGGCGGCTTGGTAAGCTCGTCAGTCGGGCACTGGGAGTGGGAGTGGTCCTCAAGAGTATAGAGCTATACGGATTCAAATCGTTTGCCGATCGCAGCCGCATGGATTTCGGAGAAGGGGTTTCCACCCTGCTGGGGCCGAACGGCTGCGGGAAGAGTAACGTTGTAGACGCGGTCAAGTGGGTCCTCGGGGAGCAGGGCACACGGAGCCTGCGCGCCGACCGCATGGAAGACGTCATCTTCAACGGCACCGACGCCCGGAAACCCCTCAACGTAGCGGAAGTCACCCTCTTTCTCGAGAACGCCGACGGCGTCCTCCCCATCGACTTTCAGGAAGTGGCGGTTAAGCGGCGGCTGTACCGCTCGGGGGAGAGTGAGTATTTCATAAACGGCTCACCGGTGAAGCTCAAAGACGTGCGAGAGCTGTTCTACGACACCGGCATCGGCAAGAGCGCTTACTCCATTATGGAGCAGGGGAAGATCGATCAGATCCTCTCCAACAAGCCCGAGGAGCGCCGCCACGTCTTCGAGGAAGCCGCCGGAATCACTAAGTACAAGGTGCGCGGTAAGGAAGCGCAGCGTAAGCTCGAGCGAACCGAAGAGAATATGCACCAGGTGGAGAACATTCTCGGGGAGGTGAAGCGCAATTACGAGACCCTGCGTAAGCAGTCGGAGAAGACACTTCGTTACCGTGAGTTGAAGTCCCGTCGTTTTGAAGTGGAGCGGGATTTGCAGTTGTTGCGCCTCAAGAGCTTCCTCGAGGAGAAGCACAAGAAGGAACGGCGCCTCAACGAGAAGACGACCGAGCGCGATGAACTGAAGAAGGAGATCGACGGCATAAACGAGTCGCTCGAGCAGAACCTCGACATGGTGAACTCTATGGAGAGCGAGCTCATGGAGGTGCAGAAGCGGCTTTACGGGCTGGAGGCGGAGAAGAACAACCGGGATCACCAGCTCGGGGTTTCCCGTGAGCGACTCGAGGAGCTCGGGAACAAGATCGAGAGCGAGCGGAAGCGTCTCGAGACGTTGACCAAGAAGGCGGAGGATCTGATTGCCGAGATCGAGCGACAGGAGACGCAGATTGCCGAGCTGGAGAAACGCCTTGCCGACGTGGAGGAGAATGTCAACGAGTTCGAGCAGAGCATCGATACCGCCCTCGGACGAATCAAGGACAACGATTCGGCAGCCGCGGAGCGGGAGAGGCGCATTGAGTTGCTCAGGGCGGAGCAGGAAAGGCTGAACCGCGACATCCGGGCTCTCACCGAGGACATCGTCACCGAGCTGGATGAACGGCTCGAGCAGACCGGCTATTCTCGTGGGGAGCGGGCACGCACGGCGGAGTCATTGGAAGATGAGCTCGGCAAGCTGCGCACTCACATAGAGGGCAAGCATGCGCTGCTCTCGGACATCGAATCGACCGGGGCTGCCGCGGGGGACGGAGCGCGGCTGCTTGATGTGCTACGCTCGGTGCAGAAGGAGAACGAAGCGTCGCTCGACGCCCTTGCCGGGATCGAATCGCTCATCGCTCAGTATACCTCCCTCATGCCGACGTTCCTCGACGAGTTCCTCGCTCCCGAAGGTATCATCACGAAGAAGCGCTCTCTCGACGAGGAGGTTGTCGAGCGCGACCGACGGATCGCGGCGGCTCAGGAGGAGATAGCACAACTGCGTCGGGATAACGACCATCTATCCGGAAAGATCGAGGAATACCGCGGTACCCTCGAGCAGCTGCGGGTCAACCGTGCGCAGATGCAGACGCAGGTCTCGGGATTGCGCGATGCCCTCGATCGCAGCAAGCGCGACCGCCGGGAGCTCGACGCGCAGATGGAGGGCATCCGGCGGGATATCGAGCAGGACGGACGGCGCAAAGAGGAGATCCGGCTGAAGATCGGCGAGCTCGAGGCGGACAAGGAGCGGCTCGCAGAGCAGGAGAAGGAGCTCGGTGGGAAGCTTACCGCCTTGCGGGAGTCCATTTCCACGCGCAATGCGGACCTGGTCAGTAAGGAGCGAAGCCTCAAATCCTCGATGGATCGGCTTGGAAAGCTGCAGAACGAGGTCGAAAAGCTGCAGATGAGCGTGACCGAGACCACCACGGAGATCCGCAACGTCTACGACAACTTTGCCGAACGGCATTCCCGCGACCTGCACGATTACGAAGACCGCATCTACGAACTAGGCGCCACCCAGGCGGAGCAGCGCCAGGCACTGTCCGCCATTCGGGAGGAAGAACAGGCAATCGGCAGCGTGAATCTCATGGCTCCGGAAGAGTTCGAGGAGGTGAAGGAGCGGTACGAGTTCCTTGCGGGCCAACTGGATGATCTGCGCGCCGCACGGCAGGATCTTCTGCGGGTGACCGAAGAGATACACGCCGAGTCCACCCGGCTCTTCCTCGTGACCTATGAGAAGGTCAAGAAGAACTTCCACACTATGTTTCGCAGACTTTTCGGCGGCGGGCGCGGTGAGCTGCGGCTGACCGACCCGGACAATGTGCTCGAGACCGGGGTAGAGATCTTCGCCCAACCGCCGGGCAAGAAGCTCGAGAACATCACCCTGCTCTCCGGGGGTGAGCGCTCGCTGACGGCGGTGGCGTTGCTGTTTGCCACCTACATGGTTCGCCCCTCGCCGTTCTGTCTTCTCGACGAGATAGACGCCGCCCTCGATGAGAATAACGTCGGCCGTTTCGTGGACATGCTGCTCGAGTTCTCGAAGCATAGCCAGTTCATCGTTATTACGCACAACAAGAAGACCGTTGCAAGCGCGCAGACCCTCCTCGGGGTCACCATGGAGGAGCCGGGGGTGTCGAAGCTTGTGACGATGCGTATAGACCGGAGGGATCCCGTCTATGCGTAACCGGTTCCTCCGGGCCTTGCGCGACGACCCGCGGATGGTCGCGGTTCTCGTACTGGGTCTCGGGGCCCTCGCTGTACTGGTCACGGTAGGCGTGGTTCTGGTTTCGCGTTCGGCGCAGACGCCGGCCGACGAGACCGCCGGGCGCTCCCGGGAGGAGCCGGGCGAGGCGGCGGGTGTTCCCCCGCTTCCTGAGATTACCGTGGATGACCTGGCCGTCCCGGATGAAGGGCGGCGCATGGAGATCTGGCACTGGGAGCGGTTCCGTACGCCCGGTGAGCCGTGGAGCGCAGATGAGGGGGATCGATTCTTCGTCGATCCCCGAGAGCCCGCGCTCGACTACCTCGAGGCGCGAAACGACGAAGAAATCAAAAGGATTCTCCGTGAAGTGCCGTAGATAAGAGTAGGAACTGTTCGACGTAGGGAGGGGACATGAACATGTTCACGCTCTTCGCACTGAGTCTCGTCATGCTGCTCTCCTCTTGTGCTACGCAACCGGACCCGGAGAGCACCCCCGACGTTCCGGATACGCCGCCGGAGCGGGAGGCCGGCGCCGACCCGGATCCCGGCGACCGAGACGAGGAAGAGGAAAAGGACGAAAAGGACGAAAACGGAGAACCGGCCCGCGTGGCCGAAGCAACTCCGGAGCCTTCCGCGGACGCGGAGGATACCGACTCCTTTGAAGCCACCGACCGGCCCGACTACGTGCCCGAGCCCGAGGGCGTGCC
>JBKHEN010000124.1:0-7551 GCA_046540795.1 Spirochaetaceae bacterium | reverse complement strand
CGCCCGAGGAGCCCCGAGAGCCTACGCCTGCACCGGCGCCGAGGCGCGGCATTGCCGGTGGGGTAGACGTGACGGCGAGCCGGCTGGTTTCACCGCGGCGGGCGTCCGAGGTGGGACGCGCGGAGCCCCGCCCGGCGGAGCCCCCTGAGCCCGCCGAGGAGCCGGTACTGCCGTCCACGGCTTTGGCCGATCGCCGTGCGGGCGTAGGCCGGGCGGTGCAGGCCGTACGCGACCGCCTACCCGAGCGCGAGCGTCGCACGCCTACGGTGGAGGACGGGGTGGCGACGTTCCTCAGCCCCCCGCCCCGAGACGAGGAGGAGCTCGACACCGGAGAACGGGTAGCGCGCGTGCCGGACCCGCCTCCGGAGGTCGCCGCCGAGCGCCCGGCCGCCGAGTATCTCGGGCGTCTCTCCCCACCCTTGGAAGAGGTGCCGGATGAGTTGCCGGAGGCGGTAGATGAGCCGGAGCCCGACGAGGGACCGGAGGTGGCTGCCGAAGAGCCGGCAGAGACGACCCTGCCGCCGGCGGTACGGCGGGAGGACGAGCTGCGCGAGGAGATACCCGACGATGCGATCGTGAAGCTCGAGTCCGCCGAAGAGCGGCCTCCGGAGAAGCCGGAGGCGGAGGCCGAGGCACCGGAGGAAGACGAGGAAGAACCGCCGGCGGAGGAGCCCCCCGCGGACGTTTCCGAGCGACCGGAGGAACCCGACCCCGAGGAGGTCGAGCCGGAGGAGGCCGAGCCACAGGAGGCCGGCGAGCTGCCCGTAGTGGAGAAGCTTGAGTCCGGTCGCTTTTACCTCCAGGTAGGGGCGTACGCGGAGCGCAACGGCGCCCAGGCGGCGGTGGCGCAGCTGGGGGCGGAGTATCCTGTCGAGGTCCTTACCGAGGATACCCGCGAGGGCGAGGATCAAATGCTGTACCGTGTCCTCGTCGGACCCCTCAGCGAGGACGAGCGGGGAAGCGTGCTCTATATGGTGCGCGCTAAGGGTTACCGCGACGCCTTCATCCGGCGCGGCCCTCGTGCCGGACGAATGTAGCTCGACAGCTTGGACTGCGGCTGGTCCCGCTCGAGGGCTTCAATAACGCTCCGGATGGCCGCCTCATATTGTGCGCGAAGGATCCGCAGGTGCTCGTGGAGTTCGAGCTCCTCGGTCACCCGCCGCTGTTTGGAGGCCGAAATCGATTGGAGAATGCACCGGCGATCGTGCTCCTCCAGGTACAGCATGGACAAAGCGACGTCGCGGTCTGCGGCGGACATAAGCCTGTTCTGGATCACCACTGCGGGGCGGCTCTGGAGCAACCCCGCAAGGTGTCGGGCATAATCGTCCATCACGTACGGAACAGCTCTTCTATCTCCCGGTGATACTTCTTGTACACGACCGGTCGTTTGATCTTCATCGTGTTGGTAAGCTCATCGCCGACCTGGAACGGCTTGGACAGCAGCCTGAAGCGATATACGTGCTCGAAGAGCTTGAAGCCGCTCTTGGCATTGATGAGCCCATCGATCTCGAGGCGGATGCGCTCGAGAAACTCCGGATGCTCGAGGAGCTCTTCCGTCTCAATGTACTCCACGTTGTTCTCTCGGGCAAACTCTTCCATCCGTTCCGCGTTGGGGACGATGAGAGCGGCCAGAAACTTCTGGTCCTGTCCTACTACCATGGCCTGATCGATGAACTCGGATTGTACCAGCTTGTCCTCGATCGGTTGCGGCTCCACGTTCTCCCCGCCCCGCAAGACGATGGTATCCTTCGTGCGACCGAGAATCCGACACTCCCCCCGGTGGGTGAACATCGCTACGTCGCCGGTGTTCAGCCATCCGTCCTCCGAGAGGACCTTGGCGGTCTCTTCCGGTTTCTTGTAGTAGCCTTCCATGACCTGCTCGCTGCGAACAAAGAGCGTACCGCGGCGACCGGGGCCGACTTCCTCGCCTTCTTCCGAAATGACGCGGTATTCGACGTCCGGCAAGAGCGAGCCGACGGTTCCGGGAACCGGCGCGTCCTGCGTGCGTACCGCCAGGACGGGGGCCGTTTCGGTGAGCCCGTATCCCTCGAGGAGCTTTATGCCGGCCGCCTGGAAGAAGTTGTCGACATACGGCGGGAGAGCCCCGCCGCCGCAGACACCTGCCACAAAGCGACCGCCGAGCTTCTCCTTGAGCGACTTGAAGACCAGGAGGTCCCCGAGCCGCTTCAGGGGAAAGAGAAGTATCAGCGGCGGAATACTCACGATTCGGTCCACCACCAGCGATCGCCGCTGAAACTGCGGCAGGAGGCCCCGGAACATATTGCTCAGCATCGTGTATGCTTGCCCCACGCCTACGAAAAAGTGGAAGAGTGTCTGCTTCACCGCGCTCTGTTTCTTCACGTTCCGATACACGGCCGCCTGTATACCTTCCCAGATCCGGGGGACGGAGGTCATCCAGGTCGGGCGTATCTTCGCCATATCCTCGAGCATGATCTTTCCGATCGGTTTGGAATACGCGACGGCGGCGGCGAACTCGATAACGATGTATTCGACCGCGCGCTCGAAGGAGTGCCAGATGGGCAGAACGCTCAGGAAAATGTCGTTCTCGTCGAGGTGTATCCGCTCTTTTACGCGGTCCATCTGGAAGAGAAACGCCCGATGGGTGAGAATGACGCCTTTCGGCTCACCCGTGGTACCGGAGGTGTAAATGATGGTCGCCGGATCGTCGGTCTTTCCTTCCGAAAACGCCGTCTCGAAATGGGACGGGTCCGTCTCGTAGGCCTCCCGGCCGCGGCGATATAGCTCTTCGTAGGACAGTGGCTCCAGCCCGGCGGCCTTAAGCTTCTCGAAGGCCGGCGAATCGGCGTCATAGACGATGACACGCTCGAGCTTCGGGATCTCTTCGCGGTGAGAGAGGAGCTTCTCTACTTGCGCCGTGTTTTCGGCAACGGCGGTGCGGCAGTCCGCGTGGTTGAGGATGTAGGCGATCTCGCCGGCCATCGCGTCGGAGCCCCGAGGTACATCGACCGCTCCGATTGCCAGTAGAGCCAGGTCGGTCACGAGCCACTCTCCCCGATTATCGCTTACGATCCCCACGTGTTCGCCGCGCTCTATACCGAGCTCGAGAAAAGCGCTCCCCACGCGACGCACATGCTCCCAGAGCTCCTCGTATGTGGTGGCCCCGAACTCACCGCTTTCGTCCTTGGAGTAGAACACCGCCGTCTTGCCGAACGAATCGGCGCGCGCTTTGGTCCTCTTCGGAACGGTTTCCTGATTACGTGCCATGCCGATTTCCTCCCTCGGATTGTAATGGGCCGCGGTTCGGTTCCCGCCTCGTCGCGGCCGTAACTCCCGGTCTTTGCTATACCGAGGGTTCGCCGACCAGACAAAGCCATTCGGCCTCTGCGGCAGTCTCCCCGTCTACATACGCAGTGCCCTTTTGCTTGAGCACTCGGGCGCTGACCTTGAGATTTTCGATCTCCATGCGCACCGTTTCGTTCGGCCGTACTTGTCTGCGGAACTTGGCACGCTCGACGGTTGCAAGAAAAAACAGTGCATCACCGAGCCGACCCAGCTGTTTAACACCCGCACCACCGCATTGTGCCAAGGACTCTACCAGAATGACGCCGGGTACGACCGGATAGTCGGGGAAGTGTCCGGCGAAGAAGTGCTCGTCGGCACGGAAGGTCTTGTAGCCGATAATCCGATCCTCGGCGGCTTGCTCGATCCGGTCGACGAACAGAAAGGGGGACCTATGGGGCAACAATTCGGTGATCTCGCTCATCACGTCGACTCCTCGCTATTTCGCAAGACTACACCAACTTCGGTTGTCGGTCAATGACCGAATTTCCGTTGACATGCGGAAAGGGCACGTGATACCGTTCGATCACTCTTTCGTCCCGGGCGGTGTTTTACCGGAGGTTCACGATGGAACTGAAGGATCTATTTGAGTTGCTTGAGAAGTTCGAAGATAGCTCTCTGACCGAGCTCAGGCTCGAGACGGAGGGGAGTTCCGTGGTGCTCAAGCGTGGCGGAAACTCGGGTGTGCCGATCGCCTATACCCAACAGCCGCAGGCAATGGCACCGGCGTGGCCGCAGGGACCGGGGCCACAGCCCGCGTGGTCGGAGGCCGGCGGTGGGCAACAGCCCCATACGTCGGCAGCTGCCGAGTCCGAGGCCGGCGCAGATCTCGATGTGGAGTACGTCACCTCGCCGATCGTCGCCACCTTTTATCGTTCCCCCGCGCCGGATGCACCCCCCTTTGTGGACGAGGGATCGCGGGTAAAGAGCGGCGATACGCTCTGTGTCCTGGAAGCAATGAAGGTCATGAACGAGCTGGAGGCGGAGTTCGACCTCGAAGTTGTGCGTGTTCTCGTCCAAAACGGCGACATGGTGGAGTACGGGACACCCATATTCGAAGTCAAGCGCCTATGATCAATTCCATGCTCATTGCAAATCGCGGAGAGATCGCGGTTCGGCTGGTGAGGGCCTGCCGCGAAATGGGCATCCGTTCGGTGGTCGCCTATTCGTCGGCGGACGAGGAGTCGCTGGCCGTGCGGATGGCCGACGCCGCGGTTCGTATCGGGCCCGCGCCGGCCCGGGACAGTTACCTCAACAAGTCCGGTCTGATCTCCGCGGCGGTGCTTACCCAGTGTGACGCCCTCCATCCGGGGGTGGGATTTCTTGCGGAGAACGCCGCGTTTGCCCGGGAGGTGCGGGAGGCGGGGCTCGTTTTTATGGGCCCTGCGTCGGAGACGATCGGGCTGCTCGGTGACAAGGTAGAGGCCAAGCGGACGGCACGGGAAAACGGGGTTCCGGTGATTCCCGGAAGCTCGGGAAGCGTAGCCGACGGAAAGAGTGCCTTGGAAGCTGCCGAAGAGATGGGGTTTCCCGTGATCATCAAGGCGGCGGCCGGTGGCGGCGGGAAAGGGATGCGCATTGTTCGAGAGCCCGGGGAATTCGAGCGGGTGCTACAAATGGCCGCCTCCGAGGCGGAGAGCGCTTTCTCCGACGGGACGGTGTATCTGGAGAAGTATCTGGAGAATCCGCGGCACGTAGAGGTTCAGATCCTCGGTGATACCTACGGCAACGTGGTGCACCTCGGTGAGCGGGATTGCTCGGTGCAGGAGAAGCATCAGAAGCTGGTGGAGGAAAGTCCCTCCCCGGTGGTCACACCCGGGATGCGGGAGCGGATGGGCAATGATGCCGTGCGCCTGTTCAAGAGCCTGGACTACGTGGGCGCCGGGACCATTGAGTTCCTCGTCGTAGGTGATGAGTATTATTTCATGGAAGTGAACGCCCGGGTTCAGGTCGAGCATCCGGTCTCGGAGCTGGTGACGGGTGTGGACATCGTGCGCGACCAGATTCGTGCCTGCGCCGGAGAAGACCTCGGTTTCACCCAGGACGACATCAATTTGCGCGGGTATGCCGTTGAGTGTCGGATCAATGCCCGGGCCCCCGGACGGGTAACCAACTACCTGCCCCCGGGCGGCTACGGCGTACGCGTGGACAGCTTCCTTTACAACGGATACTTCGTACCGCCGAACTACGACGCTCTCATTGCAAAGATCATCTGTTACGGCGAAAATCGTCGTGAGGGCGTGCGGCGCATGCAGAGAGCACTTTCGGAGTTCGTGCTCGAAGGGGTGCCGACCAATCTGGACATCCAGAAGCAAATCGTGGGGCACAAGACGTTCCAGAGCGGGAGCTTCGGCACGGATTTTCTCGCCTCCATGATGGAGGAGGTGGCCTGATGCCCATTACCATTCGGGAGATCGTTCATCGCGTGATCCCACCGAAGACGGTGAGAAAGCGCCATGACCTCGCTCTCGACGATCGCTCATACGTGAAGAAGAAGCACGCCTGTCCCGCCTGTAGCATCCACATCGAGGAAGACGAGCTGATTCGACATCTCTACGTGTGCCCGAGCTGTGGCCATCATTTTCGCATCGAGCCCGCCGAACGTATTCGCATTCTCTGTGACGACGGAGTGTTCGACGAGATGTATGCCGATCTCGAACCGGAGAATCCCATCGAGTTCCCCGGTTACGAGGAGAAGGTGCAGAGCGCACAGGAGAAGGCAAATGCCCGGGAGGCGGTGCAGACCGGCATAGGCCGTCTCGACGGGCGAAAGGTCGTGTTGGCCGTGATGTCGTTCAAATTCCTCGGCGGCAGCATGGGATCAGTGGTCGGAGAGAAGATCGCCAGGGCCATGCGCGTGGCTGCGGCACGTTCACTTCCGCTGGTGCTGTTTACCGCCTCCGGCGGTGCGCGGATGCATGAGGGCATTTTCAGCCTTATGCAGATGGCCAAGACCTCTCAGGCTGCCACCCTGCTCGATGAGACACGGCAACCGTTCATCGTGGTGCTCACCGATCCTACGACGGGCGGTGTCACGGCCTCCTTTGCAATGCTCGGAGACGTTACGCTTGCCGAGCCGGGCGCGTTGATCGGATTCGCCGGGCCCCGGGTCATCGAGGGGACGATCAGACAGAAGCTCCCCGAAGGCTTCCAGCGTTCGGAGTTCCAGAAAGACAAAGGCTTCGTAGATGCCGTGGTACCGCGAAGTGAACTGAAGAGCACCCTGGTCTTTCTCATCGACGGCTCGAGGATAAAGCGATGAAGGCCGAAGAGATCCGCCGCAAGATAGACGAGCTGAAACGGCTCGCGGCCGAGCATGACGTCGACATCAACGAGGATCTCTCCCGCCTCGTCTCCAAGCTGGAAGGGGAGGGGGGGGGCGGCCCGGCCGAACCCGGGGGTATGCGGGCGTGGGAGCGCGTGCAGCTCGCCCGGCATCAGGATCGGCCGACTACGCTCGACTATATCGATCGTATGAGTGACCGCTACATCGAGCTCCACGGTGACAGGGCGTTTGCCGATGATCCGGCGATGGTGGGCGGCCTTGCGGAGATAGACGGCGTGTACTTCACCTTCATCGGCCATCAGAAGGGCCGGAACATGAAGGAGAATCTCAAACGGAATTACGGGATGGCCCATCCCGAGGGTTACCGGAAGGCCCTGCGCCTAGCCAAGCAGGCGGAGAAGTTCGGTCGCCCGGTCTTGTCGATCATCGATACGCCGGGGGCGTATCCCGGCATCTCGGCGGAGGAACGGGGGATCGGTGAGGCGATTGCGCGTAACTTGAAGGAATTCGCCGCTCTGCGCACGCCGGTCATTGCGGTCATCGTGGGGGAAGGCGGCAGCGGCGGCGCCCTCGGCATCGGGGTCGGCGACTATCTGATCATGCTCGAGAACACCGTCTATTCGGTGATCTCGCCGGAGGGCTTCGCCTCCATTCTGCTGCGAGACTCCCGGAAGGCGGAGGAAGCGGCGGCCCTCATGAGAATGACCGCCTATGACCTCAAGACCTACGGGATTGCCGACGAGGTGATTCCCGAGCCGTCGGGCGGGGCCCACAAGGACCCACAGCTTACCGCCGACCGGATCAAGGAGCGGGTCCTCAGCGTGTATGCGCGCCTGCGGCGGCGCAGAAGCGACGTCCTGTTGAAAGACCGCGCCAAGCGTCTCGAAGGCTACGGCGCGGTGCGCGGCGGCTGAGGCGGCGCCGCCCCGGCGTGCGCCACGGGC
>JBKHEN010000123.1:0-7557 GCA_046540795.1 Spirochaetaceae bacterium | reverse complement strand
CCGCCGACCACTAAAGTGATCCTTGTATCTCCGTAACACCTCGTTGATGAGCGTCTGATACTGTCCGCCCTGTGTCATAAACCGTTGACACTTGTCAATAACCGTATACACTTTATGACGTGCCCTCTCAAACTCAGCGGGAGCGCCTAATAGAGCTCTTCGACTCTTCTCCGGTTCTGAAAGCCGGCGCGATTGTGAGCCATGGGATCGATCGCAAAACCATCCAGCGCATGGTTCAGTCCGGCGAGATCCGACGGATAGGCCGAGGGCTGTACAGCCGTTCCGACTACGAAGTTGACAGCTACCACTCCTACGTTGAGGCGCAGATGCTCGTCGAAAGCGGCGTGGTGTGCCTTCTTTCGGCCCTTTCCTTTCACGAGATAGGAACCCAGACTCCACGGCACGTATGGCTTGCCGTCTCCCGTCCATCCCGCATTCCCAAAACCGAGGGCCTACCAGTGAAGATCGTCACCTTCTCAGAGCCTGCGTTCTCGGCGGGTATCGAGAAGCATCAAATCGAAGGAGTGCAGGTGAAAGTGTATTCGCCGACCAAGACTGTCGCGGACTGCTTCAAATACCGGAACAGGCTCGGAACCGACGTCGCAATAGAGGCCCTGCGCGAAGCCGTACGGGAGAAGAATGTGAGTCCGGATGAACTGCTACGGTTTGCGGATATCTGCAGGGTGCGGAGCGTCATGGTGCCATATATCGAGAGTCTTGTGCATTAGACTCGAGTAGAAAGGGCCTATCCGGCCGTAGTAGTAATGGGGCTGCGGACCAGAACTTGGCGTTCCAGGATCAACAGGTGGTTAATGGGGGACCAACAATTGGCGGGCTTCGGTGGTGCTTGAGCAATCGGGGGTATCGTTGGAGAGGTACCGTGACGATCGATGATCTGACGAAGTTACGCAAAAGTGCTAAATTTGATGGTACTTACTCGTAGACCTGTCAAGGCAAAACTAATTGAGCATTGACACAAACGCACTTAAGTGTTAATAATATTGGTACTATTGTGACTAGAAGTCAATCAAAACGTTCCGTTAACCTATCGACCTTCTTCGCAACGCACGCCGTCTTCACAGTGGACGATCTCACGCAGTATCTAGCCGAAAGGGGTTCCACTAATCAGAACACCAGGAAGTCGCTGCTCACCTACTACCGATCAAAAGGGCGCATAATCTCCATACGCAGGGGCTTGTATGCAACAGTTCCGCTCGGCCACGATCCCGAAACGTATGCCGTAGATCCCTATCTGGTGGCCGCCAAGCTAGCGGATGACGCAGTGCTCGCCTACCATACAGCATTGGAATACCAGGGCAAGGCGTACTCGTCTTATCGGCGTGTCACGTACACATCCCAGGCGAGAGCACAGACGACTGAGTTCCAAAGACATGAATATGTTCAGGTTCCGGTTCCCCATGCGTTGAGGGATGCACAGGAGGCTATGTTCGGCGTCGACTCCCATCACCGGGAAGGTGTGGAGGTACGGGTCACAGGCTTCGAGCGAACCTTTGTTGATGTCCTCGACAGGCCCGATCTCACCGGTTCATGGGAAGAAGTCTGGCGTTCCCTGGAATCCATCGAATTCCTGGATCTCGACCAGGTCGTTCGATACGTTGAGCTACTGGGAAACTCGACTACTGCAGCGAAGGTAGGGTTCTTTCTTGAGCAGCATAGTGAAGCCCTCATGATAGAGGAGGATACGCTCAATGCATTCAGAAATCTTATACCGAGTCAGCCACACTATCTGATCCGCACTTCCAGGTCCGGATGCAAGCTCGTTTCGGAATGGAACCTCTTGGTCCCGGCAGAGATCCTCAATCACTCTTGGGATGAAGTTCTATGACGGTTTCCCGTACGGAAATCATTGAGATAGCCTCCAGTACCGGTTTCGATCCGGTGATGCTGGAAAAGGTAGTTCGGCTGATTGGTTTACTCAACCTGCTCAACACTCATCCCTTCCTGAAAAGTCGCTGGGTCCTGAAGGGGGGAACGGCCCTCAACCTGTTCTTCGTTGACCTCCCACGGCTGTCGGTAGATATCGACCTGAACTACGTCGGCGCACTCGACCGGGATGCCATGCTGGAAGAACAGCCGAAAATGGAGCAGGCGTTGCATGCTGTCTTCTCGCGGGATGGATTCAACGTACGTCGTATGCCCACCGACCACGCCGGAGGCAAATGGACTCTGGGTTATCAGAGCTTTACGGGACAGCCGGGCAATCTGGAGGTCGATTTGAACTTCATGTTTCGGCAACCACTGTGGGATCCGGCCAGGAGAGATTCGGTTGCCCTAGGTCGTTATCAGGCATCCGGAATCCCGGTTCTCAACGTCCACGAGTTGGCTGCAGGCAAACTGGCCGCCCTCTTGGCTCGGACTCAAGCTCGAGACCTATTCGATTGTCGGAGCATCGCCCAGTCACTCAAACTCGATCCAAGGCTTCTGAGAATTGCCTTCGTCGCCTACGGAGGAATGAACCGCAAAGACTGGAGGGAAGTCTCCATCGATGACATCGCATTCGATCCAATAGACCTTACGGCAAAACTGATACCGACTCTTTATGCATCGGCTGTACCGACGGACGTCGTGGCCACCGAATACGGACGGAACCTCCTTGGCCAGTGTATGGCGTACCTTTCATCGGTGCTGCCGTTGCGGGAACCCGAACTCGTATTCCTCAATGCGCTCCTTGATGAGGGACGCATTGACGCTTCTCTGCTCACGGATGATCCGGAACTCATCCGCCGCATAGAGGTCCACCCGTGGCTGCATTGGAAGGCACTCAACGTCCGACGGCACAAGGGGCTCAGCGGGTAGCAGCGCGACGTGACTCACGTCATGACTCACATTGAAACGTGAATCACGGGGAAAGGCGGCGGAAAACGCCGAATTTACCTTCACACGGTAGAAGTCGCTGGTTCAAATCCAGCATCGCCCAATACCGGACGTGCTTGCCGTAACCCGCACCGTGCCATAATGCCGACACGATGCGAACTAGCTTGGTATGGGCGCCCTTTTCGTGATCGATCTCACTGAGATGGTGCGATCCGACCGCGACATCGTCGCCCCCGACATCACATGGAACGGAACCGAACTCTACGCCCGGTTCATGCATGACGGCATCCGCTTCGCCATGTACGAGCGCCGGATGCTGTCGCAGCTCCTCGGCCGGACGCCGTCCTATCCCGACGGGAAGCTCATCGAAATCGCCTTGCACTTCCGGGACCAGGAGATTGACTGACCGCCTTTGCCGGGACGATAAGCAGGGGTTTTCCGGGCAACGGAAGGCGTATAGGCCTGCCTACATGACGCCAAACGCGGTGGTTGTACAGTCGCGCGACACCTTGCCGGCGATCAACGCCTCGCTGCACGGGTGGCGGAGGCGTGCCCGGACCATCACGCCACCGTACACTCGGTTTACACCGCACGGCACGGGCTATATGACAACAATCCGGAGAGCCTCGAGCCCGCCCCCACCGGAGCTATTTCGACAAGGTCCCTCTCAGCAGATGGGCTCGACGTCACGGATGACTTTCTCGCTACGCCGCGCGAGAAGGCTTCCGGCGGGCTCGCCTTCTCCCACACGCCGCGCCAGTCCACGCTCCGAGTCCGTGTGCCACCCGCGTGGGCGCATCCCCGGCAGGCGGTCGCCTGTCGGGGACCGGGTGCTCCGCTCCTACTCCACGGGGGCGCCGACCGGTCACCACGATGGGGTCCTGATTGTCGACTGCGTCGGCGAGTGCGGCGGTCATGGTCGGGCCACTGCCTTCCAGAAGGGTGAAGGCACCGGGGCCGACGGTATCGGCGGCAATTGCCTCTTCGAGTTGCTGCATCATTCCTGCGCCCGGATCGATACCGACAATTCCGAAGTCGTATTTCTCACCGTCTGCAACCGGATCCTCGATACTGTCTTCCTCGACGTACGCCGGCCAACATGGGTAATGGCGACGGCGCATGCCCACTCAACATACGCGAGCCTTACGGTGCCTTTTCCTTCGGGGGCTGCGCACCCGTGGTGTCGTCCTGCTGCTCTCTTTGCCCTTCTGCAAAGCTTAAGGCGGCGTGTGACAAAGACTTCCCGCGGCGTAGCGTTAGAACGCGCCCTTCGAGCTCGTAATTCCATAGCGTTCTAACCGAATACGAACGTCGTGGACGCCCATTTGGTCTCACCCCACGCTCGGTCCCGACCCTCACTCACATGTGCTCGGCAATGAACTCGAGAACGCTCTTGTACCAGACTTCGGCGTTCGCCGGCTTGGTGACGAAGTGACCCTCATCGGGAAAGTACAAAAGCCGGGAGGGCACGCCGCGCACCTGGAGCGCCGTGAACATGCCGAGCCCCTCCGAAGCCGGGCAGCGGAAGTCCTGCTCCCCCTGAATGACGAGGGTGGGCGTGGCGAAGTTTTCCACGTACACGTGGGGCGACTGCCGCCGGTATTCCGCCGGATTCTCGTAGGGCATGCCCCCGTGTTCCCACACGTCGAACCAGAGCTCGTCGGTGGTATAGCTCATGGTTTCCTGATTGAAGATGCCGTCGTGGGAGACGAGGACGTTGAAGCGGTCGGTGTGACCGGCGATCCAGTTGATCATGTAGCCGCCGAAGCTTGCCCCGGCGGCGCCGATGCGCTCCGCATCGATGAAATCGAAGGTGGCAACAACGTGGTCGATACCCCGCATCAGGTCGGTGTAACAGCGTCCCGGCCAGTCGCCGCTTATCTGGTCGGTGAATCGCTCTCCATAACCGATCGAGCCCCGGGGGTTCGTCATCAGCACGACGTACCCCGCGCCGGCAAAGACCTGGGCGTTCCATCTGAAATGGAAATCGTCGCCGAAGTCGCTCTGCGGGCCACCGTGAATGAGCACCAGAAGGGGATACCGGCGCGCCGCGTCGAAGGCGGGCGGCTTCAGGAGGAACCCGTGAACCCAGTCTTCTTCGGCTCCCCGGAACCAGAACGATTCCAGCTTCTGCGTTGCCGCGGTCTCATAGACCCCGGCGTTCAGATCGGTCAGCCGCTCGGGCTCGGGGCCGAAGCACTCGGGGTGGCCCGGACCGTTCTCGACGGAGACGGGCCGGCACGCCTCGAGCGGCAACGATACCACTTCCGGCGCTCGCTCGGCGCTCTGCGCCAGGAGGATCACCTCTTCGAAGGCTCCCCGCGCCGGATCGGCCGAGCGCAGCGCGGTGTAGTACCTGCCGCCGGTGTACTGCACCACCTCCCCGGCGCCGCTTCCGGGTCGTGCCGGCTCGAAGCGGACACCGTAGAGGGAGCGGTAGCCCCGGTCGGCGGAAATGAAGAGGATCTCTTCGGAGGAGCGCCAGAGGTATTCCGCGGGAGAGCGGTCGAGCTCCGCGGTGAGACTTACGATCTCTTCGGAGCGACGGTCGAAGAGCTTCACTCGTAGGCGATCCGCTTCGTACCGGGGCCGCTCGGCACCCAGGAAGGCAAGGTAGCCGCCGTCGGGGCTGTAGCGCGGCTCGATCTCCATGGCTTCGGTATCCGAGATACAACGCGGCAAACCGACGGGACGAATGCCGTCGAGGGCCTGAAGGAATACCGAGTTGTTGGTGGAGAGGGTGACCACCTCGTCGGGGTTCATGACGTAGGCGATCTCGTTCCCCTCCGGCGCAAAGGCAAAGTCGCCGCTACCCCCCAGGCTGATCGGAGGCACGTCGACCTCGCCCGGCGTGATATCGAGGCTCTCGCCGGTCTCGGTATCAATGATGAACAGGTGCTTTCGATCACGGTCTCGCCAGCTGTTCCAGTGGCGAAACAGAAGCGCGTCCGCCACGCGGGCGGATGACTGCTCGTTCGGGAGGCCGAAGGCGCGAGCACGTCTCGATTGCCCCCTTTTCTCACCGCCTCCCGCCGCCACGCCGGCGGCCCCTTGCTCGTCCTCCACCCCCTCTGCTCCGGCGGTGTCGAGGTCGGTATTCGGCTTGCGGGGGACGGTTACCTTCCGGGAGACGGCAATGCGGCGGCTGTCCGGTGCCCAGGTCGGCTGAACGGCTCCGCCGTATCCGGAGGTCAGGGCCCGCGCCTCCCCGCCCCGCGCGTAGGGAAGAAGCCACAGCTGCTCGTCCCCGCCCCGGTCGGAAACGAAGGCAAGGCAGCGGCCGTCGGGACTAAAGCGAGGGCTCGTATCGTTATGCCTGCCCGGTGTGAGCTCGCGGGTTTCCCGGGTGCGGAGGTCCACCGCATAGATGGTTCGCGCCGTTTGATTGGTCCGCGGATCATGCGTCTCGACGACGAAAGCCGCAACGTCCCCGCTCGGACGGACGGTGGGGTCACTGATCCGTCGAACGCGCATGAGATCTTCGAATCGGAAGGGATGTGTAGGTGCCATGCACGAATCTTCGCATGCACGCCCTTCTCCGACAACACGACCGGCGCAACCGGGCCCGCCCGTTCCGGGCGGTACCGTAGCTACACCGCGTCGAGCAGCAGGCTATAGGCCCTGTTCACCCGCTGGGCGGTGCGAAGCCCGCGGGGATTCACATCCGGGTGATAGCGTCTCATGAGCCGCTTGTAGTTTCGCTTCACCTCATCGGGGCTGAGGTTCCGCGGGTCGAGCTCCATGACGTGACACGCCCAGACCACGGGAGAGCTCCCCCGCTTCGCCCCGTCCCCGTCGGTGCTGCGCCGGCCGCGGTCGCCAGGGCCCCCGCGGCCGTGTCCGCCGTCCGCACCGGAGCCCACGCCGGCACCGGCCGCCGTCTCTCCCCTTTCCGCGTACTCCTCTTCCGGCCGACGCACGAACCCTGCGGCAACGGCGATCTCAAAGAGCTCCACCCCGATGGCGGCGAAAACGGTTTGAAACTCGAAGACGTGCCGGCGAAAGAGGCGGTGGAGCACAGAGTACGCGGTAGCGCGCCCAATCTCGGGAAGCCGCACCGGCCGACGTTCCACGAAGCGCTTTGCAGCCGCCTCGAGCAGCTCCGCCTGCGGGAAGAACTCATCCAGGTAGGTATCCCGGGCACGCTCGAAGCTCCCGAAGACGCCGAGCATCCGACGAAAGGTATCGTGATCGAGCCGGTGCGCCTGCACCCACTCGTGGGCGGTCTCGAGGAGGGTTTGGGTAAGCTCGACCCGATGCTCGTGTGGGAGAAACGCGCCCAGCCGGGTCAGGGCGTCCTCCGCCTCCCTTCCGACAAAGAGCTCGAGAAGGTCTACCAGCTCCCCGACGTTTTCGGGGCCGAAGCGGGCCGTAGCAGTGGAGAGCTCAACGGTACCGCCGCGCTGCTGCGCCGCCTGGTAGATACGCCGATAGTACGTCGCGTGGTCGAGCCCCAAGAGACGACGAATATCGTCGGCGGTGAGGTACCAGGTGCCGGCCGTCTCGAACCGGCGGATGAGCTCTCGGATGACGGACTCCATCGGCGCATGCGTCTCGGACATAGGGCGTCCTCAAAGCCTACACAAGAAAACGTCCCGACTTCCAGTCCTTGCGACGAGCACCGACGACCCACGGGAGCGCGAGCGGGAAGCGGAAAGCCGGGGGCAGGACCCGAGGGCCCGCCCCCATTATCCCGTCGGGTTACGCATCACCTATATCGGC
>JBKHEN010000122.1:0-7570 GCA_046540795.1 Spirochaetaceae bacterium | reverse complement strand
CGGGGGCGGCATCGGCGCCGCCGCCGGGCCCGGCACCGGGAAAAGGAAGGGCGCTCGGTCTGAGCCTCCTGGGCCTCGTCTACACCATGGCAGTGGTTCTCACCGGATGGGTTCTCTTTCGGGCCCCGGATCTGCAAACCGCGGGCCTTATCGCCGGCAGCATGGTGGGGCTCTACGGAACCGGCTTGAGTACCGCCATGGCGTGGCAGGTGAAAGGATTCGAGCTCACCGCGCTCGCGGCGGGCGCCGTTTTCGTGTATCTCGCGCCGGGCCTCGAGTACCTCGCGCGTCGGGAACCGGCGGGGCAGGTGCCGGCGGGGCAGGTGCCGGCTTCGCAGCCCGCGGCGGGGCAGGTGTCGGCGGGGCAGCCCGCGGCGATACTCCGGCACCACGCCCGCGCGGTGGGGCTCGCGGTGGTGTTCCTCGCCGGCGTCGTAAAACTGCTTGCCGAGAGCCATTCACCGTTTCTCTATTTTCAGTTCTGAGGAGCCGGGATTGAAAGATACGCGTGACAATACGCCTCTACGCAACACTGTTCCGGCAACGTTTCTTCTCACTCTCGCGGCAGGAATGCTCTTCACGGCGGTTGCACTGGCGCGCATGGAGCTGCCGAAAGCGGGCTCACTCCTTAGCGGCGAGCGCTCCGCCACCTTCGAATCGCGTTTCGAAACGGCCCTGCCCGTATATGAACCGGCACTCAACCTGTGGACCGCCCTTCGCTACACGGTCTTCGGTGAGGGGGATCCGCCCTTGGTCGTGGGGACGGAGGAATGGTTCTTCCTGGCGGAAGAGCTCGAGGCGTTCCCGGAGGAAGGAGCGCGACTGGCGGAGGCCGAGAATCGAATAGCGCAAGCGGCCCGACAGCTTGCCGAGCGCGATGCCGCTCTTGCGGTGGTCATCGTGCCGTCCAAGGCCCGGCTGTATGCGGACAAGTTGCCGCCCCGCATGGGGACGGAGGTGCCGGGTGACGTCGATCGTCGCCTCCCGGCGGTCTCAGCCGCCCTCGAAGAGGCCCGGGGCACCGAACTGCCGCCGGAGACCGTTCTCGTCGACGCCCATCGAGCCATGCGGGAAGCTCGCGCGGCGGGGACGGAGGTGTACTTGCGCACCGACACGCACTGGACACCCGAGGGTGCGGCGGCGGTGGCGGAGGCGGCGGCGTCGGCGGCCCGACCGACTCTCGAGCGTCACGACGTGAACCGTATGCGCTTCGTCACCGAGGCCGGGGAAACCGTGGCGCACGAGGGCGACCTGTTGCGATTTCTCCCACTCGGTCCTTTTGCCGACGCCCTCGGCCCGGCCCCTGACTCGGTAAGGCGCTATGAGACGCGCGCGGCGGAGGGAAACGACGGCGCGGCCGGCGGGAGTCTTCTCGACGATCCGGAGATTCCCGTGACCCTCGTGGGAACGAGCTACAGTGCGGGGGAGCTGTGGAACTTTGCCGGGGCGCTGAAATCGGCTCTCGAAGCGGACGTTCTCTCGGTCGCCGCCGAAGGGGAAGGACCGTTTGCTCCGATGGAAGAGTACCTCGACAGCGAGGTCATCGACGACCAACCCCCGAGGCTCGTCGTATGGGAGATTCCGGAGCGCTATCTTCCGCGGCTCGGGCAGGTCGGGGACGGAGGTCGGGGTCGGGGAGGTCGGGGACGGAGGTGAAAAGCGCAGAGGCAAGGAGGTCGGAGATCGAGGCCACACGCGGGCTCCGCCCGGTCCGATCCGGCAATGAACGGGGTATCAACAACCTTGTTGCAACAAAGGTCCATATACCGCCGGCCTATGCGAACGGGCCGGTTCCGAGATAGAATGCGCGTACTCACCCTGACAGTACTGGAGACCCGCAGTGGCAATACTGCAAATACGAGACCTCTCGCTCACCCTTGGCGGGAATCGGATACTTCGCGACCTCGACCTCGAGCTCTGGGAGGGACACATCCACGCCTTGGTCGGCCCGAACGGTGCGGGCAAATCGACGCTGGCCGCGGTCATCATGGGCCTCGAAGGTTTCCGCCATCACACCGGGGACATCCTGCTTCGCGGCGAGTCGATTCGCGACCTCACCGTCGACGAGCGCGCTCGACGCGGCATCACCCTCGCCTGGCAAGAGCCGGCGCGATTCGAGGGCCTGCCGGTGCACAAGTTCGTCCTTGCCGGCGCCCGGGAGAAATCGGCGGCGGAGCTCTATCGGGTCCTGGAGATGGTCGGCCTCGATCCGGAGAAATACCGCAGCCGGGCGATGGACACGGCTCTCTCCGGCGGTGAGCGCAAGCGTATCGAGCTTGCCTCCATTTTGGCCATGAAACCCGCGGTGATGATGATGGATGAGCCGGACTCCGGCGTCGACATCGACGCCCTCACTTACATCTTCGAGGTCATCCGTGAAATGAAAGACGAGGGGATCACCGTCATCCTCATCACCCATTCGGCGGAGGTCGTGAAGCACGCCGATCACGGCTTTCTTCTGTGTGACGGCCACATTCACGAGAAAGGGACGCCCGAGAAGATCTTTGCCTACTTTGAAGGTTCCTGCGCCAGCTGCGATCACCAGAACCAGCCGCCGGCAGACGAAAACGAGGCCCGCGTATGAGCTCGGATGCTATCCTCAACGAGCTGCTCTCCGCCATCAAGGCACCGTTCTTTCCGCATGACGGCAAGACTGCCTTCATCGGAATCAACGCGAACCAGATCCTCGCCTCGACACTCGTGCCGGGGCTGCACATCGACCCGGAAGAACTCGAGGACGGGATTCGCGCCCGTATCCACGTGGAGCCCGGCACGGTGCTCGAGAAGCCGGTGCATTTGTGTTTCGGCATGGTCGGTGAAACCGGGATCCAGCGCATTGAGCTCGACATCGACATCGGCGAAGATGCTACCGCCCAGTTCATGGCCCACTGCGTGTTTCCCAAAGCCGTCGACATCCAGCACATCATGGATGCGCAAATATCGGTGGGAGCCCGGGCGACCTACGTCTATTTCGAGCGTCACATCCACGGGAGGGACGGAGGTGTCACGGTCAAGCCGACCGCACGGGTGCACGTCGGCGAGGACGCGCGGTTTTCCACCGAGTTCGAGCTGATCCGGGGCCGCGTCGGGGAGATCGACATCGACTACGAGACCACCGTCGAAGCCCGGGGTGTGCTCGAGATGACCGCGCGCATCTCCGGCCGCGGGGACGACCGGGTGACCATTCGCGAGACCGGCGACCTCGTCGGGGAGGAGGCGCGCGGAGTGCTCACCTCGCACATCGCGCTTCGTGACGAGGCCTACGGCGAGGTCTATAACGACTTGCGGGCCAGAGCGCCGAACGCCCGGGGCCACGTGGACTGCAAGGAGATCGTCCAAGGCAGGGCGGTTGCCCGGGCCATTCCCATCGTCCAGGTCGATCACCCGCAGGCCCACGTCACCCACGAAGCGGCCATCGGATCGGTGGATTCGAAGCAGCTGCAGACCCTCATGTCCCGCGGGCTCTCCGAGGAGGAGGCCACCGAAATGATTATCGAGGGGCTGCTCAGCTGACTGCGCCGAGACCGCGCGGAGGGGCGGTCGGGCATGTTGCCGGCGAAAGCGGCGGCTCTGCATAATGCCGGCGATCGGACTGCGCGGGCGGGAAGGTCGAGCCGTCGGCGGGATTCCGCGGTCGGTATCGGCGCTCTGCGGCGCCGATTTCCGAGCAATTCCCTTGTACTTGCGGCCGGATTTCTGTAGGTTCTAGTAACCACCGATCTTAGGAGGGGGCGATGCGCAGTCTGGTCCTCAATTACGTAAACATGCCGAAGTTGCTCAAAAAGCCCATGTGGCGGGTCTGGCACAACTGGATCATCTCTCGCGACCGGGGCGAGGTCGCGCTCCGGTTCATGAATTACGGGTATGCCCCGGCGGACGGCGACTCCGCCGTCATCGACCTGGCGGCCCACGATGAGCCGGAGCGCTACGGGGCACAGCTCTACCACTTTACAGCATCGTATACGGACCTTGCGCAGAAGGACGTTCTCGAGGTCGGCTGCGGCCGGGGCGGCGGGGCGTCCTACATAGCCCGCTACCTCCGTCCCCGCTCCTACGTCGGGCTCGATCTCTCTGAAAACGGCATCAGGTTCTGCAATACCCATTACACCACGCCGAATCTCCGTTTCGTTCGCGGTGATGCCGAGGCGCTGCCCTTCGAGGACGATCAGTTCGACGCGGTGGTCAACGTGGAATCGTCGAGAGCGTACAACGACGTCGAGCGGTTCTTTGCCGAGGCATACCGGGTGCTTCGTCCGGGCGGGGCGTTCCTGCTGACCGACATGCGGCTTCACGATCACCTCGAGACACTCGACCGGCAGGTCCGCAGCGCCGGGTTCAGGGTAGAGGCGCGCCGTAACATCACCCGCAATGTGGTCCGGGCCCTTGACATCGACGATGAGCGACGAAAGCACCTCATGCGCCGCAAGATTCCGCGACCGGTGCTCAAAATGTTCAGCGAGTTCGCCGGAGTCCGGGGATCCGGGCGTTACGCCGAGTTTGCCACCGGCAAGATGCAGTATGTAAGCTATTTCCTGCACAAGCCGGCGGCTGCTTGAGCAGGCCGCCCCATCGCACCGGGCCCCATCGCACCGGGCCGCTCTGCACCGGGCCTCTTCGCATTGCGCACCTCTGCACCGGGCCCCGGCATGATGAGCGCTGACGAGGTACGCCGCCGTGATGCTTCGCGTTCTCGACATCGCCTTCGTGACCTTCCACACGGCACTGGTGGTCTTCAATGTCGCCGGATGGGCGGTGCGCCCGCTCAGACGGGCAAACCTCGTGACTCTCGCACTGACCGGCCTCAGCTGGTTCGGCCTGGGGATATTCTACGGTTTCGGCTACTGCCCGTTCACCCACTGGCATTGGACCGTGCTTCACCGACTCGGCGAGCAGGACCTTCCCCACAGCTACATCCTGTACCTCATGGAGCGGCTCTTCGGGCTCTCTGCGGACCCGCTCGTGGTCGATGCCGCGGTGGTTGCCACCTTTTTCGTCTCGCTTATCGTCTCGATCACCCTCAATACGCGTGACATTCGCCGGCAAAGAGGCCGCCACCACTGATCCCCGGTTACGCCGGACACGGCCCTGCGGTGCCAAAACGGGAATAGCCGAAGCCCGGCATGAAGGAATACCTTATGGAGTATGAAAGGTTTGCCGCCGGTCGTTCGGCGTCTTCTCCCCCTCACGGGGATCGCCGGAGCAACACTCATTCTCATACTTGCCGCGACTGCGGCGGAACTCGGTCCTGCACAGTCCTCGAGTACCGCAGCGGATCCATCGGCAGGGCCCGCCCCAGCGTCCGCCTTGGCGCCCGCTGCAGCGTCCGCTACGGCGGCCGGCGCGGCCGGTTCGGAGACGGGGTACACCGCGTCGGACGCGGAAGACGCAGAACGGTCCGTCCGGTCATCCTCGGCCGACACCGAGCCCGTATCGCAGCATGCTCTCGAAGCCAGGCCGCTACCCGCGCGCCTGCCCGGCGCCGATGAGGTACGTGCCGTTGCATCCGCCTATCCCGACCGTGTCGAGTCGGTGGGCATGCGTTCGGGGCAGTGGGCCCTGCGTATCGACGGAGAATGGTTCTACTGGGAAGACGGACGCCTACTCCGGGAGGATCTCCGGGACCGACGTGACGAGTTCAGTCCTCTTCGCTTCTACAACTACTACCGCGGACCGCTTCGCATACGCGATGTCGCACCGGAGCAGGAGGAACGGCTTCGCAACATCCTCGCTGAGCGGGAGGCGGACCCGCCCACCCGTCATCCGGCGTTCCAGGATGCGCTCTACGGGGTCTCCAGCCGCGCGGAGGCCGAAGCACGTATGCAAAAAGTGCGCTTTCTCGGTCTCACGACCCGGCTGAATCCGCTGGTCGCCGAGCCGCTTGCGCGCGTGCAAGCGGAGATCCGGGAAGTGGCCCGCACCGATCCGGAAGTCGCCTCCTTCATAGCGTCCCTCGGTCGGCTTGCAGGCTACCACTGGCGAAACATCGCCGGAACTCGGGCGCGGAGCTTTCACGGCTACGGCGTCGCCGTGGACCTGGTGCCGCGCTCCTACGAGGGAACCTACGGCTACTGGCGGTGGGCCGCCGAAGCCGGCATCGAGGATTGGTGGCGGCTTGGAGAGGAGCGGCGCTTCAGCGTGCCTCAGCCGGTGGTCGATGCGTTTGAGCGGCACGGATTCGTGTGGGGCGGCAAATGGCTGTTCTTCGATCCCATTCACTTCGAGTATCGACCGGAGGTATTCTTACTCGACGAGGAGGGGTAATGTGCGCGCAACAGCGCCCACCGACCGCTGTGAGCTATGCGGCCGCCGCAAGCCGCTGAGCTTTCATCATCTGATTCCACGCAAGAACCACAGAAAACGTCGGTTTCGACGGCACTACGATCGCGAAGAGCTCACCTCCCGAGGGTTGTGGCTCTGCCGTCTCTGCCATCGTCAGATCCACCGGTTCTACAGCGAGGAGGAACTCGGAGAGCGCCTGCACTCCCGGGAGGCACTGCTGTCCGAGCCGCGGATGGCGCGGTTTCTCGCCTGGGCGCGAAAACAGAAATAGCTCCGGACCGGCCGTCCCCGACACCGGCCGTCAGGCGGCCGGTTGCCGGGATCGCGGCCCGCCTAATAGGCGCCGAACTTCGTTGTGTAGTCGCGGCCGATAGCGATCAGCTCGCCTCGAAGCATTGACGACTCGGTGAGATTCTCCCACTCGTACAACACGACGTTGCCGGGCACTTCCTCGGCCATCCACCATCGGTACTCCACCTCATCGCCGCTTTCGTCGTCACCGTCCTCGTAGACGTAGCGGTCGGCATCATAGGTGCCTGCTCCCACGGTGACGGTGACCCGGTCCTGCCGGTATTCGCCGAGATCGCCGTCGGTGAATACCTCCTCCTCTTCCTCCGGATCCGGGGACTCCCAGTCGTCGGCATCCTCCACATCGAACACCCGGTGACGAATCTCTCCGGTCTCCGGATCCTTGAGGTACACCTCCTCTGCCTGGTAATCCTCGTTCACTCGCACCTCGTACTCGAACTCCTGTTCCTCGTCGGCCGCTTCCAAGCGCAAGTACCACCATGAGGAGCCGTCGTCGTTCCACCGCAGCAGCGCCCGCTCCCCGATGCTCGTCGAACGCTCCCCGGGCTCGGTGGTCTCGATCTCCCAGGTCGTCCCTTCGCCTTCTTCGTAGTCGTCCTGTGCGTCACCGTAGCCGCCGAGAAAGAATACCTGCATGTATGCGACGTGAAACGTCACCTCGTCGGTCATCCCACTCATGCTGTCCGCAAGCGCCCGTTCCGTCGCGCGTGAGCTCGTCGCGCCCACGGTCTCAGTGATTGCTCCCTCGATGGTAGTACACCCGACCGCGAAGACCAGCACCGTCATTACCGCAGTCACCGCCTTCATTACCCGTTTCATACATACCTCCGTGATCCGCATGGAGCGTCGACGTGCCCGGCGCGGCGAGCCGACGCTGCAATTAAGTATGGCACCAACTATTCGCCGGTCAAGTAATATTTTCCGGTAAATGGCACATTTAGCGGCCGGCCGGTCTGCGCGATTCGTCCCGATCACTGGATCA
>JBKHEN010000121.1:0-7643 GCA_046540795.1 Spirochaetaceae bacterium | reverse complement strand
GAGCGGCCCTTCTCACATACACTCCGAGGGCGATAAAGTCGTAGACTCCGTGGCACACCACCGTAGCAAGAAGCCCACCGGTTGCGGCGGCGAGCACGCCGAGATAGGCGCCCAGGACTCCGGCATACACCGCGTAGAGCGTCGTGATACGGTGAACCAGTCCGAACGCCACGGCGGTCAGGAGAACCGCCGCCGGAAGACCCACGGCGCCGGTGAGAAGGCTTTGCAGGAATCCACGGAAGAGCAGCTCCTCGCCGAGGCCGGCGATGAGTGAGAGAAGCGCGAGCTGCCACAGCGACAGCTCCCGCGCGTAGGGCACGATATGCCGGTTTAGAATCCGTCTGATCCGGGCTAGGCCTGGACGTTTCGAACGCAGGGCCAGAAAAAACACGGCAGCCGCCGGTACCGAAGCCAGAATGCCGATAAACGCTTCCCGGGCGGGTGCCGTCGTGCGGACCATCTCCGCGATAGACAGGCCTGCAACAGCGGCGGCGCCGATCCCGAGGAGCCCAAGCCCCGCCTCGAAGGCGCCGGCGAAGAGGACGATCCGGGCATTACGCGAGATGGTCATGCGGCGGCTCAGTTTGTCGAAGGCTTTTGGTCGGTGTCGGCGAAGATGCGATACAATCCGCCCTTGTCGCGGAGGGCGTCCCGCCACCCCTCTTCCGGATTCGGATGAAACACGATGTGCCGCCCGGCAGGGTGCAGAATCCACGCGCCTTCCTCGAGCTCCGTCTCGAGCTGCCCCGGCGCCCACCCGGAATAGCCGAGAAACAAAAGCACGTTTCTGCCGGCGGGCTCCGTCTCGAAGAGGTCACGAACCTCGGCAAAGGCGGGCTCGAAGATGACCCCCTCCACGGGTTGGACAGCCGCCTCGCTCGGCTCATGGCCTTCATAGGGTGAGTGCACGACGAACAAATACTCCTGCTGTACGGGACCGCCGACATAAAGGGGAAGCTCTCCGCCGGGGCTGTCCTCGAACTCCGGCAGCACGTCGGAAAGCGTCAGGTTGGACTTGCGGTTCACCACAAGGCCGAACGCCCCGGTTTCGTCATGGCGGATGATGAGCACGACGGTGCGGAAGAAGTTGGGATCCATCATCTCCGCCTCGCTGATCAGGAAATATCCGGTCAACGAAGTGGGATACTCGCTGCGGTCGTAGCCGGGGGGAATGATGTTATCATCGGACATTGACTCGGTACCTGTCTTCGCGCGTTGTGCGTCAGTGTAGCGCAGAAACCGAACCGGCGCCAAGCGGTTTCGGCTCCACCGCGTGCTCCTGCGGGTGCCCCGGGCCGTTTGACACCCGCGGTCGACCTCGATGTCGGAGGACGATTGACAGTCGCGCCCGGCGTTCCTACTATGGCCGGACCGTGCTCGAACTACCATCTATCACCCGAAGCTTCTTCCGCACGCCCGTCGTTCTCGCAATCGCCGTTCTCGTCCTCACCATTGTCGCGCTCGGCGGCTGCAACCGGAATCAGACCCGAACCGCCACGCTGTGGACCGATCGCACATCCCTTGCCGCCTACGCGGAGCTCTATAACGCGGCACAGGAACGGTACAAGATTCATGTGGAACACACCCCGGCGCCCGCCGACGCGCTGCTGGAGCGCCAGGAGCACCCGGATCTGGTCGTCGGGGACTATCTTGCAAACGAAAGCACCTTCGAACACTTCGCTTCCATTGACGACGTACTCACGAGCGCCGAGCTTTCCGAGGCGGATTTCTATCCGGGTCTCCTCGAGCTGGGTCGGCAGGGCGATGAGACACGTCTACTGCCTGTGAGCTTCAATCTCCCGGCGGTGATGTTTCGTGACACCTTCCTCAACGAGGACCTCGACCAGTTTCACGTCTCGATGCAACACCTTCGGGAAACGGGCGCGGAGTTCAACGAGACATCCGACGACCGCTATGTACGCATGGGCTTTTCGCCCCGATGGGACGGAGAGTTTCTCTACGTAACGGCCATGAGCTTCGGCGCGAATTTTCGCGAGCAGGGCCGACGCAACGCCGCCTGGAATCACGGCTCTCTGAATGAGGCGGTCGACTATGTACGGCAATGGGTGGAGGAAGTGAACGGCGGTTTCGACGCGGAGGACGAGTTCGAGGAACGCTACCTCTACGATCCCCCCTACCAGCTGCTACAAAGTGATCGTATCCGATTTGCGTACACCACCGCCGCCCGCTTCTATACCGGAGCGGAACGGAATCGGCGGGGAGTGGACGTGCGCTGGCTCTCCCGCAACGGCAGCATACCGGTACTCGAAGACATCACCTACATCGGGGTTCCCCGAGAGGCGCAAAACGCCGAAGCCGGTCGTGATTTCGTTCGATGGCTCTTCTCACGGGAGACACAGGAGGAGCTTCTCCGGGCGGCGGTCCACAAGCGGATCGAGGAGTTCGGAATTGCGGGCGGGTTTTCTTCTCTTGTCTCAACGAATCACGATGTGCTCCCGGCCACCTACGAAAGCCTCCTCGGTCGGATCCCACCTCCGAGTCTCCTCGAGTTTCCGCACAGAGTCCCGAAGGACTGGGACGGCATAAAGGAGAACGTCATCCACCCGTGGCTCGATCGGGAGCTCACGGGAGAAACTTCCGCCGAGGAGCTTGCCGGCGACATTCGCTCCTGGATCTTCCAGAAGGGTGATTGATTTCGAGGGCGTCTCCCGCCGCCGACATCCGTCCCACCCCCACGACCGGCCGAGGCTTCGACGAAAAAACGAGCGTTGACAACCGCAAAAGCACGACGTACCATGGCTAGCATAAGATAATTCCACAGGGAGGTTGCCATGGCAACTGTTGAGTTGAAGAACATCACCAAGGTGTACGAGGGCAATGTCCTCGCGGTGAAGGATGCCAACATCATCGTCAACGACAAAGAGTTCGTGGTGCTTGTTGGGCCATCCGGCTGCGGGAAGACGACGACCCTCCGGATGATCGCCGGTCTCGAGGACATCACCAGCGGGGAGCTTCGCATCGACGAGAAGCTCGTCAACGATATCCCGCCGAAGGACCGCGACATCGCAATGGTCTTTCAGAACTACGCCCTGTACCCGCACATGACGGTGTACGACAATATGGCGTTCGGGCTGAAGATCCGCAAGTTCAGGAAAGAGGATATCAAGCAGCGGGTCGATGAGGCCGCACGGATACTCGACATCGGGGAGCTTCTCGACCGCAAGCCGAAGGCCCTTTCCGGTGGCCAGCGTCAGCGCGTGGCGGTCGGCCGCGCCATTGTACGGAAGCCCAAGGTCTTTCTCTTCGATGAGCCGCTGTCCAATCTGGATGCAAAACTGCGCGTACAGATGCGTGCGGAGATCTCCGGTCTCCATAACCGCCTGCAGGCAACAATGATCTACGTTACCCACGATCAGGTTGAAGCCATGACCATGGGAGACAAGATCGTCGTCATGCGCGACGGCATCATCCAGCAGATCGGTGATCCCCTCACCCTGTACAACGCTCCGGTCAATCGCTTTGTCGCCGGCTTCATCGGCTCGCCGCCCATGAACTTCCTCAACGTCAATATCTCAGAGGAAGGCAACAAGGTGTTCATGGATGAGCCGAACTTCAAGATGAGCCTTTCCGGCCCGCCCGCGGAGATTGCAAAGGACTATGTCGGCAAGCAGTTGACCTTCGGTATCCGCCCGGAGGATCTGCGCTACGACCCCGACGCAAAACAGGACCGATACATCCCGGCAACGGTCGAGGTCATTGAGCCTCTCGGCGCCGAAACGCACCTGTACCTCAACACCGGTGCCCATCAGTTCATCGCCAGGGTCAACCCGAATATCGATGTATCCGTGGGAGACGAGGTGAAGATTACGCCGGTCATGGAGAAGGCTATACTCTTCGATCAGGAGACCGAGCAGGCGCTCGGCGCGCCGGTGGCCACCTGAGGCGCGGCGGCACGCGCGCCACAAGAGCGGATAGACACTCATTCGAAGGAGGACCGGCCTCCGCCGGTCCTTTTTCGTCCGAAAGCGGCGTTTCCCCGCCTCGTTTCGCTTGCATCGAGGACACACGATCTCTATAATACAAAACGATGGAAACGGCTAAAATCTCCATGCAGGACGAGCTGGTCTCGTCGCTTCGCTCGCTCGTCTCGGATACCGAGGAGATATTCCTCGGACTTGCCGAGCATTTCCCGAAGCTCCTTTCGGAGATGGATGCCGGGCTCAGCTCTTCCCGTGACGTGCTCGAGAGCCTCCGGGGCGATCAGGAACGCCATGAATCCGGACGGCTCGAACGCACCATTGAAGAGGCACGAGGGGCCGTGAGCGAGGCTACCGGGACCTTCGCGCGGATGCACGAGCAGGACGAGAGTCTTTTCAGCGAGCTCGACGCGGCCATTCAGACGCTCGGGCGCTTGGAATCGCTGATCACCGAGATTCGGGAGGACTCGGTGGAAATGGAGCTGGTTTCCATAAATGCCATGACCGTGGCACTGAAGACCGGTAGCGCCGGACGGGCCTTTTCCTACATTACCGAAGAGCTGAAGCGCCTCTCGACCCGAACTATCGATCTCACCGAGACCATCACCGCACGGGGGAACACCCTGCTCGAGGACTTTCGGGTGTTCCGCCGGGACGTGGCCACGGTAAAGGAACAGCAGGACGAGCTGTTCAACCGCTTCTCCGAGCGACTTACCGGCAGCTTCGACTCCTTCCTCAACGGGGTGCAGCACGCCGGCTACACGCTCTCCTCCATTCATGAAAAGGCGGCCGGCATCCGAGAGCCCCTTTCCCGGATCATGGAGGAGGTGCAGATCCACGACATCGTCAAGCAGTCGGTCGATCACGTGATCATCTCCCTCGAAGAGCTGCAGGAAGTTTCGGATGCCGAAGACGAGGAACATGTGCTCGACGAGCTCTCGTTTCTGGCCCATCTCCCGCAGCTGTGTATCACCCTGCTCGACGACATTCGCGAACGTCTCGAGAGCAGCCTCGGGCTGTTTCGCGAGAAGGCCACGGAAGCCCGCGGCATTATCGACGAGGCGGAACGTGATCGCCGGGCGTTCGTGGAGCGGAGCATGCACGCCGGTACCGAAGAACGCGAAGGGCTGCAGACACTGTTCTACCGCGCCTCGCAGATGCTCGACGAGCTTCTCGACGACGTCCACCGATCGGTGGACATGAAACGCCGGCTTATACATGAGAGCGAGCAGCTCCTTGCCGACGTCGACAGAATCGAGAGCGATTTTCGCGCCTTCTCCTCCATCACTACCCGGTTTCGTTCTATCGACATCGCCTCGCGGATCGAGGTGGCCAAGCAGGACGTCCTGCAAGAGATGGTGGGCACGGTGGGGACGATGAACGAGCTCACGCACAAGATCGAGCATGATGTCGAGGTGTCCCTCGACGCTACTCACAATTTCACCGGCGAGACGAGCGACGTCATAAGTCGCTACCAACAGGTCTTTGCCGACGAGGAACGGCTGGTTACCGAGTTCGACACGCGCATGCGTCGGCTTTCCGGAGAGCTCGAGGCCACCAAGGACGATCTTGCCGCCCGGATCGAGGGATTCTCCCTGTTCAGCGAGCGGTTCGTGGGTCTGTTCCGCGAGATGAACGAGCAGCTCGACGGTCTCCAGAGGCTCCTCTCGAGCATCGATACGGTCAACGACCAGTTACGCCGGCTCCAGCAGACGGCAGAGAAGCGGATGCAACCGTTGCTCGAGGCACGGGGCATCAGCGAATGGCGGATCCGTAGCGATCGACTCAAGTCGATGATCGAACGATTCACTATATTTACTCATAAGAAGACCGTGGGTGATCTCGCCGGTTTCGACGTGGAGCAGGGGGCCCCCTCCGGCGATATTACGATGTTTTGAGAGACTAAGACCGCGTGTATCAGCATTACAGCAGCCAATTCGAGAAACAGATCTTCATCCTCCACCCCGGCGAATACTATGCGACGGGTGATCCGGTGCTCATCTCCACCGTCCTCGGCAGCTGTATCGCCGTAGCCCTCTACGATCCGAAGCTTCGCTTTGGAGGGCTCAATCACTTCATGCTCCCCGGCAGACTCGACAGCACCAACTTCATGATGTCTGAGACCGGCAAATACGGTATGTTCGCCATGGAGTTGCTGATAAACGAGCTCATCAAGATGGGCTCCCGCAAGGAGCGGCTGCGGGCTAAGGTCTTCGGCGGCGGGCACGTGCTGCAGGGCGAGGTCGGACGCGACGGCGGCGTGCCGCAGAGCAACATTCGCTTCGCCTTCGACTACCTCGAGACCGAGAACATTCCCGTGGAGTCCTCCGATGTCGGCAGCACCATCGGCCGGAAGATCTTCCTCGATCCGCAAACCTTCCGCGTCCTGCTCAAGCGAGTCACCGGTCGGCTCATCGTCGACGTGGAGAAGGAAGAGGAGGAATACTTCGAGCGACTGCGCCGTCGTCAGGCACCGCGCGGAGACGTCACGCTGTTCGAGTAGCTCCGCCGTGGCGGTTCCCGATCAGCCCTCTCACGGGTCCCCGGCGGAAATCCGCTCCGGCGGCGTCCGGTGCAATAGCCGAAGAAGATGTCGCGCGGTATCGAGGCGCTCCCTCGTCACACGACGCTCTTCCCGCAGGTCCGGGGCAAGCGCCTGCGGGTCCAGTACCTCGGACAAACCGATCTGCTCCCAAAAAAGCGGCTCGAAGTCACGCCGCGCCGCGGCGAGCCGCCGGACCGGATCCTCCAAGGTGGCACGGGTCTCCTCGTCGAGACGCCGCGCCGTGTCGGCGGCGCGCATCCACCGCAGAACGGAGGGCTCGGCGGCAATCACCTCTCGATAGGCCTCCTCGAACGCCCTTTCAGCTCCGTCATAGAGCTGCGCGCGCCGGCGAAGGTTCTCCTCTATCGCCTCACCGCCGGCGGTCGGGATCACCCGGCGCACCGTGGGCCGGGTGTCGGTATTCTCGAAGACGCCGGTGTGGGGATCCCACTCCACCGCCCGGCCGCGCCCGGCGAACAGTCGCCGCGGCGAGGGCTCTGGGATTTCCGGTGAGGCTTCGGTCGGCGGCACCGGGGTCAGGTGAACCGCCGCGCGGCCGCCGTCGGCCTCTACGCGGATGCCGCCGAGCGGCCGGCGAGCAACGGCGACGCGCGTGCCGCCGGGGGCTTCCACCCGTCCCTCCCGGAAGAGGACCGTCGCCGCGGCGGCGTCCGCCGGCTCTACCGACAGCGAGCCGGAGAGCAGCTCCAGGGTTGCCGTCGTCGCCGAGGGGATCGCCGTCCGTCGTTCCGTCGGCGGTGCCGGGAGAAGCGGCGAAGCCGCCGGATGGACCGTCACCGCCGATTCGCCGTCCAGCGTCACACGGATCTCCGCCTGTCCCGCACCCGCGGCGAGCTCTACGCGGGCATCGGGCCCGGTAGTCAGGAGGTCGAAGGGCTCGAGCTCTACGCCGCGGAGGCGATCAGGGCCGAGGGGGCGATGTGCTCGCACGAGCTCCGCCGCACCCTCGGTGTCCGTGATCAGAAGCGACGGCATGGCCTGCTGCCCGGGCTGGGCAAAGCCCCCCGTCGCCGTTATCGCGAGGACCGCGAGCACGGCGGCGGCCCTCATCGCAATCTTTCCCGTCGTCCTCGGCGAGCTCCCTTGCGGGCCGACGGCACGGCGTTCGGAGAGGCGGAGGCGGCTGCGGGTGCTGCGGG
>JBKHEN010000120.1:0-7679 GCA_046540795.1 Spirochaetaceae bacterium | reverse complement strand
TCCTGGTCCCCGGCCGCGCCGTCGGGCGCCGTTCCTTCCGCCGCCGTGTCCGCGGTGGATACCGACGTGGCGCCGGTGCCGGTAAGGCCCTGAGTGATCCACCACAGGGCACCGCCGAGGATCAGCAGGAGAACGACCGCGGCGGCGGCGAGAACGGCTCCGGAGCGTCGACGGAGGTATCGCCGGACATCGTGACGTTCTTCGTGGTAGAGGCGGCCTTCCACGTCGAGGCGCAACCGCAACTCGCCGTTGCGATCTACCGCAGCCCGCAGCCGCAGGAGCGCCCGGCGGTTGGAGAAGCGAGGAAGGTCCCGAACGTCAATCCTACTGAGTTCATCGCTCCGTGAGCCCCGTAGGACGAAGAGGCGCACCACCGCGTGGCGCTGCCCCCGCTCGATTGGGGAGAGGTCGATGCCGGCGGCACTCCCGTATGAGAGAGCCGTCACCTCGACGATGCGAGAGTTGTCGATTTCGACCCCGAGCCGGGCGTCAGCCATGTTGCGATGATCCTCTCCGTAGGTAGTATCCTAGACGGACGGTCCGTTTGCAAGCGAACCTGCTGACATCGCAACGAAGATTGGGTATGTTACGCGGCATGGAGGACCGGTTCCGCATCGCATTCGTAAGCGGCAAGCTCGGTGACGTGGACGGCGTATCGCTCGAGGTCGACAAGTGGGTCGAGGTTCTCTCCTCGATGGGCCACGAGGTATTCACCGTGGCCGGCAAATACGCGCGCCCCGTCGCGGGCGTCCCGGCCGAGCGGCAGTACCTTCTTGATCGGATTCGATTCGACTCTCCACAACAGCAACACTATGAACGCCTCGCCTTTCCCCATCTCAACCGTCGCCCGCCGCATCTGAACCAGGACAGCCTGGAGATGATGATGGATCAGCTCGAGTCCGACGGCAAGGAAGTAGCGGACATCCTGCGGGAGTACATCCAGGACAACGAGATCGACGTGCTCGTCGCGGAAAACACCAACGCCATGCCCATGAGCCTCGTCGGGGGGATGGCGATGTATCGCCTTGCCACCGAGAACCGCATGGCGACGATCTTCCATCATCACGATTTCTGGTGGGAGCGCAGCCGCTTCAGTAACAACAACATCGAGCGTCTTCTCAATCGGATCATGCCGCCGGTGGACCCCGGGCTCGAGCACGTGGTGATATCCTCCTACGCCTCGCACATTCTCTCGTCTCTGAAGCGCGTACAACCGCACATCATTCCCAATTGCGAGGACTTCGAGCATCCGGTCACCCTGGATGACTACAATCGCACGTTCCGCGAGGACATGGGCTTCGGCCCGGACGACGTCCTCGTGGTTCAGCCGACCCGCATCGTCCCGCGCAAGCGCATCGAGGACTCCGTCGCCCTGCTCGGCCGGTTCGTGGAGCGTTACCCCGCGTTCCGGGACCGCATCCGGTATATCGTCTCCCTCTATCAGGGGGACGAGTCCGAGGAACGGTACATCGACGAGATCCGCGCAGCCGCGGCCCGCGCCGGGATACCGCTGCATCTCATCGCCGATCGTGTGGCCTCCTCCCGGGGCACCGACGAACAAGGGCAAAAGATCTACACCAACCGCGACGTGCTTGCAAACGCCGACCTCGTCACCTATCTGCCGATCTGGGAAGGATTCGGAAACGCCCTACTCGAAGCGGTCGCCGCCCGGGTGCCGGTGGTGACCACCACCTACCTGGTGTACAAGACCGACATCATGACCAGCGGTCTGTACAACGTGGAGATTCGCGATCGCTACGATGACCGCGGGGACATCATCATCCCCGAGGACGCCCTCGATGAGATTCACTACCTCCTGACCCACCCCGAGGAGCGGCGAGAGCGGGTCGAGCACAACTTCGAACGCGGGCGTGCGGAATTCAGCCTGCCGCGGCTTGCCGACCGTCTCAGCCACGTTCTCACTGAATATGCCGATGAGATCCGCGCCTCCCGCAGACGGTTGCGAAAGACGCGGATGCGTTACTCGGTGTGATCCGCTGTCGAGGTGACCTACCCTATTTGAGGGTTTGAACGGTAGGCCGCTTCCGGTGGCGGCGGTACATGATCCAAAATAACACCACGCCGCCTGCAAACATCAACAGGCTCAGGACCTGCCCCATGGTCAGATTGAACGGGCTGACGAAGAGCTCCGGCGGATTCGGCCGTGCGGAAAGCTGCACGATGAAGTCCATCCCCGGATCCGGCTGCCTCAGGTACTCGAGGACGAAGCGGAAGAACGCATAGCCCATAACGTAGATCCCCAGCATGGCCCCCCGGAACAGGTGACGCTTGCGGAAGACGAACCACAGAATCACCCACAGCACGATACCTTCGAAGAAGGCCTCGTAGAGCTGTGAGGGGTGACGCGGCAGGTTCACAAACAGAGCCGTCGAATCGACCTCGATGCCGACCTCGGCGGCGGTCTCCATCGCCCAGTCGTGCTCGGTCGAAACCGGTCGAGCGTTCGGAAAGATCATCCCCCATGGGACGGTGGTCACCCGACCGTAGAGCTCGCCGTTTATGAAGTTGCCGAGCCGGCCGAAGGTGTAGCCCAACGGCGCCGCGCAGGCGAGCGCATCGCCCCACCCGAAGAGATCGATCTTCTTTCGCTGCCCATAGACGAGGACGCCGACCACCGTTCCAAGGAGACCACCATGATAACTCATGCCCTGCAGCCCCGTGAACTGCATCTCCCCGTCGAAAGGCCAGAAAATCAGCCAGGGACGGGTGAGATACTGCAGGGTGTCCCCATAGACCAGGGTTGCAAATACCCGGCCACCGATAAGGAGCCCGACGATGCCCCAGAAGAACAGGTCCACGATCTGCTCGGTCTCTACCTTGGGGTCACGACGGCGGATTTCGTAGCGAAACAGAAAGAACGTGGTGATGAACGCAAGCAGGTACATGACCCCGTACCACCGTATCGGCAATCCCGGAATAACCTCCGGGGATATCCATTCGGGATAGTTTATGTATGCAGGCATGCTCTTGACCTCCTGCCGCCTAGCGGGCGGGTTCGCGCTGCGATTCGACCTCAGACAGCGACGTGCGCACCAGGCGTCCCGTCGTCTCATCGAAAGAAATCACGACGCCCTTTTCCGGCGCGGTAAACTCGATCGTACGGCCGTGGCTCTCGATTTTCACTCCCGGGAATACCGTTCCGTGCACGCGGATCTCGGCCGGGAAGTGCTCCTCGAACTTTTCCCTGAGGTTGAAGAGCCGAACGCTACGTTGCTCGATCATCTTGAGCATCTTCTTTTTGTCTCGACGGAGCTCTTCCAGACGGCTCCGGTCCGATGCCGCCTCCCGCATCTCCAGGTCATCCTTCGTGATTCTCCGTTTCAGCTCTTCGATTTGCTTCTCTTCCTTTTCGATCCGGTCGGCAATAAGGTAATCTTGGCCGAAGCTCACCTCCGTTGCTACCTCACGGCTGGAGCCGAGATTGCGGACTTCCATGCCCTTGCGCGCCCGGATCCGCCCCCCGACGATGGAGCCCCGGTCGGCGGAGGCACGAATCATTCCATTACTCTTGAGCGTCGAGTGCATACAGCCCGTCTTCACCGAAATATCGCCAACGGCAAGCAACGTGGCAAGCTCGGCGAAAGCCACGGCGATACGCCCCTTCGCGCGAAGCGCGGCTTTGCCCGCGCCCTTGACCCCCTGCTTGAGCAGGATGTCGCCCTCGGCGGACAGCAGGCAGGCCTCCGCAGCCTCGCCGACGCGAATGTCGCCGTCGGCAAAGACGTAGTAGCCGGCGTCCACACCTCCCTGTATGTAGACCGATCCGGGAAACTTGATGTTGCCCGTGGCCACGCCTACGTTGCCCTTGATCGAGTAGGCGGGCCGCACGGCCACCATGGAGTGCTGAGTGAGCAACTCCCCGCTCACCGCCGCGGTAACCAGGGTCGAGCCGTCGTCCTCCGTCCGCGCGCTCACGTTGTCCCCGAGGGTAAGCTCGACCTCACTCCCTTTCGGCGGGGGAATCTCACCGCCGGTGACGTCCGTTCCCGGAGCCGGCTCCTCGGGAGGCGGCGGGATGCGCACGATCTCGGTGCCCTTGCGCACGATAGTCATTCGGTCGTGGTGTTTGTAATCGACTCTGCCGTCGGACTTGACCGTGAATGCCTGCCCCGAGGCGACCCGCACCAGGAACTCGGGCTTCGGCCTCGCGGGAGACTCCGGCTCGCTGCCGCGGGCTACTACCGCCCGAAAGACCGGTCCTTCTTCCTTTGCGTGGGTAACCGCCTCACGAACCGCATCGGCGTCGATCCCGTAGGAGACCCCGGCGTCTTCCACGGCCTTACGAGCCTCCTCCACCGACAATCGACGTCCCGTACCCTCGCCCTCGCTCAGGGAGAGGAACGCCTGCATCTTGTCGCCGGAGATCTCCACGCGGATCTCCGCATCATGGTGAGGTCGCACCCGTATGCGAATGACGCCGTCTTCCTCGGAGGTCGCTTCCTCGAAGAGCCCGGACTCGGTCGCGACGATCACGTTGTCCTTGCGGGTGAGGTTCTCATAGAGTTTGAGCTCCGGCGCATTGCCCCCCGGGGCCGGAATGCTCGCTCCGTAGACGTCCACTCCCGGCGTGCCGGACACCTCCGGCGGCAGCGCCGCGACCCGCTGATCCCGCTGCACGAACGCCACCCGCGTCACCTCGGATACGGGAAACTCCGAAAGGGAGCGGAGCCCCGCGAGGAACTCCGGGTTCTCCCGGGCCCTGCGCTCGATCGCCTCGGCGCGCTCGTCGGCGAGAAAACGAACCGACCACTCCACCTCCCGGTCCGGTCCGGGCACCGGAGCCGTGCCTTGGGTGAGAACATAGCCGTAAAGATCCGTCTCCGAGCCCTTGTAAAAGGCGTTGAGGTCTTCCCGGATCCGCTCGAGGTTGAGACCTTTGAGTCGGCTCTCCCGCAGGGCCTGCCCGAGCGCCTTCATGTCGAGCGCCTTTCCGCGACCCCGACCCTTGCTGACGTTCAGCATCGCCTTGAGCTTGTCCTCCGAAACCACAATGTCGAAGCCGGCATCACGACTTACGGTGATGGGCACCCCTTCAACCGGCACGTCGGTATCTACGGCGTGGCGAATGAGCTCGTCGATCTCCTCTTCCGGCAGGAGCGTGTCCGCCTCGAACCCGTGCCCCGCGGCGGCCTCAAGGATCGTCGCGCCGGTGGGCGGTTCATGGGAGGACTCTCCCGGTCGAAAGAAGAGAAAACAGGTCGCGCGATCCTCCGATACTTCCAGGTTCCACTCATGAAGGCGATAGGGGACGACGTCGAGCCAGTTCGCCCCGAGGCGCAGGAAGCCGGTTTCCTCGGCATAGACTTCGTCCCCCCGGCGCACCGCTCCCCGGCCGAGGTAGAAATGCGGATCCGCCGGCACTTTGGGCTGCAGAACCTCGCCGAAGATGCTGCGGCCCGGCATACCGGTCTCCTGCGGCGCGATCGTGCCGATACGCTCTCCTTCGGTGACGTAACCCGTCCGTTCCACCGTCGGGTCCACGTGGACCCGCTCGGGAACCGTCGTAGTCTCGGTTACCTCCACCGTCTCCTGCTTCGGCGAGCCGAGGGGAAGCTTCGGTTTCCTGGTTACCGTTTTTTTTCGCTTGACCCGCTTCTTGCGATGGAAGACGATCTCCGGCGGCCCCGCCTCGGCGACCGAGCGGCGGGCCTGGGGCTGCAGGCTCTCCGGCACCGGGTGTTCGTCCGCCCGGAAGCGCTCCGGCTGCGGGTGCTCCGGGGCCAGCCCCTCGGCGACTACGAGCTCCACAGGGCTCTTCCCGGCGCGCTTTGCCTCGGCAAGCCGACGGCGGATGTCCTCGATATCGTAGCCTTCACGAACACCGCGTTCCTCGAGAAGCTTCACCACGTCCGCGGCGCTCCACTGTGAGCCCGCGGGGTCGAGCTCCACCTTCAGGCGGGCCTCTACGCCGGCCTCGTCTATGAGAAGCTCGGTATGTCCCTGTACGCCCGCATCGGTCTTGGCCATCTTAGGTCCGAAAGCCCTGCTGCATCGCCTTTATTAACTTGGACTTGTACAACATATTCTCTTTCCGCAGATGCCTGATTTCGATCTGCTGGTTCTTAATGGTCTCGATCAGGTCCCCCGTCGTCAACGTCCCCGAGTGCAGCAGCTCTTCCACGTAGCTCTGCTTCGCATCGAAGTCGGCGGAGGCCTCCATATCGGCCTCTTCGTAGCTCTCCTCGATGCTGTCGACCGAAAGCGGGCCCTCCGGCTCGGCGTCGAGCTCGAGGAGCTTGTCGGCAATGCGGTAGAAGGCCTGTGAGATCACCGCCTCGGGCTTGTAGCGGATGATCGGGAGCGCCGACGCGAGGGCGATATCCTGCAGGTCGTCGCGGTAGATCACCCCGAGATGCTCGAGGTCGAGCTCGAGATACTGGCGACAGGACCGCCGCAGGCGGTGCGCCTTCTCCGCGTCCTTGGGATCCTCGAGCATGTTCAGCACGATCCGCGGCTCGAAGCGTTCGAGGGATGCCCGAAGCTTGGCGTAACTATCCGGATCCACTTCGGCGATCCGGCGGACGATCTCGGGAACGTGGATATGGCGGAGGTCATCGCTGCTCTTTCGCAGCGTCTGCAGGTATCTGTCTCCGGGGCTCTTCTTCTTGCAGGCATTCTGGATGAGACGGAACATCGCGTTCTTGAGGAAGAGGTACGCGTTGACCGTGGACGTCGGCGTCGGCGAGGTGACGATCACCCCCGTGCGCGAGATGAGGAAGAAGTCCAACGTGTTGAGGCTGGTTCCGGCTCCGAGGTCGAGGATGAGGAAATCCGCCTCGAGGTTGCCGAGTCGGCGGATGAGCATGCGCTTCTGTGTGCTGGTGAGGTTGGCCAAGCCGGGAATCTCCGCGTCTCCGGGAATGAACCACAAATTGGGGTAGTCCGTCGGGGTCACGACTTCATTGAGGTCCTTCCCGCCCTCGGTGAGAAAGGTCCCGAGCCCGTGGGCGATGTTACGCATACCGAGAATGAGATGGAGATTGGAGCCACCGAGGTCGAGGTCCGCAACCACGGTTCGCTTGCCGTTCTGCGCCAGGGCGATGGCCAGATTGGCGGCAAGTATCGACTTGCCCACGCCACCCTTACCACTGGCGATCGGGAAGACATGCATCGCTCACTCCTCGCCGTGGTACTTCGATTCCCGGGGACGGAGGAACAACATCACCAGCAGAATGAGATCGACGATCAGGATGCCGAGCAGAGTAACCGTCACGAACCCCGACCACGGCACATCGGAGAGTCCCCGCGAAAAGCCCCCCCCGGCCATTGCTCCCGCTCCGGCAACGACCGAGAGGAACTTGCCCAGGCGCAACAGCGGGAGAATCGCCCCTGCTCGATCCGGATAGATCCCCGCGACGAAGAACCCGGCGGCCAGCACCAACTGCGGGGCACCGAACCACGTGAGGTCCATGACCGCGGTCAAGCTGCGCAGTCCGAGTGTGGCGAGCGAGAGAACGTTGACCAATATGCAGAAGCGAAGCAGCTCCCAGGCGGCGCCGCCGACGAACAGGACCTTGTGACGTGTCACGTTACCGGGGAGTGTACGATTGCGCCCCTCGCCCGTCAATAGAGAGACTCACACTACAAGGGGTGCGCGGTGCCGCTGAGGTATCCAGAAGCTTGTTGCGGCTCGAAATGCTAACCTGATTACGCTAATC
>JBKHEN010000119.1:0-7777 GCA_046540795.1 Spirochaetaceae bacterium | reverse complement strand
CTACGCAGTGGCCGTGTTGCTCGTGACCGGAGTGCAATCTCCGGTTCTGCTGTGGCTCAATCAATCGGCCGGTGCGGCAAGCGGGTTGTTCCTGGTTTGGGGCGCGCTCTCACATACCGGTCGCGGGAGGGGCTCTCCCCGTATCTGCTCGGCGTCGCGCAGGCAACTTTCTGATTGCCGCGGCGTATGTACGGAGCCGGGATCTCGGTCCCGTGTCCCGTGCCTTTGTCGGAGTCGTGTTCGTCCTATGGGGTGTGCACAAGCTTGATTATCCACTGCTCCGGGATATCCCCGCCGGGTCGGGGTGGGGCTATGCGGTGGCGACGCCCGGCGAGTTGGTGGGGTCGCACGGGACGTGACACACCTTAAGCGGACGCAGTTCCGGTTGGAACGAAGCATCGAAGAGAAAGCCACCCTCCTGCGAGAGGTGCACCACCGGGTAAAAAACAATCTCCAGATCATCGTCAGCCTCTTGCGGCTCCAGGCGCACGACGTCGAGGAGGAGCAAACTCGGCGAGCCCTGAAGGATAGCACCGAGCGGGCGCTCTCGGTGGCAGATAACGGGCCCGGCCTCCCGCGGGGGTTCGAGCCCGCACGCACCGGCACGCTGGGTACGGCGCTGGTGGTGTCGCTGTGCGATCAGCTCGGCGCCCGCTCGAATTGGGAGTCGGATGGTGGAACCCGTTTTACCGTAACGGTCCCGGTCTCCGCCCGGCATGGATGACCGGAGGTCAGCCGCGGCGCGCTTTCTTAAACAAGCTGTGATAGCCCCCGAGCTCGGCATCGGAAGAGAACTGAATGCTTACCCGGGACGTCTGCTCGTCCACCGCCTGCGTGTAGACGAGTTCCTCGGTAGTCCGAAATCGACCGCTACCGACCTCGAGAGCTACGTCGAAACTCTGGATTTCGCCTGAGGGGATGGGGACGAGCAGGGCGATGCTGTACGGGCCGGCATCGACGGTGCGCGCCTCGACCTTGCGCCCGTCGGCGAATTCCACGGTGACCGTCTGCAGCTCCGGGGGCAGATCGGCGGCATCGATGCGTCGGTGCCTACGGCGTTCCTTGTGCCTCACGCTCGCTCTCCTTTTCCGTAACCATTCTACACGCTCATCGTGCGGCGTCAAACCGATTGCCCTGCGGAACCCCGATGACGTTGGGCGGCGGCAACCCGGTCACGCCGGCGCCCTGGCAAGCCAGCGCAAGCGGATGACGCCGTGTCGACTGGCGAAGGTCGGACGGTAACTCCAAACAACCGACCTTCGAGCCGTCACCCGCCGGCAAAACGCGCCTTCATCGCGGCGAAGTAATCCGCCGCCTCGGTGTCATCGACTACCTGCTCCGGCTCCGACTCGGTAATGAGCTCCTGCGGGATCTCCTCGAGAAACGGCGAGGGGCGGCACTCGATTTGTTCCCGCATAACCTTCCGGGTCAGGCAGGAGGTCATGTACAGGCGTTCCTTTGCCCTGGTAATGGCGACGTAGAACAGCCGGCGCTCCTCCTCGACGTTGCGCTCGGAATCCTCGAGGGCCCGCGCGTGGGGGATAATCTCGTCCTCCACACCGGCCAAGAATACGACGCGCCGCTCCAGGCCCTTGGCGGCGTGAATGGTCATGAGACCCACACGGCCGCCGCTTTCCTCGTCGTCCAGGTTGTCTTTGACCTGCAGGCTTATGCGGTGGAGGTAGTCGAACAGGGAGGGGTCGAGAACGTCGGGATCGTTTTCGTACTCCCTAATGAACTCCACGAGGAACTGAACGTTTCGGAACTTCGCCGTTGCCGCACGTTCGTTCTGCTGATACTCGACCACGAGGTGTCCCCAATAGCCGATCTCGGTTATGAGATTGGCCAGTACGTCGGCCATGCGCCCGTTCGCAAGAAACGCCTCCCGGTAACTTTCGATGAGCTCCACGAACTCGGCAAGGTCCTCCTGCGCCTTCGCGCCGACCGCGGCATCTTCGGCGGCGAGTACCTCACGAATGGCGGAAAACATGGAAAGGCCGTTGCCCGCGGCGACGCTGTTGAGGCGCTCGAGGGTCTTCTTCCCCACCCCCCGGCGCGGCGTATTGATGATACGCAGGAGGCTCACGTCGTCGTCATGATTTGCCATGACCCGAAGGTAGGCGATGATGTCGCGCACTTCCTTGCGCTGGAAAAAGCTCTGCCCGCCGGAGACCCGATAGGGGATACTCTCTCCCAAAAACGCCTCCTCGATATGACGGGTGAGGCTGTTTGTCCGCACGAGCACGCCCACCTCGTCGTAGCGAACGCCGTCGCGCTGCGCGAGGCTCTTGATCTTTTCGGCGATGAAGGCCGCCTCCTCGCGCTCGTCGGCGGGGAAGTGCAGTTCGATCGGGGTGCCTCCGCGCAGGCCGGTCCACAGTTCCTTGTGCTTGCGGTCGGTATTGTTGGCGATGAGGCGGTTCGCCGCGGCAAGGATGGTGTCGGTAGAGCGGTAGTTGCGCTCGAGCTTGATTTCGATGCGCTCGGGGAAGTCGGTTTCGAAGTCCACCAGGTTCCCGAAGTTGGCACCCCGCCAGGAGTAGATCGATTGGTCGTCATCGCCCACGACGCAGACGTTTCGATGTTTCTCGGCGAGGAGCTTCATGAATCGGTACTGGTCGCCCGAAGTATCCTGAAACTCATCGACCAGGAGATACCGGAAGCGCTTTTGGTATTCGGTGTGAATGTCGGGGAAGCGGCTCATAAGCTCCACCGGCAGCAGAATCAGGTCGTCGAAGTCAACCGCGTTGTAGAGCTTCATATGCTCCCGGTATTCGGTGAAGAGGTCCCGGTAGCGCTCGAGGTCCTCGTCCCACTCGCCCCTCCCGGTGCGAATGCGGGAAAACTCGCCGAGAAGCCACTTCGTTTCCCCGGGATCGAGGGCGAACTTCACCTCCCGGGCGGTCTCCTTCAGCAGAGACAGTTGGTCCTGCGTATCGTAGATGCTGAAGTTCGACCGGTAGCCGAGGCGGTGAATGTGGTTCCGCAGTACCGTTACGCCGAAGGCGTGGAAGGTCGAGCAGGTGAGATTGCGCAGGGGCCTGCCGGTGAGTTCCTTGACCCGCTCACGCATTTCCCGGGCGGCCTTGTTGGTGAAGGTCAGCGCCATGATCGCCCGCTGCGAGATTCCGCCGGCCAGCAGGTTGGCGATGCGATAGGTTATCACGCGGGTCTTGCCGGAGCCGGCCCCGGCAATGATGAGCAGAGGGCCCTCCGTCGTCTCGACCGCGCGGATCTGCTCGGGATTCAGCTCGTTTCGGTAGTCCAGGCTCTGCGTCATGGTTCGGCAATGCTACAGATATTCGCTGCTCATGCAAGCACCTCGAGGAGCGAAAAGTAGATCGGCCCCCGTCCCTCGGCGCTGTCGGGTAGAATCCGGTAGCCGTGGTGCGTAGGCTCCGTCCAGGGAGCGCTAACCTCCTGCGGCAGAAAGCGGCCGGAGCGTTTGCGAGATGCCTTCTCGATGACGCCGTCGTTCTCTTGGGGAGAGAGCGCGCAGGTGGAGTACAGCACGTACCCGCCGGGACGGGCGGCGTCGAGGGCGGCGGCGAGCATGGCAAACGCCTGGATGGAAAGATGTTTGGTGCGCGCCGGTGTCCAGCGGCCGAGGTGCCCCGGAGAATCGAGGAGATGTCGTTCCGCCGAACAGGGCACGTCGAGGAGAATGCGGTCATAGGCGTCCCGTTCGTGAAGCCCCCACCGGGTGGCGTCGTGGCCGGTGACCTCCACCCGTAGCCGGACGTCGGCGGGCAGATGCTCGTCGAGCACTCGCTGCAGTCGCTCCCTGCGTCTGGCGGAGCGCTCGTTTGCTACGAGGTGGGCCTCCTCGCCCATGTGGGAAGCAAGAACCAGGGTCTTGCCCCCCGGAGCGGCGCACATGTCGAGGACCTCCCCGGCCCCCTCGAGCGGCAGGGCGCGAGCTGCGATGAGCGAGGCCTCGTCGAGATAGTAGGGGCGCAGAAGCGGCGACCCCAGCGTCGTGTAGGTCGGCTCAGCACGCAACGCTTCCCGCAGACCGGGCCAACGGGCGGCGAACAGCGCCTCGTAATGTTGCTCGAAGGCTTTCTCTCCTCTGTCTTTCATGACGCGCGTGTGCGGTTGACGCCCGGCCACAGCCACGGATACCGTATAGCCGTGAAAATCAATGCCGTGCTGTTCGACCTCGACGGGACGTTACTGCATACGTTACCAGATATTCGCGACGCAATGAACGGGGTACTCGCCGACTGGTCTCTTCCCGGGTACGAGATCGACGACTACCGCAGGATGGTGGGATGGGGTATCGAATACCTCGCGGAGCTCGTTGTCCCGGAGGATCGACGGGAAATGGTGGATATCGGGGCGCTGGCTGCGGAACTCAAGCAGGCGTACCGCTCGTATCCGGTCAAGGGGACGGTACCCTTCGACGGCGTGCGTGAACTCATCGATGAGCTGCACGGCGCCGGCATGCCCATGGCGATTCTCTCCAACAAGGCCCAGGAGATCACCGACAACATCGTCCGCACCGTTTTCGGCGAGGGGCTTTTCTCCGTAGTCTACGGCGCCCGGGACGATCTGCCGCGCAAACCCGATCCTGCGGCGGCTCATCGGATTGCCTCGGAGCTCGGGGTGGAGCCGCACCGCATGGTCTTTGTGGGTGACAGTGCCATCGACATGGAGACCGCCCAGGTGGCCGGGATGCTGCCGATCGGGGTAGCATGGGGATACCGTGAGGTAGAGGAGCTATGGATGCACGGGGCGGCGGCGGTGGTCTCGTCCCCGCGGGAAATTGCCGAGCTCATACGCAGCGAGATCGAGACCGTCAACGAATAGAAGGAGAGCACGGATATGGATCAGGCGCAGATCAGGGAGCGAGCGCGGGAGTACGTCTCACTGGAGACCGATCCGGAGTTCCGCGCGGAGGTAGAACGACTCCTCGAGGAAGGCAATGAAGAGGAGCTCACGGATCGTTTCTATACGGATCTGGAGTTTGGAACCGGCGGGCTGCGTGGCGTGATCGGTGGCGGTCACAATCGGATGAATCCGTTCGTGATACGCCGGGCCACGCAGGGGCTGGCGCAGTACGTGCTGCGTGAGGCCGGTACGGCCGGAGACGGCCCTCCGAGTGCGGTGATCGCGCATGATTCTCGACGATACGCCGATACCTTTGCGCTGCAAACCGCCTTGGTGCTGGCAGGAAACGGTATCCGAGCCTATCTCTTCCCCGCGCTGCGTCCGACCCCGGAGCTCTCCTTTGCCGTGCGCCGCCTCGGAGCCTCCTGCGGCGTAGTGGTTACCGCAAGCCACAACCCGCCGGAGTACAACGGTTACAAGGTCTACTGGAACGACGGTTCTCAGGTGGTGTCTCCGCACGATAAGGCCATCATCGCCGAGGTGCAGTCGGTCTCCAGCGATATCCGCAGCCTGGACAAGGAACAGGCTCTCGAACAGGGACTGCTTGAGTATCTCGGGAAGGACATGGACGATGCCTATGTAGAGGCCACGAAGAGCGTCTCCGTGCGGCCCGAGCTTCTACGGCGCGAAGGCTCGTCGGTTAAGGTAGTATACACGCCGCTGCACGGGACCGGCGCCATGATGGTGGAACGCATCCTCGGTGAGCTGGGCGCCGAGGTGATAACGGTTCCCGAGCAACGCGAGCCGGACGGCAACTTTCCGACCGTGGAGTTTCCCAACCCCGAGGAGGCCTCGGCGATGAAGATGGCCCTCGAGCTCGGCGAGCGAGAGAGTGCCGATCTCGTCATGGGAACGGATCCGGATGCCGACCGTCTCGGCATTGCCGTGCCCGGTGCGGAGGGAATGCAGCTGGTCACCGGCAATCAGCTCGGCGTTCTTCTGGTGGACTACGTGTTCTCCGGGCTTGCGGAGACGGGGCGTTTGCCCGAGAAGCCCGCCTTCGTGAAGACCATCGTCACCACGGAGCTCCAGCGCAAGGTCGCCGAGCATTACGGGGCCACCGTCTACGACACGCTTACCGGTTTCAAACACATCGCGGGCATCATGCGAGAGCTCGAGCGCACTCCCGACGGCCCGACCTTTGTAATGGGTGATGAGGAGAGTTACGGGTACCTCATCGGCACCTACGTGCGGGACAAGGACGCTGTCTCGGCGGTGCTCATGACGACTGAGATGGCCCTGTACCACGTCTCCCGTGGTAAGAGCGTCCTCGAACGCCTCGAGGAGATTTACGAGGAGTTCGGATACTACGAGGAGCTCCAGATTTCGAAGTACTTCAGGGGCCAGTCCGGCAAACAGGTCATGGATGAGCTCATGCGGCGGCTGCGAACGGATCCTCTCCGGGAGATCGGCGGCGTGGAGGTGCTGCGGATCCGGGACGTACAGGACAACAGCCTCTATGACCTGCAAAGCGGCGCCTACGTGGAGGACATACCCCTTCCCTCCTCGAACGTGCTTCAATTCTTCCTAGCCGATGAGACCGTCGTGAGCGCCCGTCCCTCCGGGACGGAGCCGAAAATCAAGTTCTATGCCTCCGCCACGGCGCCCGCCCGGGGGCGGCTCCTCGAGGCGCGCAAGGAAGTGGGGGAAAAGCTTCAGGCGATCGAGGCGGATCTCAACGCCGTCATAGCGCGGGCGAAAACCAAATGAAGTATACAGAAGCTTGTTGCAGCTCAAAGCGCTAAGTGTTTACAGTGAAGAAGGCCGATCTCGTTCCTCCAGTCACAGGTTCGCCTGAAACCTCGCGACGGCTCTTTTGCATTCGTAGCAGGAGCTTGGAGGCCGTTCTGCAACAAGCTTCAAGATACGTCACTGGCGCCGCTGCTCGGCGGCCCGGGCGATGCTGCGAACGGTCTGGTGAATCTGCGCCTCGTCGGCCCGCCCGGACTGAAGCTCCTCTTCGAGCTCGACTATGAATCGCTCTTCCATTTCGTAGAGCTCGGATTCCAGTTGCCCGGACCATAGAAGCCGGGTAAGCTCATCGGGCCGGTCCTTATACGTCAGGAGCCGTTGGGCCTGCTCCCCAGCGAGGTACCAGCGTATATCATCAATGCCGACGCCGTGCTCTTCGAGCATCTCCCTGACGGTCATGGGAGGCAAAGCGTAGCGGGGACGACGTGCGTTGTCAATTCGCCGCAAACATGGTAGCAGTGATGCGTATGGATCCTAACCGTTCGGTCGCGGAGACAACCTTTGTCGCCTTTGACTTCGAGACGACGGGACTCTACCCGGCAACCGACAAGATCATTGAGTTCGGGGCAGTCAGGTTTCGGGATCGACAGGTGCTGGGGACCTTCGACACTCTGGTGAATCCAGGCGTCGCCGTTCCTGCTCACGCGGCGGAGGTCAGCGGCATCACCGAGGAGATGTTGGTCTCTCATCCGGCGGTGGACCAGGCGTTACCGGGTTTTTTGGAGTTCATCGCCGGAGCGGTCCTCGTCGCCCACAACGCGCCCTTCGATATGTCCTTTCTGCGGGCCGCGCTCGAGGCGACCGGCATGGAAGACATTGAGAATCCCGTGATCGATACGCAGGTGCTCGCACAGAAAGCGTATCCCAGGATGCGCAGCTATGGGCTGCAGAACCTCGTCGCCGACCTCGGCCTCCCGCAGGGGAACGCTCACCGCGCCCTCGACGATGCTATCATGTGCAAGGAACTGTTCGAAAATTGCGCGGAGGCGTTAAGCTTCATGGGCGAGATTACCCTACGCGAGGTGCTAACCTGAATCCGAGAGCACAATGACCTCGTTGGGGCCCCTCCGCGTCCGCCCTGAAGTATCAACAAGCCTGTTGCAGCGCGGCGGCGAGATCCCGCCGCGCATAA
>JBKHEN010000118.1:0-7902 GCA_046540795.1 Spirochaetaceae bacterium | reverse complement strand
CGGACACGGAAAGCGGGGCCGGGGTGCCGGCGGTAGTGCCGGCCGGGGTGCCGGCCGTAGTGGAGCCCGGGGTTGTGAGGGCGGAAGACGCGGCGGCCCTGAGCTCACCTTCGAGCTCGGCCAGCTTGGCCAGCTCGTAGAGACCCCAGCGGTCGTAACCGGTCACCCGCGAGATCCGCTCGATCTCCTCCCGTCCGAGGCGTGTGAGTAACGTGTAAGCCGCGAAGATCCGCCGAGGGTGCAGCTTTGCCGCCATCGACCACAGCTCTTCGGTGTCGAGATCGAGATCCTCGATTCCCTCGAAGCCGATTTCCGCCGCTCGGAGCGCCTTGTTGAGCGCCGACGTATAGGTCCGCCCGATGGCCAGGGATTCGCCCACCGATTTCATGGCCGTGCCCAGAGTGGCGTAGCCCTGGGGGAACTTCTCCAGCTCGAACCGCGGGATCTTCACCGCCGTATAGTCGAGAGACGGCTCGAAACAGGAGACCGTCTGGCCGGTGATATCGTTTATCACCTCGTCGAGGGTGAAGCCCACCGCGAGCCGCGCCGCGCACCGGGCGATCGGAAAGCCGGTCGCCTTACTTGCCAGCGCCGAGGAACGCGAGACCCGCGGGTTCATCTCGATGACCACCATGCGCCCGTCGGCCGGGTTCACGGCGAACTGTACGTTCGAGCCGCCGCAGTCGACACCGACCGCCCGAAGGATCTCTATGGCCGCGGACCGCATGCGCTGATACTCTCGATCGGAGAGCGTCTGGATGGGCGCGACGGTTACGCTGTCGCCGGTGTGGATACCCATGCCGTCGATATTCTCGATCGAGCACACGATGACCGCGTTGTCGGCGTGGTCGCGCATGACCTCCAGCTCGAACTCTTTCCAGCCGAGTAACGACTCTTCCACCAGCGCCGTGTGCACCGGACTCTCGGCCAGAGCCCATTTGAGAAGATCCTCGAACTCATCCTGGGTCTCGGCGATGCTTCCGCCCTTCCCGCCTAAGGTGTAGCTCGGACGAATGATGACCGGCAGGCCGACCTCCGAAACGAAGGCGTGACCTTCGGAGATTCTGTGTATGAATGCCGAGTGCGGGCTCTCGAGGCCGATGCCGGCTATCACATCCTTGAACTTCCCGCGGTCCTCGGCAACCTGGATGGAGTTGATCGGTGCACCGAGAATCTCCACCCCATGTTTCTCGAGGACCCCGGCTTCGGCAAGGTCGATCGTAAGATTCAGCGCCGTCTGGCCCCCCATGGTGGGCAACAGGGCATCCGGCTTTTCGTTTTCCAGAATGCGGTCGAGATAGGGTACGGAAAGGGGATCCATGTAGATCCGGTCTGCGAGCCCCGGGGTGGTCATCACCGTTGCGGGATTGGGGTTTACCAGTATCACCCGATAGCCCTCCTCCCGCAGTGCGCGGACCGCCTGGTTTCCCGAGTAATCGAACTCACAGGCCTGACCGATAACTATCGGTCCGGAACCGATAATGAGCACACTCTCGATGTCACGCCGTGCCGGCATGAGCGTCTCCTTGTGTTGGGTCTAGCGGGTCGTTCCGGAGGCCTGCTTCGAGCGCAGCAACTTCAAGAACTCGTCGAAGATCCACCGTGCGTCTTGCGGCCCCGGTGCCGCCTCCGGATGAAACTGAGCGCTCATCACGGGAATGTCCGTGAGCTTGAGCCCCTCCACACTTCCGTCGTTTGCGTTCCTCAGCCACACCGACACATTGCCGGGGAGGGTCTCCTCCTCCACGGCAAATCCGTGATTCTGGGAGGTGACGAACACACGTCCCGTCTCTTCGTCCCGCACGGGATGATTCACGCCGTGATGGCCGAACTTCATTTTGTAGGTCTTGGCACCGGCCGCTTCGGCGATCAACTGGTGTCCGAGGCATACCCCCAGCGTTGGTCGTTCGGCCATGAGCCGCTTTGCCGAGTCGATTTGCGGACCGAGAACCGCCGGATCTCCCGGGCCGTTGGAAAGCACCACCGCTTGTGCGCCGGAGTCCAGGACCTCTTTCGGATCCGCGGTACTCGGCCAGATCGACACACGGGCGCCCCGGGAGACGAGCTCCCGCACGATATTGCCCTTGACTCCGCAGTCGAGCAGCGCCACGTGCGGGCTCCCTTCCGGATTGACGATCTCCGGCGTCGGAGACCCGACCTCACCGACCAGGTTGCGTCCCTCCATCGCCGGGAACGCCTCGAGGTATGCCAGCACTTTTCTGCGAAACTCCTCCGGTATCGTGTGCTCCGCTCGTGCGCGCTCGAATCCGGCAGGCGCGGCCACGATCACCCCGTTCGAGCTTCCCTCATCCCGAAGGTGCAGGGTGAGCCCCCGGGTATCCACGTCGGTAATGCCCGGGGTCCCGTGCTCTGCAAGAAACTGCGGAAGCGAGCGTCTACCGGGGCCCACGGGGCCGTCGTAGAGGCTCCGCAGCGCGAATCCGGCAACCTTCACGCCGGGACGATCGGTGCCGGGCTCGGGTCCGGTCTCACTCCACTGCTGATCCGTGCCGTAATTCCCGACGTGAGGATAGGTCATGGTGACGATCTGGCCCGTATAGGAAGGGTCGGTGAGAACCTCGTGATAACCCGACATAGCCGTGTTGAATACGACCTCCCCGGCACCTTTCGCACGGGCCTCTCCGGGACGGAGATCCTCCAGGGTAAGCGGGGGTGCCCCGAACGCGTAGCCTGGAAACATCGTTCCGTCGGCGAGGAACAAGAGGGCTGCCTGCATAGTCGACTCTCCCAAGCCCGAAGGAGTGCGTCCGTGGCCGCAGGATACAGAAAACCCGACCACGCCGTTCGTGATCGGGTTTTCGCGGGATAGCCCCTAGGGGAATCGAACCCCTCTTTGAAGACTGAGAATCTCCCGTCCTAGCCGATAGACGAAGGGGCCACGTAACGCTTCCCGGGGAGGACTCGAACCCCCACTAGCAGAGCCAGAATCTGCGGTGCTACCATTACACCACCGGGAATCGGCCTGTAATGTCCGGGGCGAAGAATAATGAGATTCGCCGAAGGTGTCAACCGTCACTCGCCGTGATAATCGATGAGCGTATGAACACGATACTCACCGAGTCGCTCCATGTAGTTGAGAAACGGCAGCCCGATGATGGCAAAAATACCCTGCACCACCGCTCCTGCTTCCGTGAGGATATCCGCCGTTGCCCGCAGCGTTCCGCCGGTAGCGATCAGGTCATCGACGATGATGACACGCTGGCCGGACTGCACGTCGCTCTTGTGTACCTCCACCTCATCCTCACCGTATTCCAGCGCAAACTTCTTACGATACGTCGGTCCGGGCAGTTTTCCGTTCTTCCGTACCAGAATCAACGGCAACCCCCGCGCGTAGGCCAGCGGCGCGGCAAAGACGAAGCCCCGCGCGTCGATGGCGGCAACGGCGTCGAGCTCGAGATCACCGAAGACCTCCCCGGCACGGTCGATGCAGTATTTGAACGCTTCCGGGTTCATGAGAATTCCCGTCACGTCATAGAACAACACGCCCTCCTTCGGGAAATCGGGCACTTTTCGGACAACCCCGTCGAGGTCGAATTTCTTGTTCATAGGTTCACCCTTCTCGGTCGATTTCGAGGCCGCAAATACCGTAGCCCAGACCGAAGCTGCTGTCAATCTTGAAGCACCCCGAGCCTTTCGCTATCATGAGCTCAATGACGACCATCCTCCCGGTTGCAAGCGGGAAAGGCGGAGTCGGCAAGACCGTGTTCACCGCCAACCTCGGAGTTTCCCTCGCGCGAGCCGGCAAGACCGTGGTTCTCGTGGACCTCGATCTCGGAGGCTCCAACCTACATACATGCCTCGGAGAGAAGAACGACAAGTCCGGACTCGGGCACTACGTGTATAAGCAGGAACGGAATCTGGAGGCTCTGCTCGTAGAAACCGGAGAGCGGCGCCTGTACTTCATCCCCGGAGACTCGCTGCTGCCCGGCACCGCGAACCTTCCGTACTTTCGCAAACGAAAAATCATTCGGGAGCTGGGACAGCTGGTGGCGGACTTTGTCATTCTCGATCTCGGCTCGGGAACCGCATACAACACGGTCGATTTCTTTCTGACCTCGACCTCCGGCATCGTCGTAGCAACTCCGGAGACGACATCGGTTCTCAACGCCTACTCGTTCGTGAAGGCCGCGTTGTTTCGTCTTCTATCGCGGAGCTTTCCCGCCCGCAGCGAGGAGCGGGCCGAAGTCGAGCGCTTCGCGGCCGAGCGGCTCGAAGGCGGCAAGCAGTCCCTCGGAGCGCTCATCGACCACCTGTCCGCCCGATCCACCGAGGCCGGCGACACCGCCCGAAGGGCTCTCAGCGGCTTCCTGCCGCGGGTCGTGCTCAACATGGGCCACAGTCGCTCCGAGATACCGCTGGGGGCAAAGCTCAGGCAGGTGGCCCGCAAGAACCTGGATATCGAGGTACAGTACATCGGGTTCCTGCCGCACGATCCGGTTGTCCCCACCTCGATAGCCCGCAGGCGACCGCTTTTCAGCCTCGCGCCGGACGCTGCGTTTTCCCGGGGCATTGCCGCGGTAACCAAGCGAGTCATCGCGGAGCCGACACCGACGACTCCCCGCCTCTTCGAAGCGGACGAGGATCTTGCCGAAGTGGCCGAGGAGGCGTCACTCTAGCCCGACACGGCAATCGGCGGCGCCTCTCGCGCCCCTCACGAGGGGCGACCACGATATCCGGCAACCCGCGCCGACACCCCGATGGTCAACGGATCGCCGCGCCCGTCCTTGAGATACCGGTAGCCGAGACCCGCGATCATGGCGCCGTTGTCGGTACACAGCTCCATCGACGGAAATACCGCGCGTAGGTCCTGCCGCCCGCCGAGGCGACGCCGGAGATAGGTGTTTGCAGCCACCCCGCCCCCGACGACAAGGGTATCCACGCCGGTATCGGCGGCCGCACGCTCGACCTGCAGGACCACCGTCTCGACGGCCGCCTTTTCAAAGGACGCCGCGATGTTCTCCGGCGTCGCCTCGAAGCGCCGATCCCGAAACTTCTCCCGCTGCCCGGCGACGGCCGTCTTCAGCCCGGAATACGATACGTCGTAGCGCCCGGGGCCTGAATCGACAACCGCAAGGGGAAACGAGAATGCCTGGGGGCTCCCGCGACGAGCCAATCGGTCTATGGCTACCCCCCCGGGATACCCGAGGTCGAGGAACTTAGCCACTTTGTCGAATGCCTCCCCGCAGGCATCGTCTACGGTAGTACCGAGCACCTCGATGCGCTCCGCCTCATCCACCCGGGCAATGAGGGTATGCCCGCCGGAAACCAATAGCCCCAGGTACGGGTAGTCGATCCGGTATTCCAGGTGCGGCGCATACAGATGGGCGAGAATATGATTCACCCCGACAAGCGGAATGTCCAGGCTCATTGCGAGGGCTTTGGCAAAGCTCAGACCGACCACCAGGGAGCCGGTCAGACCGGGCCTGGTCGTGACCGCCACCCCGTCCAGATCGACGGAGCTCAATCCCGCGTCCGCCAGGGTGCGACGGTAAACGTCCAGTATCCATTCCGCGTGCTTGCGCGAGGCTATCTCCGGGACCACACCGCTGTAGGGGGCGTGATAGGCTACTTGTGAGGCAATCCGCTGAGCGATGAGCCGACGCCCGTCCTCAACGACGGCCACTGAGCATTCATCGCAGGAAGTCTCAATTCCCAGTATCTTCATCCGTTTCCGGGGGAAGGACCAGCTCCGAAAGGTAGCGCAGATCGAAGCCTTCGTCCTGAATGAACGGATACATCTCGTTCAGCACTTCCACGAGCTCATTCACCATCACGTGACCGATCATCACCGCATGGCCCTTGCGCTCCGCTATATCCATACCCTCACGTACGGCGTTTCGGATGTAGTCTCTGTTACTCTCGTTATCGAGAAACACTGTGCGCTCCAAATGGGGTATCCCGTATTCTTCGGCCGTCGCCGGACCGACGGTATTCGCCGCGGTACGGCTGTCGAGAAAGAACAGCTCTTCATCGGCCAGCTGTGAAAGCACCGTCTCCATCACCTCCGGGTCGGCGGTGGCACGGGAACCCATATGATTGTTTACTCCACGAATCCCGGGTATCGACTGCAGGTTCCGCTGCACGGTATCCGCGATATCCTCACTCGACATGTCCGCGTAGACGGCACCCGGCCCCGGATCGTCTTCCGTAACCGGCTCCATCGGCAAATGCAGGATCACCTCTTTGCCGTATGCGGCCGCCCGTTCGGCAGCCTCCTGAGAATGCCGCCTGTGAGGAAGCACCGCCACGGTCAACGGCCCCTCGAACTGTAGGAACGGCTCGAGATCGACCAGACTGTTTCCCACGTCGTCGATGACGATGGCGAGACTCCCCTTTATCTCGGGCTCCGGTTCCGGACGTTCCGGCCGCGTGAAACGCCCGGGCTCCAACGTGCCCTGAGGCCCCATCTCCCCCTCCGGGTAGTCCGGTTTCCGTCCCGGCCCGTATAGAGGCGCCTCATTGGGGTCCCCGGACTCTTCCTCCGGGAGCCGCTCTTCGGGGGGGTATCGCTCGGTCAGCTGCGGGCCGTCGTCCCGTTCTCCGTCGGCCTCCGGGGCACCGTCCCGCTCCGACTCGACCCGTGGAAGCAATAACGCCGCCACCACCAACACCGCGAGCGCCGCGGTGAGCAGCACATATACGCGAAACACGCGTTGCCGGGGTGTGGATCGCTTGGAGGTCTTCTTGGGTCGCGTGGATTCGGGCATCCTCGTCTACCGCGAAGGTACGGGGAATCCGCCCCTCGGTCAACCGTAGACGTATTCGCGCAGCTCCCCGGCATGCTCCTTCAGCTTGCGCAGGGCACGGATCTCTATCTGGCGCACCGTCTCCGGGGAAATGCCCATTTCGTCGCTGATCCGCTTGAGGGTGTACTTCTTTCCCCCGTAGAACGCGAACCGGTAGAGGAGGATCTGGCGTTCGCGGTCCTTCAGCCGCTCGAGAAAACGCATGGTCTCGTCACGGAGAGAGCGCTTCATGAGCTCCATGTCGGGGGCGTAGGAGTAGTCTTCGAAGATGTCGTGAAAGGTTCCCGAATCCTCGTTGATGTCGGTATCGAGAGAAACTACGGCGGAGGAGATGTTGAGAATGTCCGTAACTTCCTCGGGTTTCAGCCCCAGCTCATGCGCCACCTCCGGGACCGTCGGGCTGCGCATAAGTCGTTGACTCAACGTCGTGTACGTTCGCTGGATGCGCCGAAGCGCGTCTTCCTTGCGGTGCGGTAGGCGGATCTGACGCCGTTTGTTGCTGAGGGCCCGCGTAATGGACTGCTTTATCCACCATGAGGCGTAGGTACTGAACCGCACCTTCCGGCGGTGGTCGAACTTGGACGCGGCCTTTATGAGGCCGAGATTACCTTCCTGTACCAAATCGATGAAGGACACGTCACTGGTGATGTAGCTCTTGGCAATCTTTACCACCAAGCGCAAATTGGACTCGATCAGCTTGGCCTTGGCCGCCTCGTCCCCGTCCTGGATGCGGCGGCCGAGCTCGCACTCCTCTTCCGGGGTGAGAAGCGGAGTCTTCTTGATCTGATCGAAGTATGCCTTCAGGGTGTCGTCGTGGAACCCGCTGCTGTCTGTCGTTTTCTTCATCGTTAGCCCTCCAGGACCATTTAGCAAGCTCCATACCAAGTACAGCCCCTGCACTATTAAACCTTTAAGTCCCCATTTACAAAGAACTTAAATGGGCCGCCATGGCCCGTTCGCGTCGGAATACGTCGTTTGTGTATGGTTTTCTGCACAGTTGCAGCTACGGAGGGTCCACGAAATGTTACGGTCGCTCGGCGACGTGCCCCCTCGGACGATGCGTCCTGCATCACCGTCTGCCCCGCAGGCCGCCCCCGCAGGCCGCCGGAGGAGGGCTATCGCCCTTCTCCACCCG
>JBKHEN010000117.1:0-7979 GCA_046540795.1 Spirochaetaceae bacterium | reverse complement strand
GGCGGCGACCGGACCGGAAGGGGCGGCGACCGGCGGGGCAAGCGGAACCGGCGCCGGCCCGTAGGGCTCCACCGGCGGCGCGAGGGGATAAACCTGAGGCGCCGGGTGCTCAGAACGACACGATCTCATACCCCTCCGCGATGTAACGGCTCATCGAGGGGTGCCCCTTGAGCTCACTGCACAGCGGGAGGTCGAGTTTCTCGGCGTCCTCGAGCGCGCCCATCATGGCGGAACAGGCCCGACAGACACAGCTTATCATGTCGGCGTCCTTTACCTGCTGGAAGAGATCAGCGATCATCCGATACATCTGAGGGCTTTGCTCGGCGAATTCCTCGAGTCCCGGGCCGCCGGAGAGCAGCTTTACGAGCTTCGTGGCACTCCCCTCCACTACGAGGGCGACTTCGTGTCCTTGTTCCTTGATGTCGAGGGCGTTCAGGAGCACGTGCACGAAGCACATAGGATCCCCATTGAACGCGAACAGCGCAAATTTTCTCATGTAAGCCTCCGAGGTCCGAGTATAGGGGCGGCTTTAGCTCGTATCAATCGGTTGCAACAATCTTCTATATACTTCACTTTCGGCTATCCGGCGAGATATCCCCGTTCCGGCAGAAGTTGCTGCCGGGCAAGCAGCTCCTCGGCCCGCTGAACCGCCTCCTCCGGTAGCCGTGTTCCGCTATGGGTCATGGGAGGCGAAACCCGGGTAGCCTCAGGATGGAACGCCCGGACATGGTCTATAGCCTTGTTGGCGTTGGCAAACGGGTTCCCGAACGCCAGAGGCGAAACGGCCTCGAATACCCCGTCCACCACGGCCTGTACCCGCCTCGACAAGGCGCGTGCCTCCTCCGAGCGGCCCGAGTGCACGAGCTCGATGATCCGTGAGAGCTCCTCGGAAAACGAGTTTGCCGTGCTCAGCAGGAACCCGTCGTATCTGCCGCCGGCGGCCTTGAGGTGCTCGGCGTAATCGCCCTCGGCTCCCCGCAGCAGAAAGACCTCTTCCGCCTCGTGCTCGGCGGTTTCCGCCGCGGTCAGCCGTGCCGAGTATGCGACCCGGTCCGCACCGCTCGTGTCCTTGAAGAGATAGAAGTTTCGGTAGCGCCCGGCAAGATCGGTGACGGTATCGGGGGACATCTCGTTCCCGGTGATTTGCGGCAGCTGGTATAGCGCCGTCGGCAGGCCGAGCTCCAATACTCCCGCAAGATCCTTCCGAATCTCATCCTGCGAGAGCTCGGCGCCCGCGGGGGGCGTGACGGTGAAGCCGCAAACCCGCTGCTCCGATAACCGCTTCAGGGCGCTCGTGTCGTCGGTGCCCCCGCCATCGCCGGCGGCCTGCAGCGGTGTCGGAGCCCCGAGCCCCGCAGAAATCGCGGAAACCGCCTCTCGTGCGCGGCCTTTGCCGGTCTCGAGTACTCCCACGAGCAGCGTGAATCCGAGCTCCGGCGCCGCCTCTGTGAGAAAGGACAACAACCGGCCGCGCTGCTCCGGCGACATCTCCCACCCGTCGCCCGTAGAGCCGGGGGCGAGGAACGTATTCACCCGGGGAGTGAGCGTCAGCAGGTGCGCCCGCATTCGCTCCCGATCGATGCGGCCCGCCTCATCGTAATGCGTCAGAAGCGGGCACCACAGCCGGGGTATCCCGTCGGGAAACAACCGTCCTACCATCTCTGCGCGGGTCATCGAACCTCCTCCTCGACGCGATATCGGCGAACCCGGTCGCCCAGGAGTGCGCTGGTGCAGGTCCGGTCGCCCACGAGTGCGGCGCCGTTATAGCCTGGGCCGATCAGGAGCGCCGCTCCGTTGCAGGCCGGGGCGACACCGGCTGCCGTGCATGCTACATTATACACGTTATGGAGTGGATACAAAGGCGCCGCGAGAGCCCTGAGGAGTTCTGGCGGCGTACCGAAGAGGATCTCGGCGAGAAGGTTCTGGTCTATGCCATGGCTAAGTGTCTCCGCGGATGTGCCGAGGGCAACGCCGGAGTATGGGGACTTCTGTTCGTGACCGAGCGGGCGCTGTACTTTCGCCACTTTCCCTCTGCGAACTGGTTCTCCGCAATTGTTCAAAGCGCCGGCGACCCGGGAAAACCGCGGGAGGGAATCTACTTTTCCGTCCCCCGATCGGATGTCGGTGATGTTACGGTCATGAGGGAAACCTCACTGCTGCGGCGGATGTTCACGCCCTCTCCTCCGGTGATGCGCGTTTCCTACCGGGATTCTCGAAACCTCGATGCGGAGTTGCAGCTTGCGGTGGAGTCGAAGCTGGAGAGGATCAGCACGCTGCTCGGCGGCGAGTAACGCATTTTGCATCACACTCCTCGGGGTCTGCATCGTGGTTGTTCCCTTTTGACACATCGGTGGCTATGCGGAGCCCCGGTGCTGCGTAGTGTTCCCTCACTTCCGCCTTGCCGCAGGTTGGCAGGAGCAACGCGGCCGGTCGCTAATTCTTTATATGTAAGAAACTTGTGATATTGACCGGTCTTGGCACGGTTGGTGCTAATTAGTTAATGCGACGAGAAATCGTACGAAGAACTCCATTGCAAAGGAGGGTGATATGAATCTGACGACCTGGAGGCGAGGACTCGACCCGTTGTCCGAGCTCGATCGGTTGCAGAACGAGATTAATCGCTTGTTCGATTACGACTATGGTCAGAGCGGTGGTTTGCTCGACCGCGCGGTTTCGCCGGCGCTCGACGTCACCGAGGACGACGACAACTTCTACGTGTTCATGGACCTCCCCGGGGTGGAGGAGAAGAACGTCGATGTGTCCATCGCGTCGAACGTGCTCACCATAAAGGGTAGTCGTGAGCTTCCCAAGCTCGGCGACGAAGTCAAGGTGTACCGGCAGGAGGAGTGGGAAGGCAACTTCCAGCGCACGCTTTCGCTTCCCCACAGCGTCGACACGCAGAAGGTGCAGGCCGAGCTCAAGAACGGTGTTTTGAGGGTCACGCTGCCGAAGCGAGAAGAGGTGAAACCCAAGCAGATCAAGGTCGACGTATCCAAGTAAGGAGGTCCGCTATGGCAGAACGGGAAATGGAAGCAACCACCGGCCGGAACGTACGTCCCGTAGGGAATATGTGCTGGGAAGAGGACGGCAAGATAATGCTCCGTCTCGATATGCCGGGAGTGGAGAAAAACGATGTAGACGTCCGGATCGAGGACGATCAGCTCATCATCCACGGTGCCCGCAAAGAGGAGACGGAAGGAACGAATTACGTCTTGCGCGAGCGGCGTCCCGGCGACTTTCATCAGGTCTTTACGCTCGATGAGACGGTGGACCGAGAGAAGATCGACGCCAAAATGGACAAGGGCGTGCTGACGCTCACATTGCATCTGCAGGAAGCGGTGAAGCCCCGGAAGATCGATGTGAAGTCAGGTTGAGCCCCGGCCGTCCGACGGCGGTGCCCGTGGTGCGCCGTCAGAGCGGACGCGGGCGCCGACGCCGCGACATCACACGCGCTCCGTATGGAGTGAATGACAACGATGAACGGTGACACGCGGGCGGGGACACGAAGTCCCCGCTCGGCGTTTGAGTATAGACATGGCGATGACATGCTTCGAAGGTGGCCCCGTGAGGGTGACCCCGTGAGGGTGACATTGCGAGACAGGAACCTGACTCAGGGAGGCAAACTATGGCAAAGTCCAAGAAGATAATCGGCATTGACCTCGGAACGACGAACTCCGTCGTCTCCGTGATGGAAGGCGGCGATCCGGTGGTCATTCAGAACGCGGAAGGGAATCGAACGACCCCCTCGGTGGTGGCCTACACCAACAAGGGCGAGCGCCTGGTGGGGCAGCCGGCCCGCAACCAGATGATCACCAACCCCGACAATACGATCTATTCCATCAAGCGGTTTATGGGCCGTCGGTATCACGAGGTAGACCGTGAGCGGGAGATCGTCGGCTATGAAGTGGAGGAAGGCCCCAACGGCGACGTGCGCGTCAAAGTCGGCGACAAGCAGTTCTCTCCGCCGGAGCTCTCCGCTGCGGTGCTGCAGAAGATGAAGCAGACGGCGGAGGACTACCTCGGTGAGGAAGTCGCGCAGGCGGTGATTACGGTGCCGGCCTATTTTAACGATTCTCAGCGTCAGGCAACCAAGGACGCAGGCCGTATCGCCGGGCTGGACGTACAGCGCATCGTTAACGAGCCGACCGCCGCGGCGCTGGCCTACGGATTCGGCAAGAACAACAACGAGCAGAAGATCGCCGTGTTCGACCTCGGGGGAGGCACGTTCGACATCTCCATCCTCGAGCTCGGGGACAACGTGTTCGAGGTTCGTTCTACCAACGGCGACACCCACCTCGGTGGTGACAACTTCGATCAGCGCATCATCGAATGGCTGGTGCAGAACTTCAAGAGCGACTACGGCATCGATCTCGGCCAGGATCGTATGGCGCTGCAGCGGCTAAAGGAAGCGGCCGAGAACGCCAAGAAGGAGCTCTCCAGTGCCCAGAGCACGGACATCAACCTGCCGTTCATTACGGCCGATCAGTCCGGTCCCAAGCACTTGAACTACAACCTCACGCGGGCCAAGTTCGAGCAACTCATTGGGGACCTCGTCGAGAAGACCCGCGAGCCGTGCAATCAGGCGCTCTCGGATGCAGGGCTCAAGTCGGAGGACATCAACGCGGTAATCCTCGTCGGAGGCTCAACGCGTATCCCGATGGTCCAGAAGCTTGTCACCGAGCTCTTCGGTAGGGAACCGCACAAAGGCGTCAACCCGGACGAAGTCGTCGCCATGGGCGCGGCCATTCAGGCAGGCGTGCTCGGCGGTGACGTCGGCGACGTGCTCCTACTCGACGTGACGCCGCTCTCCCTCGGTATCGAGACCCTCGGCGGCGTGTTCACCAAGCTCATAGAGCGCAACACCACCATACCCACGAAGAAGAGCCAGATCTTCTCCACCGCTGAGGACAATCAGACGGCGGTAACCGTCAAGGTGTACCAGGGCGAGCGAGAGATGGCGCACGAGAACCGGCTTCTCGGCGAGTTCAATCTGGAGGGTATACCGCCCGCACCGCGCGGCGTGCCGCAGATCGAGGTCACCTTCGACATCGACGCAAACGGCATCGTCCACGTCTCCGCAAAGGACCTCGGTACCGGCAAGGAGCAGAAGATCCGTATCGAATCCTCGTCGGGTCTTTCCGAGGAGGAGATCAACAAGATGGTCAAGGATGCCGAACAGCACGCGGACGAAGACCGCAAAGCCCGCGAACGCGTGGAAGCGCGCAATGAGGCGGACAGCCTGATCTATACGACCGAGAAGTCGCTTTCCGACTATGGCGACAAGGTCTCCGATTCCGACAAACAGTCTGTACGCACGGCGATCGACGAGCTCAAGCAGGCGATGGAGGCCGATGATCTCGAGCAGATCAAACAGAAGACCGAGGCTCTGAAGTCCGCGTCGCACACGCTTGCGCAGACCGTATACCAGCAGCAGGGCGGCCCGCAAGGCGCCGGCGAAGGCGGCGCGACCGCCGGTGGTGGTGCAGCGGGTGCAGCAGGCGGCACCGATACCGGTTCCGGAGGTGACGGTCAGGCCGCAGGCGGCGACTACGAGGACGCCGACTACGAGGTCGTCAACGAGGACGACGAAACGCAGAATCAGTAACCGGCCGATAATGGGCCGGAGACCGTAAGTAAGGGGTCTGAAGCGCGCGGAGTGCTCCGAGCGCTCCGCGTGCGGCCCCCCGGCCCTCTCACGCCGGACCCGCTTCCGCTGTTTCTGCTCAGGGCGTCCCGCGGGAGTTATTCCGTGCCGAATATGTGCACGGTCTCATGGCGATACGTATCGCCGGGGCGCAGAATGGGGGAGGGAAAGGCGGGCTCGTTCACGGCGTTCGGAAGAAATTGAGTCTCAAAACACATGGCCGCATGAGCGTGAAGGCTTCCGCCGTCGCGTGCCGGTGCGCCGTCGAGCTTGTTGCCCGTATAGAATTGCAGCCCGGGCATGGTGGAATGTATCTCCATGGTGCGCCGGCTCCCGGGTTCAACGACACGGGCGCACCGCCTCATCGTTTCGGAGCCCATGGTGGCCTCCTGCAAGGCGGAGTCGAGGTCGGCACCGAAGAGGTAACACTCGTCGAATCCGCCCTCGACCTTCCCTATGTCTCGGCCGACGGGCTTGGCGTTGCGGAAATCGTGGGGCGTGCCTGCCACCGGAAGGACCTGTCCCGTAGGTATCTGCGCCGCATCGGTCGGCAGATAATGGTCCGGGTCGATCAGTACCTGATGGTCGAGGACGCCGTGCTCCGGGCGGGCGCTGAGGTTCCAATAGGCATGGTTGGTGAGGCTCACCGGCGTGGCCTTGTCGGTGGCTGCCTCGTAGCGTAGACGTAACTCGTTGCTCTCGTTTAACGATAGACGCACCGACACCGAGAGCGTGCCGGGAAAGCCGGCCTCTCCGTCCGGACTGGTGCAGCGAAAGATGACGCCCGCCTCATCGCTCTCACCAAACACGTCCGCCGTCCAGAGCTTGCGGTGAAAACCGTGCGTCCCGCCGTGGAGTGTGTTCCCCCCTTCGTTCGCTTCCAGCGGATAGCGCTTTCCATCGAGGGAGAACGACGCCCCCGCAATGCGGTTGCAGACCCGGCCGACGGTAGCCCCGAAATAGGGATGCCGGCCGAGATAACCCTCGAGCTCATCGAATCCGAGAGTGACTTCCTCTCGGTGGCCGGCGGCGTCGGGGAGAAGTACCGAGGTGATGATGGCTCCATAGGTCATTGCGGAGACCGATACTCCGGCCTGGTTCACTATGGTGATACGCTCAACGGGGCCTTCGGGGCTTTCCCCGAAGGCCTGCTTTTCGATGGTCATGGTGTGCTACCTATTAAATGAGGGTGGGCCGCTTCACGTAATCATCGGCGTGGAGCAGCATCTTCACGTACTGCGCACGACGATAGGCCGCGTTGTCGGCGGTGTGCTTGGCGCTCAGCTTTCCGCGGAAATCATCGAGGGTGCGATAGCCCTTCCGGTCCATCCAGGCCGCAATGCCCGAGCTGATGTCCTCTATGATACCGAAAGAGTTCTGATACAGGGTGCTGACCACCTGGAAGACATCGGCCCCTGCAAGAAGGACCTCGACGGCATCCTCGGCCTGATGGATGCCGTTGGAGGCGCAGATGCTGCCTTCGATGTTGCCGTAGAGCAGCCCCGCGAAGCGCATGGGGAGTCGATGGTCATTGCGCTGGGAGAGGTTGAAGGGAAACGTCATGCTCTCTTTTTCGATGTCGAAGCTCGGGTGGAACATCCGGTTGAACAGCACAAAGCCGTCCACTCCGGTATCCGCCATGCGCTTCACCAGTGCCAGAGGATTGGTGTAGAAGTGACTGAGCTTTACCGATACGGGAATCTTCACGGCCTTCTTGACGTCCCGCAGTGCCTCGACTTGTGCATCCTCGATGCTCTTCGCGTCTTCGTCGAAGCTGGTCGGTGTGGAGAAGAAGTTCAGCTCGAGCCCGTCGACGCCGGTGTCCTGGAGCTTCTGCGCCCATTCCACCCAGGTGTCATGGGTGACGGCATTGAGGCTGGCGATCACGGGAATGCCGACCTCTTCCTTGGTCTTGCGTACCCACATCAGGTGCTCATCCGGGCCCGCGTGCTCTTTGTCCGGAAAGATGTCCGTCATCTCGGCGTGCCAATCGTCGTACATGACGATGTCTTCTTCCATCTTGTACTTCTCGAGCTGGATTTCCTCCTCGAAAAGGGACTTGATGATAAGGGCGCCTGCACCCGCTTCTTCGATTTTCTTGATCGCCTTCATGTGGCTCGTGAGACTGCACGCGCCGACGATGAGCGGGCTCTTGAGGCCGATGCCCATATAGCTCGATTTCAGATTTGCCATGATTCACTCCTTGATTCTGTGCCCACTATAATAGCATACGCCGAATCCTCCGGCGTCTGCATGACTCCATCTTAAGAGCGCCTATCCTGCACGTCAACTGTCAGCTGTTGCTCCCTTCCGGCCGGACCGCCGCCCGGAGGCG
>JBKHEN010000116.1:0-8081 GCA_046540795.1 Spirochaetaceae bacterium | reverse complement strand
GCCACGGTCGTCGGGGCCACGCCCGCCGGTGGCGCGCCCGCCGGGGGGTGGGTCGAGGGGCGCAAACCGAGCCTCGTAGTCCGCCTCGGCTCCGCCGAGCGCCGCCGCGAAAACCGCGTTGAAAAACGAAAGCAACGAGCGCCGGCTGCGATAGTTGTACGGAAGCTCCAAAGACTTGCCGCCGGCGCCCGTAAGCTCGCCCGAGAGGGCCTTGAAGACGCTCACGTCGGCGCCGCGGAAACGATAGATCGACTGCTTTTCGTCCCCCACGAAGAACAACTTGCTCTCATCGAGGTCGGCGGCCGACAACGTGTGCACGGTCCCGTCACCGCCGCGCCGGGCCTCGGCGTCGTCGGAGATGGAGAGCAGATACAAGAGCTGCTTCTGTAGCTCATCGTTGTCCTGAAACTCATCGATCATGATGAAGGAGAAGCGCTCGCGATAGTGCGCGCGCAGACTCGCATCCGTTCGGAGCAGGTCCACCGCCATCTCCATCACGTCGCGGTACGAAAGTAGGGCCCGTCTCCGTTTCTCCGCCCTCACCTGTTCGGCAAACACGTCGACAAGCCGGTACAGCTCCCGCAGCTCGTCCCGGGCGGCAAAGGTAGAGACCAGGGCTCGGAGCTCCCGTGCGGCCTCCTTCAGCCCGTCGACGGCATCCTTGTACCGCACGACCGCCTCCGCGCTGCTGCGCCCGGTCCGCTTTCCTACACCGGCGAGCGCCTGCTCGAGCTCCGCCATACCCGCAGGCGGGCCTGCGGCGGTCTGCGGCTCCCAACCCTCCTCGAGCTCCACGTCCCGCAAGGCGGCCTGCGCCGTTCGGATCGCCTTCACCGAGCCCTCGAGCGCGAGGATCTCCGCCACCGTCGTCTGCACCTCTCTCCGGCGTTCTCGATACAGCCGGCCGAGCTCCGCAAGCTGTGCCGAGAGCCCCTCCGCGGCGCTCCGTTCGCGGGAGACCAGAACATAGCTTCGCGCCAGCTCGGCCAGACCCGCACGCCACACCGAATCGAAGCCGTTTATCGCAATGAACCGAGCAAGCACCGGGTTTGCGCGGTGCTCGAGCAGGAACGCAAGCGCCGCATCCTCGGCAAGCCGATCAATTTCCTCCTCGTCGCTTCGGAACCCCGGCGGTACGCCGAAACGGGTGCAGCCGTTTCGTGCGATGCGTGCGCAGAAACTGTCGAGGGTCGAGATCTGCGCCGTCTCGAACTGCGCGATCTGCGCCGCCGCGAAGGGCTCGTCTCGGTGTTCGCCGAGTCGCCGATAGATCCGCTCGTACATCTCCGCTGCGGCCTTGCGAGTAAAGGTGAGAGTAAGGATACGGTCCACCGGCACCCGCTCATCGAGAACCAAGCGCAGATATCGTTCGGCAAGAACCCGTGTCTTGCCGGAGCCGGCGCCGGCGGTGACGACCGCATTCCGCCGGACGTTCACCGCCTCTCGCTGCTCGTCGTCGAGCTGCATGCCCCCGACGCACCCCTCCCCCTCCGGACCGCCGGGGTCTCCGTGCTCCCCATGAGAAGGGCGGTCGAATCCGTTGCTATCGCGGGTATGATCCGGCATACACGCTAGAACCTCTCTTTCCTCATTCGGTGACGAACCGCGCCCGGCATATCCCGGGAAACGAGCACGATTCGCAGCCCCCACCGGGCTCCGGGAACCGAAAGTCCCCGGCCCGCAAACCGTCGAGCATCTCCTCTGCGGCGGACCGTGCCGCCTGACGGGAAGCCGCAAGGGCCTCGTCGTCGAGAACGGCGTTACCCGTATCGGAGAACACCGACAGATACCGCTCCTTTTCCACCGAATAGAGATAGAGTCCGACGACCTTCCGTCCGAGTCGCCGGAGCACCTCCGCGTAGAGCGGCAACTGAATCTCCGAGAGCTCCGTGGGAGCCTCCGGGTCGACCCGAAACGCTTTGCCGCTCGGAAGCCGTCCCTTCTTGTAGTCCACCACCGCAGCCGCCGAATCCGAGTCCGTCGGCTGCATTATGCGGTCCATGCGCCCACCGAGGACGGCGTCTCCGGAGAGCTCCCCATGCTCGTAGCACTCCAGTGCTTCGATCCGCCACCCGTCGAACCGTTCGGCGTCCGCGTCGATGAGGTTGTGCATGCTCTCCTCGAGCTTCAAGCGGTGAGCGGGCACCTCCGCCGGTGAGAGTGCCGTGTTGCGCCGCGCCCACTCCTCGCTCGCATCCCGAGCGGTCTCCGCCACCCAGTCGTGGTAACGACCGACCTCATGGTTACGAAAGACGCCGTCCCGCTCCCGAATTTTCCGGTATAGCCGCTCGAGCCCCACATGGTACATCGTGCCGATGTCCGCGGCGTTCCGGGCACCTACCAGGTACTCCGTCTCGTCGAGTCCGAGCAAACCGGATAGCAGAAAGCCGAAGGGACAATGCCGGTAGCCTCCGACGTCGCTCGGCGAGATCCGGAGCCGCCCGTCCTCCCTTCGGCGCCGCCGTGCGAGTACCTCCTGGAGGAGCGTGTCGTCGGCGAGCGTCTTCCGGGAGAAATCCGGCGTTCGCGGGGAGAATCCCCCGTTCGTCATAAACGACAGGCCCTCGAGTTGGTGCGGGTATGTCCGTTTCGGATGCTCCGCAGACGCGGCAAAATACCCGCGCTCGCGGCGATAGGGGTCAGGCGCCGCCTCATCTCCACTCACCGGCAGCACCAGTCCCCGCTCGGAGAACCAGGCGGGCGGAAGTTGCGGTCCACGGAAGCTCTCCCGGGAATACGCGGCCCAAATCACGTCTCCCGAAGCGGCATAGGCGGCGGCGTAGGCCGATGTGAAGTCCCTATCCTCGAGGCCGAGCGCCTCTTTCTCGTCCTCCCTGAGAAATCCATACGGGGCGTGGACGACCTGCATGGCCGACTGCGATGCGTTGAGCAGAAAATGATAGGCGGGCCGGGTCCCGACGGCCACACGATAGGGAAACACCGCAATTCCGCCGCCGGAATCTTTCGGTACGTAGACACGGGCGCGAAGCGCACTGAGCCACAGATCGTAGGGACGTGGCGGCTGCAGCGCGAATCGTCTCGCCGCCTCAATGAGATCGGCGAGCACGTCGAGACAGCTCTGAAACACCGGCAACTGGGTCTCGGACCACCTCTCGGTATCGAGAAGCGTGTTGAAGAGCTCGTACAGACGCGCCCGCAACAGCTCGAAATCGGAGGCTTCCACGAGTGCCGTGGCCCGGGATCGCAGGCTTCGATACAGTCGGCGCGGCAACGCACGCTCTTCGCCCTCGAGAGCGGGCTCCCAGACGTCCCTCATGTCCCCGCCCTCCAGAAAGTTCCGGCGGCAGCCCCGGGCAATGCCTTGGCGCACCAGTGCACGCAGCGCTCGTGCGTTATTCCACGGCACCGCCCTATCGAGCACGAGCGCCTGTATCGCCCCCAGGGAAAATCCGGAGGACGGCAAAGCGCGAAGGTTTTCGAAAAAGCGCCCCGCGGGGTATTCGGTCAGGGGAGCGCCCGCACGGAAGCTCACCGGGATTTCACGGCGCCGACAGGCCTCGGTGAAGTACGATCGATAGGCATCCTCACCGCAGATCGTCACGGCGATGTCGGAGGCGGCAACGCCCTCCTCCAGCAGCCGCTCCAGCTCCGCAGAGGCGTCGCGAATCTCCGCACGGGCGGTCTCGTATTCACGAACCCGAGGCCCCTGTCTTCCCGTCTCGGGCACGGCGGCGGCCGGAATCAACGTGATCGCCTCGTGCTCCCGGAGAGCCGGCTCGAAGTCGGCGAAATCCGTGACGAGCTCGGGACCGAAAATCAGATAGCGTCGCCCCCGGGGAGCGAACCGATGCGCCTCCCACGCCGGCTCGAACAGGTCATGCCGTTCGAGGAACGCCCGATAGCGCCGCGAGAGCTCTTCTACGTCCCGTGCTGCCCGGGGCTCGAGCCGCCCCCGCACTACGCGCCGTCTCAGGGTTTCCAGCGTGGGGAGTATATTCTGTATCTGCGGAATAAACGCATCCGCTTCGCCCGCGTATTGCGGCTCGACGAGCCTGCGGAGAAATGGCCGACGAGCATTATCGCCGAGAAGCTCCGCGGCAAAGAGCATACGGGTCGTACGGTTCGCCGGCCCCGCACCGCCGGGCTCCTGCAACGTGTGCTCCTTGAAGGTATCCCAGGAGATAAAACGGTCCGATCGTACCGCCCTCGCCGCTCCCTGGCGCGCCGCCTCGTCACGACGGAACGCCGCGCTTATCTCCGAGGGGAAAACGAACACCGAGGACCGGTCGTGCGTAAGCCGCTTTTCGATGATGGTTCCGATACTCAACCTGCTCCCCGCTGAAAACGCATAATCGACCATAGCCATTCTTCCGAAATTTGAGAACAGGTAAGGAGGAGGGTAGCATGACCACCCGACGAAACGGCAAACAGTACAGGGTCAAGGGTATGACCGGCGTGGATACCTACATCGAGATCCTCCGAGAGGAACGGGAGGGCTACAGGATACTCATCCGCTCGTGCTCGGATGCCACCGTCCGAGAGTCCGAGGAGTTTATCAGCTTCCATCTCTTCGACGCATGTATCCGCACCGGCTATCTCTACGAGTGTGGTGAGCCTATACCCGCCTGAGAGCTGCGAGACTCAGCCGCCGCCGCCGCTTGACACCGACGGCGCTTTTTTCATACTATCGTTTTTGATCGTGGGGGTGTAGCTCAGTTGGCTAGAGTACCTGAATGGCATTCAGGGGGTCACGGGTTCGAATCCCGTCACCTCCAATACCCGCGTTCCGCGCATTGATACATCATGGCACGCAATCCCGGGCAGACAGAGGGTGACAACCACGGGCAGTCGGAGACGGAGGTTTCGGAGCTCCTGCCGGTAGAAGACGACGTCCATCAGGGCTCGATGAGCGAAACCGAGGAGGTTCCCGACTTCTCCGAGCTCTTCGAGGAAGCGGAGTCGAAGAGCGCCTCGTCCTCCACCGACGTCGTGCCCGACAGCGAGCGGGAACACTTTCACGTTCCCGAGAAGACCTTCGAACAGCCCAAACCGTACTTCGAGGATAAGAAGTTCTATCAGAAGGTGCTCACCGGGGAGGGTGACGCAGCCAAACGCCTGCACTCCCAACTGGCCGCCTTTCTCAACGCCGCCGATTCCAAGGAACGGTCCGCCTATCGCAGCCGCATCATTACGGCCTTTTGGGAAGTGGCGTCAAACATCGCTCGTAAGATAGATACCGAGCTTCCCCTGCCGAAGACCCTGTTTCTCCGATTCGCGGCGTTGTTGCCTACCATCCTGTCCCCGGAACAGCGGCGGATGATCGCAAGCGTAGTCTTCGAGAACCAAACCGGGGAGCCCATCTATTATGTCGATGAGTGGCTAAAGGCGGTCTCGCGGGGACGGGTCAACCCGTCGGCGGTGGATGAAACGAAGACGGCCGGGAAGAAGGATGCGGAACGCGTCAACGCCCTTCTCGAGAAAACCCGCGGAAAGTATCAGAGCCAGCTCACGGTCATTCGCAATCGCTCGAAGGAAATCGAGGAGCAAGAAAAGCTTCTGCGGGAACGTGCGGATTTCCTTTCCCGGCACGAGCCCGCGGCGGGCTTCGACGACCTCAAGGCTCCGTATACCGAGGAACAGCGCGCGGCTCTCGGGGAGATGACATCCATTCTCCGGAATCTGGGAAACCTCAACAAGGAGCTCGGCCGCGAATACCGGGAGCTCGAAACTATCACTGAACAGCTCGAGGGTCTCGAGGAGAAAGAGCGGGAGGGCGGCTCCGCGGTGGACAGCAAGACCGTAGTCCGAGAGATGCAGACCGTCCGCCAGATGGCGAAGCTTGCTATCGGCCGACAGGGAAACCACTTCCCGATTCTCATGAAGCAGTACTTCAGAAACGGTTTCGACGACATGGGCACTCGGGAAAACGTCATCAAGGTGCTCGCGGAAGTGGAGTACCTGGACCCGGGCGTGTTTGAGCGAACGTTCAAGCGTCAGACCAACCGAATCGTGCCCTATATCGTTCTGGTTCCGTGCTACGGGGACCAGGGTATCTGCTGGGAACCGTTCGAACGGTTCAACCGTGCAACCAGCCGCAGCCGCCTCGCGGTGCCCATGTATCCTAAGGATTTGCGCAGCGCGGTTATTGCCGCCGCCGGTGACCTCAGATGGCAGGTGGCAAAGGAAAAGGCCCAGCATTACTGGATGGAGGAAGGGCTCACGGGCTGGTACTACCAGTGGTTTGCCGACCGCCGGATGAAGGGGGATGTAAAGGACGCCTTCGTGCAGGATTACGTCCTGTGGATCACCCGCGAGAGTGAAGGCACCCAGAAGCTCGATCGGGAAGTACGTGACATCTTCTGGCGGTACATTCCGTTCCCGCAGGACGTGAAGGACAAGCTGAAGAACCGCGGCTTTGTCTACGACGAGCTATACAAGAAGGATCGGAATCGCTCGCTCTCCGACGGGTACTAGGTCGACATTATCCTCGTCGACGCGGGAAAATCGGGCCGAAATACTGCTCCAGGTCGTACTTTCCTGACAGCCACTTCACCACGCGGTGATAGATGAAATACGTGATGACGATCGATAGCACGAATAGCGCCATCAGGATGTAGACGCCTACATTGGCCGGAATCATCGGAGCCAGGAAGCGACCAAATATGACGAATAGAATTAGAAATATCACCATCATGACGATGATATTCGCGATCGTTGCTCCAATGACGAACAGAACTGTGTTCACGCGCTTGTTCATGAGTCCCTCCGCGCCTCGGCCATGAAAATACTGAATACGAGCAGGATGCCGCAGACTACCACGCTTGCGTCCGCAACGTTGAAGGTCGGCCAGCGCTCCAAGCCGAAGAGACCGTAGAACTTCACATCGACGAAGTCCACGACACCCTCGGGTCGAAACACCCGGTCAATCAAGTTACCGATTCCACCGCCGACGATCCCGGCAATGGACCATCGCTCGAGCCGGCTAAATCGGTCGCCGCTGCGCAGGTAATAGAAGAGCAGGACGACGATCACCGCCAACGGAAACAGCGTAAACAGCACCTGCCGTAACGCCCGCGGAAACCCCGCGCCCAAGCTGAATGCAATGCCGGGATTGCGTGCATGGATGATCCGCAGAAACTCACCAAAGACCTCGAGTTGGAATCCGCGCTCGTAGACCGGCTCTATGTAGGCAACCACGAGCTGTTTGGTGATCTGGTCAACGACGATGATTAACAGAGTCAACAGAAACGGCAGGAGCAGCTGCCCGGAGATATGCTTCACGCGTGTTCCTTTCAGGGCGGAATCAATGGGTCCAGTCACTTATAACCCGGTCGGTACATCGATGAATGTGGTGAGCATGCCGGTATCCTCCGCCAAACGGTCGGCAAGTGCCTGTACGCCCCAGGTTTCGGTGCGATAGTGCCCGCCTGAGACCACGTTGATGCCGGCCTCCAGTGCGTCGTGATACACGGTATGAGACGCGTCTCCGGTGATGAACAGATCGACTCCTCTTCCAATAGCCTCGGCCACCAGCTTCGGCGCGCCGCCGGAAACGAGGGCCACGGTCCGCACCTCCTCGACCCCAAAGGGAAGTACCGATAGCGCTTCAGCCGGGTCACCGAACAACCGGTCGCACACCGATCCGACGTCCAACGGCTCCGGGAGGTGCCCGAGGACGCCGATTTTCGTGCCGTGGTAGGACCCGAACGGCTCTACCCCCTGCAACTCCAGAGCCTTCGCCATTTGCGCATTGTTTCCAAGCGTCGGGTGAAAGTCCAGCGGCAAATGAATCGCATAGAGTGCCAGATCGGCCTCGATGAGGTGCCGTATACGCTCGTAGTGCCTGCCGGTGATGGTCGCCTCGTGTCCCCAGAACAGACCGTGATGTACGCACAGCATGTCGGCCTCCCACTCCGAGGCCCGGAGGAAGGTCTCCATGCACGCGTCCACGGCAAACGCGACGCGCTCGACCTGCTCCGTGCGCCGGCCGACCTGCAGGCCGTTCACCGAGACGTCCTTCTCCCGCATCGCGTCGATCGCAAGTAAGGATCGAAAATAGCCGTCCAGATCGCGCACGTTCATGGCGGCCATTATAATCGGCATGCGCCGTTTTTCAAGGC
>JBKHEN010000115.1:0-8187 GCA_046540795.1 Spirochaetaceae bacterium | reverse complement strand
CCGAGACCGAGACCGGGCGACCGGCCCCAACGGCCGACGTCTCGGCGGTCGAGGCGGTTACAACGGGCGAGCCGCAGGGGCGGGCCGAGCTCATCGCCGAGCTCGAGCGGGTCCGTGCCGGAATTGCCGCCGGGAGGCCGGTGCTGACCGGCTTCACGGCATCGGATCTGCACCACGCCATGCTCGTCTACGGCTACATCATCGATCATGCCCGAGCTCGGGTGGATCTCATCGTGGCGAACAACTGGAAGGACGAAGAACAGCTCAACCTGCGGAGCCGCGACGCCCACATCATCCGGATTCAGCTTGCCGAGGAGCACGGTGAGGAGCCGCCGATCGCCTGGATTACCCCGGATGGGCCGAGGCGCCGAACGCCGAACCGTCTGTTCGTGGTCGAGGTGCAAAAGGAATACGAACCGGAGTACGGGCCTGTTCGTGCGCTGGTGGCGAGGCGGCTGGAGGAGCTCAGAGAACGCGGAACAGCCCTGGTGGTTGCGGAAAACGCCGGGTCGGCGTGGCTGACCGACGGGGAGGGTAACGTCACCGGGTACAAAGACCGTCGCAGCGAGGAGAACATCGAAGAGGTGACCTTTGACCGGGTGCAGCGCAGCGTGCTCTTCGAGCTACCCGCCGGCCGGGAATACACTCTCCACGTTCCGGATCCCCGGGCCGACGAGGAGGAGGAGGACGGCCGGGCGGGGGTGCGCATCTTCCACGTGGGACCGCGGCGGGAGGCGCCGGCGGGCACCTATGCGGGCTTCAGGGCGTGGGATCGCGACTCCCGCGATTTGCCGGCCAGGGATGACGGTGAGGATCGAGGCGAGGATGGGGACGGGGCCGAGGCCGACGACAGTAGGGCCGCCGCGGAGGAAGGCGAGTTGACCGTGGAACTCGGACCGGGCGGCCCCGTCCTGGTTTCCGAAGAAGACGATTAGCCCATGGCCGCGGCGGGTCGCACTTAGCGCTCAGGCAAGGAGCGGCCGCCGCAGATCGAATCCGGCGCGGGCGGCAATCGACGTTCAGGCAAAGAGCGCGACCGCCGCAAATCCCGCCACCCCGGCGTAGAAGAACAGCAGCACCGCGCGCAGGTGCGGGGCGACCGCCTCGACACGGTGGGTGAGCCGCGCGCCGGCACTGCTCTTCACAAACAGATACACGAGGAACCCCAGAGCCAGCGCGACCGCCGTGCCGCCGAGCTTGCCCGGCTCGAACACCGGCGCGATCTCCGCGGCCATACCCGGCGGATTGAGAAGTGTGCCTAGAGTCGGCACGATGACCTGCGGGACCACCCCCGTCGTGACGCAGAGCACGGCCAGCACGCCCATCCCGACCACCGCGCTCGCAGGGAGGCGCACGGCGCCGGTCGTCTCCGGCGCCCCGTCCTCACCCCGGCGAAAGATCCGCGAGAGCTTGATGAACGAAGCGGCGGTGCCGACACTGGTCAGCCACAGAAGGGGGTAAGCCGGCGAGCCGTCGAGTGCTTCGGTGACGGCGGCCTTACTGGCGTAGCCGTTGAACCCGGGAACGCCGGCGATGGACAGCGCTCCGACGGCGAACAGTAGCCCCAGGAGGGGCGCGGAACGACCGAGAGGCGGCATGCGATACACGTCCCGCTCACCGGTGATGTGCACCGCCGTTCCCACGGCGAGGAACAGCAGGCTCTTGAAAAGCCCGTGGTTCACCGCGTGATACAGTGCCGCCGGCAGGGCCAGAGCGCCTGCGGTGCCGAAAGCGGCGAGGACGTAGCCCATCTGGGAGATCGAGTGATAGGCCAAGAGCTTTTTCACGTCCCGTTGGGAAAGCGCCCATACTACGGCAACCACGGCGGTGACCGCCCCGATCCACAGGAGCAGCGTGGAGAACAGAAGGGGATCGAAGGCCCGCACCAGGCGAATCAGGGCAAAGAAGGAGATCTTTATGAGCACCCCGGAGAGCACCGCCGAGATGGGATGCGGCGCGTATGCATGGGCTTCAGGGAGCCAGGTGTGGAAGGGGATGAATGCGGTTCGAACGCCCACTCCGACAACCAGGGAGGTGAGCGCGAGGCGCAGCGTGCGCACCTGCACGACGTCGCCGGTTTCGACCGCCGCGGTATACCCGGCGGTGATGTCACCGAGAGCCAGGGTACCGAGTTCGCGGTAGATCACGAAGGTCCCGAAGAGGAAAAAGAAGATTCCCACGGTGCTCAGGATGAGATACTTGTACGCAGCCACCAGCGCGGTGGCCTCGCGGTGATAGGCGATGAGCACGTACGCGGCGATCGCCACGATTTCGAAGCTCACGAACATGTTGAACACGTCGGTGGTCAGAACGACGCCTTCCATTCCGGCAATGAGCAGGAGGTAGAACGGATAGAACTGCGGACCGTAGTCGCGATGGGCCAGGGCGTAGAGGGCGATGAGCAGGGAGATGACGTAGATCAGCGTGGAGGAGAGCCACGCCAGCCCGTCGAGCTCCAGGCCGATGCCGACGGGAATCGGCCACCCGCCGAGGGTATAGGTGAGCACCGCGCCGTCGCGGACCGCCGGGTACACCGCCGCTAAGCCGACCGCTCCCGGCACGAGAACGGCGACGGCCAGGATGGCCGCCGCCCGAGCCGTCCGCGGCCGCCGGGCAAGGGGGGGGAGTTTTGCCGAGAGGGCCAGGGCGGCTCCCCCGAGAGGCAGGAGGATGAGAAGCGCAATTCCGCCGGTCAATCGGACCTCCAGGTTTCTCGCTCGATCGCGCGGATGTCGAGGGTGCCGAAGCGGCGGTAGAGCAGAACCGCCAGGGCGAGCCCGAGGGCGATGATGCAGATACCCACCACGATTGCAGTAAGCATCAGCGCCTGTGGAAGCGGGTCGACCATGAGCTCCGCCGGAAGGGGCTCCTCCGGGGCCCGGTGGATGGGGGCGGTCGTGCCGAATCTGCCGCCGTGGTGAATGAAGAACATGACGATGGCGCTGTTTGCGATATTCAGGGCGATGATCTTCTTGATGATGTTGGGCTTGGAAAGGAGGCCCCAGAGTCCCACCAGGAACACCATGCCGATGAGGTACTCGCTCATTCGGAGTCCTCCTCGAAGAGGTGCAGGCAAATGAGGCTGACGCCGGCGCCGACCTTCACGCCGATAACGATGTTCAGGGCGAAGACGAAGCCCACCCGGGGAAGCGCACCGTCGGCGGGCAGGACGTTTTCGAGGAAGCTGCCCCCGGCAACCATGCCCGCGGCGCCGATGAGAAGCAGGGTCGCGTAGCTTGCAAGCTCGGCGCCCGAAAGCCGGGTCGGCGGAAAAGCCTTCAGGGCCGTCTGCGGGTGCCGACCCAGGGCAAGAAGGATGACCCCGGAGGCGATGACCACCCCGCCCTGGAAGCCGCCCCCGGGAGTTCGATGACCGAAGGCCACCAGGTAGAAGCCGAAGAGAAAGATGAAGGGCGAGAGCTTGCGGGCGATCACGTCGATGATGTCGGTCTTTATGTCGCGCTTCATCGCTTGGCCCCCACCAGGTACACCACGCCGGAGACCGCAAGAAGCAGCACGATGGTCTCTCCGAGGGTATCGAAGGCCCTGTAATTGAGGTAGATAGCGCTCACCAGGTTCGTCGCGCCGGTCTCCTCGACTCCCTCTTCGAGCACGTGCGCCCGGACGGCCTCCGTGGCCTCAGCCGGGCCCGGCTCCGGAGCGAGCACGAGCGCAAGAAGCCCCGCCACCACGAGGAGCGCGATCACATCGAGGAGGGCATACCGCTGCGGGCGTCTCACGTCGTATCCCTCCGCTCGGTTTCATGGACGGCCCATACGAAGACCAACGTTCCAACTCCCGTCCCCACCGCAGCTTCGGTGAGCGCCACGTCCGGCGCGTGCAGGATGATGAAGAACAGGCAGCTCAGGAGGCTGAACACCGACATCAGGACGACCGAGGTCAGCAGATTCCGCACGTGCAGCGACAGCACCGCCGACACGAGCAGGAGAATCAGGGTGAGGTCAATCATCATCGCGGCCGAACTCCCCTCTGTGAAGATGGCTGCGGCGCCACGGGATCATCTCGTTGCGCCAGGCAAAGCGGGCGATGATGTGGGCGGCTACAGGGCTCGAGATAAAGAAAAACAGGGCGATCACGGCAATCTTTCCGGTCATTTCGGTCCAGCCGGTGAGAAACATGCAGCCGAGGAACACCGAGAACACCGAGGTCGTGGTTGCGGTGGAAGAGGCCTGCAGCCGGGTGTAGACGTCCGGGAACATGAGCACCCCGAGATGCCCCATGATCGCAAAGACCACGCTCAACGCGAAAAAGGCCAACGCTACCCACGTCATTCGCGCCGCTCCTTGGTATGGACATATCGCGTGATGGCCAGGATGCCGACGAAACCGAAGATGTCGTAGACCAACGCGACATCGAGATAGACCGACCGATCCTCGCTTACGGCCACCAGAACGAGCAGCGCCAGCACCTGCGCCGACACGATGTTGAGGCCGATCATGCGATCGACGACCGTCGGCCCGATCAGCGCGCGCACGCTTCCCACCACCGAGGAAGCGAGGAAGAAATAGATCATGTAGCGGAGAATCACGTCCATATGCGCTTGAGAATCCGCTCGTAGGCACCCTTCACCAGCTCTGCGGCGTACTTCGAATGCCGGGTACGCGCGTCGAGCCAGTGAACGATGAGATGGTCGTCGTCGAGATCCAGAGTGATTGTGCCGGGGGTCAGGGTTATGGAGTTCGTGAGCGCCACGCGGGCTATGTCGCTCGAGAGCCGGGTGCGAAAGTGGACCACTCCGGGGTTGATCCGCCCGCGCAGAATGTTCCACAGGACTTTGAAGCTCGCTACGTACATCTGGAAGATGAGCACCGCGCCGTATACCACCAGCCACGGCAGGTTGGGAATGAGCCACCGCCGACCGGCCTCTTCCTGCTCGATGAACAGCCCGTAGGTGAGAAGCGACACGACAAAGGAGAAGCCGAGCCCGGCCAGGAGGAGCCGTGATTCGAGGGTCCAGGTGAACAGAACCCATCCAATCATGAGGTAGATCGTCGTGAGAATAACGCGGACAACGTTCCAGCGAGCCTGTCGCGGGTTCATGTCTCCTGTTCCCGCTCCGTGAGCAGCCGGGTGAGCTCCTCCGCCTCCGATGCCGCAAGCAGCGCCTGCCGGAATGAGGCATCATGCAGGTACCGGGAGAGGCGGCTGAGCAGTCGCAGATGCGTCCCGTGCGCACCCGCGGGGCCGACGAGCAAGAAGACCAGAGTGACCGGCTCATTGTCCGGCGCGTCGAACTTCACACCGCCGGGCGCCCGGCCGATCGCCATCGCCGTTTGCGGGACCTCCTCCGAGAGCCGGTGCGGCACCGCGATACCGTGTCCGATCGCCGTAGAGGTGAGCTTTTCCCGCTCCATGATTTCGTCGGCGAGCCGACGCGCGTCGCGCACTTTGTCGGTGGCTTCGAGGGTGGAGACCAGCTCATCGATGACATCGCGCTTGCGACGGCTTCGCAACTCCGGTATCACGCAGCGGGGATCGAGAATGTCCGAGAGGGCTGCGGCCACGCTATTCCTCCTGTTCTACCAAGCCGGCGGCGTAGTCCACGGGAATCGTAAAGAAGACGCCCGTACCCGGAGCTGAGAGCCCCCCGCAAATACCGTCGAGGAGCTTCTCGAGACGCGGTATGGCCTCTTCATCACGTACCACCGAGAGAATCGTCTTGTTGTAGGGTTTGTTGCCCTTCATGAACTCTTTGAAATCGGCGAAGAGGGGCACCTCGTAGGTAAGGAAACGACCCATCCCTTCGGAATCGAGGATGGTGGCACCCTGCACTCCGGCTTCAACGTAGGCCTCGAGCACCTGTTCGAGAAGCTCCTCTCTGTTCAGCACGAAGACAACGAGTTTCATGGGCGTTGGGCGGCATTATACCGTGGTGTGGACTGCGAGAAAAGTGTGCGTGAGAAAAGACGAGGAGAGGCGAAACGGGCGCCCCGCCGCATGCGGAGCGCCCGTTGAGGGGCATGCCGTAGATGCTAACGGCGCCAGATGTCGTCGTCGCGCCGGTTATTCTCGAGCATGCGCACGACCCGCCGCATCATGGTATCGATCTGCGGCTTGAAGAAATAGCCGAGCGCGACCCCGAGGAGCAGGGTGAAGAGAAAACCCATCAGCTTCCCTCCTTCTTGATCTCGACCGTCGTGCGCTCACCTTCGGCGACGTCCTCCTTCGGCGGGACGCTCACCCGGAGCACGCCGTTTCGAAACACCGCTTCGGCCTTTTCACGGTCGAACTTGTCCTCGGGGACGTAGTATTTCTGATCCTTGATGCTCTTGAACTTCAGCCGGCGCTTGAGGTAATGGACGTCCTTCTCCTCTTCCTCCGGGACCGTGGCGTTGAGATACATGTAGTCCCCGCGAAACTCCAGATTGATGTTCTCCTCGTCGAATCCGGCGAGGGCGAACTCGAAGACAATGGTCTTGTTCTCGGTCATGTAGATGTTGGTCGGGGGATAGGAGTAGAACGGGTAGAAGTCGTGGCGCGCGTCCCAGTTGAATCCGCGCTCTCCGGGCTGGTGGCCCATTCGTTCCTCGAACACGTCCTTGAGGTTCTCCGCGGCGGAGAAAATCTCGTCCATCATGCGACCAAGATCCATGAACTCCTTCTGCTTCATGGTACGCTCCTGTCGGTGCCCCGGCGTCCTGCGCCCGAGGCGGTATTGTTCGGCCCCTCTACGAGGCGACCGGAGGGCGTCTCACTGCGAACCTTCCCTCACGCTCAATATGCAACGTTTGGCGCCGAATGTCGAGCCAAATCGCGTCGCGACCGCGCACACTCTACCCGGAGCCGGCGGAGCGGAGGCGCGTCGTAACACCTGACCGTCGACCGGGACGCGCGTTTGCCGAACCTGCGCCTGAGTGCTACACTCGGCCACGTGCTGATGAAAGGAAGGGCCTTTGGCCGTACGTATACTGTTTGTCGGTGAGATCGTCGGAAAGGCCGGGGTCTACTGTATCAAGACACTTCTCTCACAACTGCGAGCCGAGCGCGGAATCGACTTCGTCATTGCCGACGGCGACGGGACGACCGGGGGCTTCGGCATTGGCAAGAATCACTCGGTCTATCTGCGCAAGCTTGGGATCGACTGCATCACCACGGGGGACCAGGCCTACTTCAAGAAGGACATGGTCACGCATATCGACGGCGCCCCCTACATCCTCCGGGCGGCGAACTTCCCGCAGGATAACCCGGGACGCGGATGGCGTCACTATCCCGCGGGCGACCGGCGCGTGGCGGTCATCAACCTCCTCGGGCAGTCCGGGTTTACCAAGCTCCACCTCGACAATCCATTCATCCTGCTGCCGGGGCTGGTGGCGCGGGCAAAGCGGGATACCGACATCGTAGTCGTGGTGTTCCATGCGGTGACAACGGCTGAAAAGTACAGTATGATCCACATGGTGGACGGCCAGGTTTCGGCCCTGATCGGAAGCGGGCAGCGGGTGCCCACCTCCGACGCGGAGGTTCGCTCCGGCGGGACGGCGTTCATCTGTGACGCCGGGCGGACCGGTAGTATCGACAGCGTCGGCGGCCTCGATCCGACCGTGGAAATCAGACAGTACCTTACCCAGATCCCGGAGCGCTCGGCGGAAGCCTGGGGTCGTTTGGAGCTGCAGGGGTTGCTTGTAGAGGTCGAGGACGACGGCACGGCAACCTCGGTAGAGCGGATTCGCGTGTCCTGTGCGGGAGGCGGCAATGATAGAGAGAGCCCGAGTACTTAGCATCGACGGCGACGTGGTTCGTCTAGCCTGTACGGACGACACCGCATGTCGGTCCTGTTCCTCTTCTTTCTGCAGCATCAAGCAGCGGCAATTCAACGCGGAAAACTCCCGGGGCTTGAGCCTCAGCCCGAACGATGAGGTGGAGGTATTCATCCATCCCGGGAAGGCGGTCCTTGCCGGGTTCGTGGTGCTGATCCTGCCGCTGCTTCTGTTTGTGTTGGGCTTCGTTGCCGCCGGTCCCCTCCTCGGGCTCGTCTCGGAAACCGCACGCGCGGGCATCGGCGCCTTAGCGCTGGCAATCGGGTTTGCCGGGGTGTTTCTGCGCTATCGGGGAGGGGGCAAAAACGCCCTGCCGACGGTCGTGCGCCGTGTCTCCCGTGTCTCCCGTGTCACCGCGGAGCAGGAGGCATCCATTGAACGGACCCCATTAGCCCATTAGCCCATTAGCCCA
>JBKHEN010000114.1:0-8207 GCA_046540795.1 Spirochaetaceae bacterium | reverse complement strand
GCCGGATCGCGCAGATAGGACCCCCGAGCTGGGGGCAGGAGGGACGATGGCGGAGCATCGACTGCGGACCGGGACGTGTTCCTGGAACTTCGACAGTTGGGTGGGGCTGGTATATACACAGAAGCGGAGAACTGCCGCGGAATACCTCGCGGAGTATGCCCGGCAGTTCGACACCGCTGAAGTAGACAGCTGGTTCTACCGTATTCCGTCCCGGGAGTCGGTGTTGGAGTACAAAGCCGCCGTCCCGGAGGGCTTTCGATTCACCTGCAAGGTACCCCAGGAGATCACCCTTACCCACGAGCGACGCCGCAACCGCTCCGAGCCCCTTCGACCGAATCCCATGTTCCTCTCCCTCGAGCGCTTCGGTGAGTTCATCGAGGCGATCGAGCCACTTCTCCCGCAGATGGACGCCGTAATGCTCGAGTTCGAATACCTGAACAAACAGAAGATGAGTGGTGTCGGTGCCTTTCTCGAGGCCCTCGACGGGTTTCTCCGTGCGGCCCCCTCGGGCATCCCTTATGCTGTCGAGCCGCGGAACCGGCAATACCTCACCGAGAAGTACTTTCGCCTATTGCTTCGCCACGGCGCCGCTCACGTTTTCTCGGAGAAGCTCTACATGCCCCACGTCTGGGAGGTCTATCGGCGTCATCACCTCATGATCGCCGAGATGTCCACGGCGGTGGTTCGGCTCCTCGGCGGTGACCGCGCGGAGATGGAGCGTATTACCGGTAAGCAGTGGAACCGCGTCGTTCAGCCGCGAGATGAGGAGAAAAAGCAGCTTGCGGGTATGATTGGCTCTCTGCTGCACCACGCGGACACCACGGTCAACGTGAACAATCATTACGAGGGTGCCGCACCGGTCACCGTGCAGTCGATTCGGCGACTGTTGTCCCAGGAGTAGGAAGCGGCACGGCGGCGCAGGACAGGAAGTCTTCCGGCCTTGCCGGTAGCACGCGTAGAGCAGCGCATCTCCGCGCAGTGTGATCGCTACGACAATCGAGACGAGGAAGAACTGTCGGTGAGAGCCCGCAGCCATAGCGGGGTCGGCTTTCACACTCTCGGAAGCGGCCGCCCTACTCCTCGAGCTCGGCGACAGCCTCCATTTCGATCTGGAAACCGAAGTGGAGCTCTTTCGTCGGCACCACCGCGCGCGCCGGCTTGTGCTCACCAAAAAACTCCGCATACACCGAATCGACGGTATTCCAAAGCGCAATGTCGGAGACGTACACAGTAGTCTTCACGATGGAGGTGAGATCGCCGCCCGCAGCTCGTACCACTGCCAGCACGTTCGCGAGTACCCGCCGTGTCTGCGCCTCGATACCTCCGGCAAGCTTCTCTCCCGTTCCCGGCTCCACGGGCAGCTGTCCCGAGACGTAGAGGGTCGAGCCATGAATTTGTCCCTGGGCGTAGTGCCCGCCCGGATCCGGAGCATCGGACGTGTGGACTGTTCGCATACAGGTATCCTCCGTGTGGCTATCGCTTTAGGGTCGTCGGAGAAGACGACTTTGCGCTACCCCTTTCTCCAAAGTACCGTATATGTAGAAGCCATGCGTGAACAACACCCGAAGCAAGGAGTTACCCATGAAGCACAATCTTTCTTATGAGCTGTTGCGCGAGATTGCCCACGTCGATGAGTGGCCCTGTGTATCGCTGTACATGCCGGTAACCACCCCGTCGGTGAAGAAGCCCCGGACCCAAGAAAACATGATACGCCTGAAGAATATGGAGCGCCGCGCCGCTCAGGAGCTCGAAGCGGCCGGCATCGAGGATCCCGAGGATTTCGTGGCCCCGCTTCGCAATGCTCGAGAAGCGGAGCAACCTCTATGGAGCCCCAAGGCAAAGGGCTTTGCCGGCTTCATCTCGCCCGGTTACTCGCGATTCGTTTCGCTTCCGATAGATCCGGGTGAGCGTACGGACGTCGAACACCGATTCACGGTGAAACCTCTCGTCCAGGCGCTTTCCGAGCCGAATGAGTTCTTGGTGTTGTCCTTGGATCAGAAGCATGTCCGGCTTCTCGAAGGTGACGCTCTTTCCCTGGATGTCGCCGATACCGGGGATCGTCTGCCGAGCATGCCGGAGATCGTTGCCGAATACGACTTCGAGCGGGACCTCAACGCAGCGCCGGGGGCTCGCACCAATGTCCGCTTCGGACCGGGACCGGAGGAAGACACCAAGGCACATATACTCGAGTTCCTCGAGCGGCTCGACGAGGCGGTAAACGAAGAAATCGGTGAGCACTCGCCGCCGATTGTGCTCGCCGGCGTAGAATATCTGGTCGGCCACTACAGAAAGCTCAGCAAGCTCCCCCGTCTGGCTGAGGGTTTCGTGCGAGGCAACCCGTCTACCTTCAGACAGGGGGAGCTCCACCGTCGTGCCTGGGAGATTGTACGCCGCGAGCACGATGCCGAGATTAACCTCGCCCTGCGCAAGCTCGAGCGTGCCCCGCGGGATCACCGGATTCTCGGTATCGAACACGTGCTGCCGGCGGCGTGCGAAGGCCGAATCTACGCCCTGTATCTGGACCCGCAGGCCGAGCTACGCGGACACTTCGACCCCCAAGGAGAGGCTGTTCGCGTCGACGAGGACGAGGGGCAGACGGACCTCCTCGACACGGCCGCGGTGTTAGGGGCCCGGACGGGAGCCCACATCTACACGGTAGACCCGTCGCGGCTGCCCGCCTCCGAACCGGCGGCGGGACTGCATCGCTAGTGCCGCCGGACTCGCGAGAGGCCGGGGCCGCCGGTGGCGACGGTGAGTTAAACGGCCGTAAGGCAAAGCCCTGCGGCCGGCCCGCCGTTCTCTATGGCCAAATCGGCATCCTTGATCCGTTGATATTTATGAGTATTTTCGTTAGCTTCTGGGAGGAGGCCGAATACGGGGCTATCGCCAGATTTTCGCAAGCAGAACGAACCGCACTCCCAACCGGGGTCGGGCACCGTCCGCGTGCAGCACCGGATCCTCATAGCTCACTCCGACCAGAGCCATGTCCACACCCTGATCCGCGACCTGACGGATAGTGGTATCAACTTCCGGTATCAACAGGCACACGACCGTAACGAATACGTCCACCACCTGACGGGGTTCGAGCCTGATCTGGTTGTGAGTGCTCCCCGAGTGGGAGAGACCGATGCTCGCGCCCTCGTGCACATGCTCAAGGCCCACCTGCCGGATACCCCTCTCATCATTACCACCGAGGAGTCGGCAGGAGATCTCGCAGAAGAGTTGCTTCGCGACGGGGAGGCAGACTACGTGCGCATTGCGGGACCGCGGGAGGTTCCCTCCGCCGTAGACACGGCACTTGCGGAGCGGGAGGCACGCCGTCGTCAGCTCCGCGCGGAGTGGCAGGCAAACGGAGCTACGGACTACGAAGAGATTTCGTGGGCTCTGGACCTCATGCGGGCCTTTCTCGATTGGCCGATCGCTCACATGTATTCCTGGGATGAAACAGGCGGAGAGCTCATAAGCACGCAAGCATGGAGTGGTGACCTCCGGCGTCTCCATCCCACGTTCGTTGATGCTACCAACCGGCACGTGTTCACACCGGGGGAAGGCTTGATCGGGCGGGTATATGAGCGTTCGGAACCGATATGGATCGAAGAGCTGGAGAACTCCCTCGAATACAAGCGAGCACAACCCGCACGCCGCGCCGGCCTGGCTTCGGCAGTAGCGTTCCCGATCGTGACCGAGCATTCGGTCGCAGCGGTCATGGAGCTGTACTCGTGGGATACACAGCGCCTTGATCCGGCGGTGATCAATCTACTCGGCACGATCGGCCACGAAATGGGACGGCTGTTTGAGCTTCGCCGCTTCGAGCGACGGGTACACCGCCGCCGCTGGGAGCTGGAAACGCTCCTCGAGAATGCACCTGACATCATCGTACGCACCGACGAGCAGACGCGTATTACACTGATCAACTCTAGAGCCGAGGCGTTCGGAGTCGATACGCAGCGGTTGATCGGTACTTCCTTGGCACGTCTTGGCAACGAACTCAACGTATCGTCCGAGGTGATTGAACGGTGGATGACCATGAATCGGCTCGTCCGCGAGCAAGGAATCCGGAAAGTCTATGAATGGAGTGCAGAGGTGCAGGGGCGAACGGTTTACATGCAGTCCAGCGTGGTGCCGGAATTCGATCACGACGGCGCCGTAATTTCACAACTCAGCTTCAACCGCGAGATTACCGATCAGCGCGAGGCCGAGGAATCCCTGAAGAGAAGCGAGGAACGGCTTGCGCATGCACAGCGGCTCGAATCGGTGGGACGCCTTGCAGGGGGAATCGCGCACGATTTCAATAACATCCTCACCGCTATTCTCGGATACCTGTATCTGACTCGTTCAATCGTCGCGCCGGACAGTCACGTAGGACGCTACATAGAGAATATCGGCACAGCTGCCGATCGTGCGGTGCGACTGACGCAGCAACTACTCCTGTTTAGCAGGCGTGCGCCCAGTGAGATTACAGCAGTCGACATAAACGCGACGGTGACCGGGACGACCAAAATGCTTTCACGTCTTATCCGCGAAGACATTCACCTATCGACCTCGCTCACCGCTGAACCTACCACGGTACAAGCGGACCGCGCCAAATTGGAACAGGTGATCGTCAATCTGGTCGTCAATGCGCGAGACGCAATGCCCGATGGCGGCATATTGCGCCTGGAGACAAAGAGACAACCGGCAGAGGACAGTGCGCTCGAAGCAAGGGATTCGGTAGTCCTCACCGTTCGGGACACCGGGGTCGGCATGTCCGAGGAAATCCGAGAGCATATTTTCGAGCCGTTTTTCACGACCAAAGGACAAGAACATGGAACCGGATTGGGATTGTCGGTGGCGTTCGGCATCATCGAAGAGATCGGAGGACGGATCGAGGTGGAGAGCACTCCCGGGTCCGGCACGGCGTTCCACGTGCTCATTCCGACGGTACTCTCCACACCCTCGAAAGATGCGGCTGACCGGGCAGCTCCATCGGTTGGAGATATCCCTAATGTACACCTCTTACTGGTGGAGGACGACGAGGCCATCGCCGAAATGGTCGAGCGAGCCCTCGAAGCCCGCGGAGCACGCATCACCACTGCGCCAACCCTGGCGGAGGCAAAGGCTTATCTCACAGATGACTCCTCCATCGACATAGTGCTGGCCGACGTCGTGCTACCCGACGGTTCGGGGTTGTCATTGCCGGAGCACACGGGCTCGAGGACGCCGGTGATACTGACCAGCGGGTATCTCGAAGGAAGCGGCCAACTGGAGGCAGTGGAGGCGTCGGGACATCCGATAATCCAAAAACCGTATGATATCTCCACTCTTATGGATACGATCAAAGTGAGCATCGGGAGAACACAACCGTGAATTCATCCGTTCTTATAGTAGATGACGAACCGGCTGTTCGCGACACGATTAGCCGGACCCTGGACCTCGAAGGCTACACCGTCGCCGAAGCTGCAGACGGCCTCACGGCCACCTCCGTAGCAGCCACATGGAAACCGGAGCTCGTTCTCCTCGATGTGAGGATGCCCGGGATAGGCGGGCTGGAATGCCTTCGTCGAATGCTCGAAACCGATCCCCACATCGCCGTAATCATGATTACCTCTGTCGATGAGGTCGACACCGTTCGCAAAGCGCTGAAGCTCGGCTCCTATGACTACCTAGTAAAACCGGTGGACCTCGGGATTCTCACGGAAACCGTTCGACAGGCACTCGAGAACCGGGCGCTGCGGATCCAGGTCGAGCGCTACCGATCCAATCTGGAGAGTCTGGTCTATGAGCGAACAGAGGCACTCGAAAAGGCCGTGCAACAGCTCGACCAAACCTACACGCAGACCGTCTTGGCGCTTGGCGCGGCGCTTGAGATGCGGGACGTGGAAACTCAGTCCCACTCGGTACGGGTGGCTGCATTCACCATTGCGCTCTGCCGTGAGCTTGGCGTCACCGATGAGGAACGCTTCAAATCGATCAGACGGGGTGCGTACCTACACGACGTGGGCAAAATCGGAGTTCCCGACGAAATCTTACGCAAGCCCGGCCCTCTCGACAAAGAGGAATGGGTCGTCATGAGGCGTCATCCCATGCTGGGTGTTCACATGCTCGACGACATTGTCTTTCTTCGCGACTCATTGACCGTCGTGCGTAGTCACCACGAACGGTGGGATGGGACCGGATATCCCGACGGACTGGCAGGAACCGGTATTCCCCTTGAAGCGCGGGCGTTTGCCGTGGCCGATGCCCTCGATGCCATTACCTCGGACCGACCCTACAGAGCGGGCCGGTCCGTGACCGACGCTCGGCGCATTATCGCGGGCGCTTCCGGTTCACACTTCGACCCCGACGCGGTCTCCGCGTTAGGGAACATCAGCGACGAAGAGATTGATCGTATCCGCGAGCAGGCCGAGCACCCCTTCCGCTCATCCTGAACACCGGTCTCGCGGCTCTCCAGGGTCGGCGGGCTTATAGCCGATGCGGGGCACGCCGACTACCGCACGCCCGCCGCTTCCGGGCCTACACATTGAAACGTATATTCAGAATGTCCCCGTCTTGCACCCGGTAGTCCTTGCCCTCCAGGCGGAACAGCCCCTTCTGCTTGACCGCAGTTTCGGAGCCCGTGCTCAGGAGGTCGTCGTAGTTGAAGCATTCCGCCCGGATAAAGCCTTTGGCCAGGTCCGTGTGAATGGTGCCGGCAGCCTGCTGCGCGTTTTCCCCCTCGCGTATGGTCCAGGCTCGAACCTCGTCATCACCGACGGTGAAGAAGCTGATGTAGCCCAGCATCCGATATGCGAAGCGCGTGAGGCGGTTGCGGGCCGACCCGGTGATTCCGATGTCTTCCATGAACGCCGTCGCGTCCTCGGGCTCCATCCGTGAGAGTTCCATCTCGAAGTTGCCGGCAAACTCTATCACCGGGTACCGTGCCCCGAGGCGCTCGAGCAACTCCGCGTTCTTGCCGTAGCTCTCCTCACTCGAGTTGAGCACGAGGAGCACCTGTTTCGCAGTGAGAAAGCGGAAACCGCTTATCATCTGCTGCTCCTCGGCGGTCAGCTCGAGGTCACGCACCGCACCGCCTTCCTCGAGCTGCCCCACCACCCGTTCCATGACCTTTTCCTCGGCCTGAGAGGAGGCCGTTTTCTTCCCGCGTTGGTGGTCGGAACGAATGCGCTCGAGGCGACGCTCGGCGACAACTTGATCGGAGAGAATGAGCTCGGTCTCAATGGTGTCAAGATCACGCTCCGGATCCACAGCTCCATAGGTGGCGTCTACCGTGGGATTAGGGAAATTGCGCAGCACGAGCAACAGCGCATCGGCATTCCGGATCATCGTGATCCCCTCACCGGTGAAGATCCCGCCGCCCTCGGGGCCGCCGCCGGATGCGCCGCCGCCGGAGCCGCTCTCGCCCCCCACCGCTGAAGCAGCGCCGCCGACGAAGTCTATGAACTCGATGGTGGCATGGATCGTCTTCCGCGGTTTGTAGCGTCGTGAAAGCTCCTCAACCCGAGGGTCCCCTACATCCACCACGGCGACGTTCGGCTCCACTCTGGCGGAAGTGTACTCGGCCACCTCCGCCTCTTGCCCGGTCAGCGCATTGAAAATGGTCGTCTTTCCCGCCTTGGGAAGCCCGATTATCCCGATGTTCATGTCGGCTGCAGTATGCCCAAAGCGACGGCAGCGCTGCAACGCCCCGCCGGCGCAACGGCGCGAGGCAGGGACGTCGGCGCGCCTACGCTCCCCTACGTTTTCGTGCGCATGCGGTTCGAGAGCCGCTGCAGCTCCTTGACAAAGGATTCCGGATAGGCCGGACTCAGAATGTACTCCCGTCCGTCGTGCAGACCCACCACCACGAACACCTCGGCACCACTCGGAGGGCTCGAGGCGCGAATGGGAACGGGAACGGAGCTGAAGCCGATCAGCCGGCCGAGGGCAACCTGTCGACTCGCCCCGGGGTGCAAGGTCTCGCCGTACTGACATCGGTGCACCCGTTCCATGACGCCGTGCCAGCCGACCTTCACGATTCGGGCAATGGCCGCGCCGGGTATGTGATAGAGCTTGAAGGTTCTGCGGATGAACAGTGCTTCATCGCTCACATCGTAGTACCAGCCCACCTTGGCCTGCTCGAGCAGGAAAGCCCCGAGAATGAGGGCCGATATCACCAACAACGGCGTGCCGGTACGCGCCCCCCCGATGACGTAGGCAAGGGTCGAGAACACCGCGAACGCCGCCGCCAG
>JBKHEN010000113.1:0-8290 GCA_046540795.1 Spirochaetaceae bacterium | reverse complement strand
GCGCCGTGTCAGGCGCCGTGTCAGGCGCCGGATCGCTCCTCGGCACTGCTTCGCCGCACCTCGTCGTAGCCGAACACCTCGGCGAAGGTCCGCACGACCGCTTCCCGTACCTCCGCCATATCGGGGTCGCGGCCGAGGAGGCGGCCGAGGGAGGTCTGGCCGCGGTCGCTGATGCCGCAGGGAACGATCCATTCGAAGTGCGAGAGGTCGGGGGCCACGTTGAAGGCGAACCCGTGCATGGTCACCGCCTGTTTGACCGCAATGCCGATGGCTGTGATTTTCTCGTTTCCCACCCAGACACCTCGGTGCGTGTCGTCGCGGCCTGCGGTTATGCCGAACTCGCTCTCCAGCAGCCGGATGAAGACTTCCTCGAGATTCTCGATGAAGCGGCGCAAGCGACGCTGGTGCTGGTAGAGATTGAAGATGGTGTAGCCCACGAGCTGACCCGGGCCGTGATAGGTCGCCTCCCCGCCGCGCTCGATGTAGTGCACCGTGGCGCCTGCTTTCTCAAGGGTTCGGAGGTCGGTAAGGATGTGGCTCTCAGGGGCGCTCTTGCCCATAGTGATTACCGGCGGATGCTCGAGGAGCAGGAGTGTGTCGGGGATCTCGTCCTGTTGCCGCTGCTGCACCATACGGCGTTGCAGCTCGAGGGCGGGCTCGTAATCCATCCTCCCCATCTCGCGAACGTGCAGTATCATAGCCGAAGGATACCCCGAAACGGGGCCGGTATGTGAAGCCTCCGGCACGTGAAGCCTCCCGCATGTGAAGCCTCCGGCGCGAAAGGTTGGGCGCAGGGCTCAACGAAGGGGTGCCCCTGCGGCGCAAGAAGTGCTACACTCATCGTGGCAAAGGAGATGTCGCTCATGCGAACCCAGTCGTATCAGAGAAAGCCGGAATGGCTGAAGATAAAGCTCAACACCAACTACAATTTCAAATATTTGAAGCACCTCACCCAGGAGGAGCGTCTTCACACGGTATGTGAGGAGGCTCGATGCCCGAACATCCACGAGTGCTGGGGTGAGCACAAGACCGCGAGTTTCATGATTCTCGGCGACACCTGCACGCGCCGCTGCCGGTTCTGCGCGGTAAACACCGGTCTGCCGGGAGCGGTGGACCACACCGAGCCCGCCCGGGTGGCGGCGTCGGTGGCCCGGCTGGACCTGCGCCACGTGGTCATCACCATGGTCAATCGGGACGACCTGGCCGACGGCGGCGCCTCGGTGCTCGCCGCCACGGTAGAGCAGATTCGCGAGGCGGCGCCGGAGTGCTCGGTGGAAGTGCTCTCCTCCGATCTCATGGGAGACGAACAGGCGATCCGCACCGTGTGCGACAGCAAGCCGGAAATCGTAAGCCACAACGTGGAGACCACCCGTCGCCTTACCCCGCAGGTTCGCTCCCGCTCGGACTACGACCGTTCATTGCGGTTCCTCAGAGTGGCCAAGGAGATCGATCCGAATGCGGTCACCAAGTCGAGCATGATGCTCGGTCTCGGGGAGACCGAGGAGGAGATCCTCGAGACCATGGACGACCTCCTGGCCAACGATGTGTTCCTTCTGAATCTTGGGCAGTACCTGCAGCCCACGCGGAACAACCTTCCCGTGCAGAAGTACTGGACCCCTGCGGAGTTCGCGCGGCTGCGGGAGCGGGCCCTGGAGAAAGGGTTTCTCCACTGTGAGGCGGGACCCCTGGTACGCTCCTCCTACCACGCCGGCGACCAGCTCGAAGCGTATCGACGGAACGCCGGCGTTTAGAAAAGTGGCAGGGAAAAGGGCTCGCCAAAGAGGCGTGAATCGCGGTACTATCAAGCGGGGTGAGACGGAATGGCGGGTGGGACCGACGCGGCTCGCGCCGCAGGTAAGATAGATGCAGAGGAATTCTCCCGCAAGCTCACCGCCCTTCACGCGGTAAGTCTCGAGCTATCGACGGCGGATTCGGTGGACGAGCTGTGCCGACGGGCGGTGGAGCTCGGCAGGAGCCGCCTGGGGTTTCCGCGACTGGGGATCTGGTTCTTCGATCGGGAAGATCCGGATTGGATGGTCGGGACCTACGGCATCGACGAATCGGGCCGCGTGCGTTCGGAGCACGGCTCACGGATCTCGGTGGACCCGGGCATCATACCGCCGCCGTTTCTCGACGGAACGACGCCCTATCTCCTCTTCCCTGCTCATGACATCTACAATCACCGCCGCAAGGTGGTGGGACAGGCGGATCTGGCGGTAGCTCCCATATGGAACAGCCGCGTCTCCATGGGAATCGTGTCGGCGGACAACCTCACTTCGGACGTTCCGCTCGACGAGATGATGTGCCAGGTCCTTGCGCTGCTGGCACGTTCCATCGGCCATTTGGCGACTCTCAAGGAGACCGAGGCCGAGCTTCGTGAGAGTCGCGAGCGCCTGGAGGTGCTCGCCTCCCGTGACGGGCTTACCGGGCTCCTCAACAGACGTACCGGCCTGGAGATGCTTGATCACCAGTTGAGCCGGTCCCGGCGGGAGAATGTGGCGCTGGCGGTGTGTTTCATGGATCTCGACCGGCTGAAGCAGATCAACGACTCCCTTGGTCACGAAGCGGGGGACCGCTATATCCTGGCGGTGGTCTCGGTTCTGGAGACGAGCGTACGGGAGTCGGACGTGCTCTGTCGGATCGGGGGAGACGAGTTCATGATTATCCTGCCGGCAAGCACGACGGCACAGGCAGAGGCGGTGCTCGAGCGGATCGTCGAGGGCACGGAAGCCTCGGAAGCGCTGCGGGCGCTGAAACCGCCTCCGTACCTCAGCTACGGCATCGTCGAGTACAGCGGCTCCGAGCGCAGTGCGGATGAGCTGATTCGTCGCGCGGATGAGCTCATGTACGAGCGCAAGCGCCGTCATCACCTGTCCGACGGTTCTTCCGTACAGCCTGTCTGAGGATCCACGCAACGTCATGGGGCGCGCCCGACCAACCGGTATCAGGTTATCCACAGTACTTTTTGTGCTGGGGGTTTCGGCCCTCGTCGTTGCGCTTGTCGGCTTTTCACGGAGTTCGCAGTCTGCGCAGACCTCGCAGAGCTCGTTCGACGCCGAGCCCATCGCTCACGCGGGAGGCGCTCACGCGGGGGCAACCTACACGAACTCCGTGGAAGCGCTTAGGGCAAACGCAGAGGACTACCGCCTGTTCGAGCTGGATTTCGAGTGGACCGCCGACGATCGTCTGGTGGGTCTGCACGACTGGGAGGGTGTCTTCGAGCGGCTCTACGGCTTCGAGCCGGAGGGGCCGCTGCCGTACGAGGAGTTACGCGGGCTCGACAACCGTCCGGGTGTGACCCCGGTCGACGTGGACGACCTCGCGGCCTTCCTGGCGGAGCATCCCGACGTGCGGCTTGTGACCGACGTGAAGCGTGACAACCTCCGCGCTCTCGCCCGGATTGCCGAGCGGCTCGAGGACCATGGCCGGCGGGTGATTCCCCAGATCTACCATCCCGATGAAGCGGCCGAGGTGCTCGAGCTGGGTTACGAGCGCTTCATTTGGACCCTCTATCGCTTCCGCGGCAACCGCAGTCCCGAGCGGGTGTTTTTCGAGGCCCGCACTCTGGTGGAGCGTCACGGGGACGCGCTGTACGCGGTGGCAATGCCGGTGCCGGTGGTGGAGGACGGCACCGCCGAGCGGCTTGCGGCGCGGGGTATCCGCACCTACGCGCATACGATCAACACCTGCCGAGAGTACGAGCGCCTGCGGGAGCTCGGGGTGGACGGCATATACACCGATGAGCTCGCCCGCAGCGACTGCGGCGGAGTGGTGGAGCAGGAGCCATGGCATCGTTCCGGCGGCCGGACGGAGGGCGGCGAGCGGCAAGTGAGCTCCCTCACGGTGCTGTCGTTCAATCTGTGCGCGGCCGGCGCCTCCCACGGAGAGAACGCGTGGGCACGCCGCCGTGAGCTTGCATTCGAGGTGCTGCGCCGGCTGGAGCCCGATGTTGCCGGCCTGCAGGAGGTGGAGGCGGAGCAACTGCGGCAGCTGGCGCGCCGGTTCCCGGAGTACCGCTTCCTGGGGCACGATACGGTACGCGGCGTGTCCGCCCGAAAGGCGGTCGGCTCCGCCTCCCCTGGCGGGGATCTTGCCTCCGGTACGGGGATGTTCAATGCCCTCATGGTGCGGGAAGACCGGTTCTCCTTCGAGGATGAGGGAACGTTCTGGCTGTCCGAACAGCCCGAGGAGGCGGGAAGCCGCGTTTCGGGAGCGTCCGAGGCGCGAACGGCCACCTGGGCGCAGCTCGTCGATCGGCTGAGCGGGCGGCGGGTGCACCTCTACAATCTCCATCTCGACTACGCCTCCCAGGAGGCTCGGGAGGTGGGCGTGAGCCGTCTCATCGAGCGGATACGCGCCCATGGCCGCGACGATGGCCGCGACGATGGCCGCGGTTACCGGCAGGACCCCGTCGTCTTGGTGACCGGGGACTTCAACGCGAACATCCGCAATCCGGCCCTTGGGCTTCTCCTCAGCCGGCCCCGGGCGGAAGGCGGCGACGCGGATCCGAGACCGCTTGTCGACACGTTCCGGGTCCGACACCCCGAGGCCCCCCACGGCCGGGAAACCGGCACGTTTCATGAATTCACCGGCGAGCCGCAGACGACAAAGATCGACTTCATCCTCGCTCCGCGGGGCGTGGAGGTCGCTGAGGCAGGTATCGACCGGCGGGGCGCCGGGGCGCGGTATCCCTCGGATCACTTCCCCGTGTATGCGGAGCTGCATCTCCGTTTGACGAAATCATAACAAAACTTCACTCGACCTGGATAACATCTTGACAAAGTCTTGACAAAAGTCCAGCATCGCTGCGATATTGAAACACAAGGAGGTGATCGGCTTCCCATGAAGCGCATTCATCCCGGACTCGTGGTTCTCCCCGCCGCAGCGATACTCCTGATATTCTTTCTTGCGTTCGACGGCCCTTACCTCCTGCAGCAAAGTGTCGGCTACTTCCGCACCGTCGTTTTCGCCCGGGATATCGAAAAGCTCCGTGCCAAGGGCGATCTCGATGAGTCCACCGAGGATCTCTTCGACCGCGTCGAGGAGATCCGGGAATTCGCCTACGAGGAGCTCGGCCTCGAGCGCAGCGAGAACTTCACACGCTACAGTGAAGTGGAGCGGGATTACCTGCTCATGGTCGTCTCGGTGGTTGCCGACGACCGGCTGCAGCGTGCCGGCTGGAGCTATCCCGTTGTGGGTGAGCTGTTCTATCGGGGTTTCTACAACAGCGCCCGGGCGTTCGACGTGGCCTCACGCTTTGCCTCGCAGAACTACGACGTGTTGATCCGTGAGGTCGATGCGTTCAGCAGCCTCGGATACTTCCCTGATCCCATCTACAGCTTCATGTCCGAGTACAGCGACTATCGACTAGCCAACCTCATCATCCACGAGGAAATGCACGCAACGTTGTGGTTGAAAGGTCAGAACGCTTATAACGAAGAAATCGCCACCTTCGTGGGAGACGAAGGAGCGGCACGGTTCATACGAGAAAAATACGGCGCGGACTCCGAGGAGTACGACGCTATCGCCGACGGGCGTGCCGACCGACGCATGTATCGGCGTCTCATGCAGGAGCTCTACGAGGAGCTGTCGATGGCCTACGACGCTCTCGAAACCCGGGAGGAGCGCCTGCAGGCGAAGGAGGAGATCTTCGAGGATTTCCGGGATCGCCTACGTGAAGACTACGATAAGATGTTCCGCACCGACCGCTACCGCGGTGCGGCGGAGCGCCCCCTCGACAACGCGCGGGTGGACGCCAGCTACAAGTACGGTGGCGACCTCTCGTTGTATTACGATCTCTATCGGGAGCTCGACAATGATCTCTCCACGGTGGTGAAGGTCATGAAGGAAAGCGCCCTTCAACCCGAGGCTCCGCGGGACTACATCCGCGAACGCCTGGAGCAGGAACGCAGCCCCGGCTCGCACGATACCTAACGGTTTTTGCTTGTCAAATATCGATATCGGACCAACTCTAAAAGCACATATCGACGTTTTCGACGTGCCGGCACAACGTAGACGAGGAGGTTGCCATGAAAGGGAAGGCGAAGTATGTGCGCCTCGTCGCAATCGTTGCAACCGGTGTAGTGCTCATCCTCAGCCTGATCGCGGCCTCCGTCCCCGAAAAGCCCGCAGGTTCGACTCCGACCCGGACAAATCCAGAGCCCGACCCGGAACCGAGCCGGGAAACGGCTGCGGCGCGGCCGGCAAGTCCGCTCGAGTCCTCGTGGCCGTATGTGGAATTGGACCCGGAGGATGTGCGAAAACGCCGGGGATGAGGGACACCACATCGGCTCGTGCTCCTATGGCATCGTTCGATGCGATCGTCGGTCTTCTCCAAAAGGAGATCGGGGCCCCGTACGATCAGATACCGACATACATGCTTCACTTCGGCCGCGGCGGCGTTTCCGGATCGGGATCAGCCTGCGGAGCGGTGAATACACGGCTCATGAGTACCTCGCCGAGAGCCTTCCCCAGAGTGTTGCCGGCTCCATAGACTGCGAAGAATCGCGGGGTACCTGGGTGGAGGTCTCGGGGTACGAATTGAGCTCTCCCGAGCGGTACGGATCCTGAACGAGTGGCACGCCGACAGGCTCGTGGAAGTGGCCGATGCGGAGGCGGAGCTCGCCAACATCTTTCCTCGGGCAAGCTTCGAGTAGGTACAAGGACAACATCGTCGTGGCGGCGGGCATCGACCTCGACGGGCGCCTCCAGGGGGCGCACATCATCCGCGATAACGAGACCCCCGGCATCGGCAGCAAGATTGTCGATGAGTAGTTCTTGAGCCGGTTCGAAGGCTTGCAGGCGGAAGACATCGAGCTGCGGGCCGACGGCGGACGCATCGATGCGGTCTCCGGTTCCACCGTTAGCTCCGAGACGGTGGCCGATATCGTCCGGGAGCAGGTAAAGCAACTGCAGGGCTATCTGGAGTAGCCGGCAGGCTCAGAGGCGCGCGGGATGGTCCACGAAGATGTTCGTCCGCTCGGCGTGAGCCTCGATTAGAATGTTCAAGAGATCATCCTGACGAGTGAAGGACAGGAATACCCCGTCGGGCACCACGTGTGAGTCCTCTCCGACCAATTCCCAACCGGCCTCCTTAAGGCGTTTCTTGTACCACCGGGAGGTCTCATCCGTTGGGGAGCACGTGCCGATATCGACCCACACCCGTGGCCGTCCATCCGGCCGCTCGAGACGATAGTCGATCACCGTACCGCCGGACAGCGGGAGCTCGGAAAGCTCGGTGAACTCCTCACGTAATTCTTCGGAATTAACAAGCGTGCCGTCCACGGGCTCGAGCTCTTCCGCCGGCGGGTCATCCGGATCCTCGGCATCGCCGGCATACGGGCAGTCCAGTGAGCAACTCGCGCAGGAACTCGACGACTCGGAGGCGGGGGAAGAAGCGGAGGGAAGCAGCTCCATTACCTCCACCGGTGGTGCCGGCAGCGGAAGGCGCCCGGTGGCGATGAGGAGGCCGAGGACCAGGAAGAGCACTACGGTCAAGATTTCAACGGTACGGCGCATAGAAGTCGTTCCCGTTTAATGCACCGCCAACCAACATCCCGGCGACCTCATCCACCTCTACGTTGCCAGGCCGAGGCTCGCACCCAAAAGCAGAAGTACGGCGCCTGAGACGCGGCGGAACGCTTTCAGCCGTTTCGGGCTGGTGAAGAGTTTCGACGTGCCGCCGACCAAGGGCCCGATTGCCAGAAGCGGCGTGATCAGCGCAGAGCCGAGGCCGAAAACGAACGCATAGAGAGCGCCGAGCCCCGCGTTCTCGAGACCGAACGCGATGTAATTCAAGACTCCGAAAAACACCGGGCAATACGGGGTAATGCCGACCATGAACCCGAGCAACGCCATCGAGGCGGCGCTCTTCTTCAGCGCGTTGTTGCTCAGTGCACGGCAGATTCGGATTGCGTCGAGCTTGGAATTGCGCCCGAGAAGAATGAAGACGCCGAGCAGAATGACGAACAGCGCGGCGGCGCGTCGCAGCCACAGGATGACGACGCCGTCGGCAAGATATGTCATGAGATAGCCGCCGATAGCGCCGGCTAGGGTTCCCAGCGCGGTGATGCTCACCAGGCGGGCGACCGAGAAGGCGAGGACGGAGTGAAATCCCTCGCGCCACCCGTGCGCCGTACCGGCTATGTAGAACATGACGGGAGAGCAGTGGACCAGGCACGAGGTGACTCCCATACTGAGACCGGCAACGAACACGCCGCCGAGCGTACCGAACAATTCCGGTGTCATCGGCTTCCCGTCCTCATTCCGTTCTCCTGTCCCTGCTGTCGAG
>JBKHEN010000112.1:0-8345 GCA_046540795.1 Spirochaetaceae bacterium | reverse complement strand
CGAAGCGTGATGGTGATGAGCGGGGTGGGCTTGCGCGGTAACTCTATGGCATCACCCGGTTACCCTGTTGCGACGCAGACGCGCTGCAGATTCAATCGTTCGAGGGAGCGGTCGGTGGGGACGCCCGTGTCGGGGTCCCAGTCGTTCAGCTCGAAGTACTCATTCAGCATGTCTCTCAGCTCCGAGGCGGGCGTGACATGGCCGGCCATGGGGCCGCCGGAGATCGGTTCGTGCATCATACGGTAGGGAAGGACGTCCTTTTCCCGGGTGTGCCCCTCCCGGACATTGAACATGCGTTCGAGCGTGACAATCCGTCTTCCCACTTCCGCCAGGTACTCCTCGGTGGCATCCGTTCCCGCAGCCAGTGCGTACAGCTCGGCCATGTACGGAAAGCCGACTACATAGGAGGCAGAGGAGACGAACGTGCAGATACCTAGACAGTCGTTCATGGTGTAGAGGTTCTCGTGCCAGCGCACGATTTCGGCGCGCTTCTCCGTTGTGTTGGGGACCGCCATCTTTTCGTCCCCGGCAATGTTCTTGATGAGCTTTCTCGCGTCTTCGCTCATGCCGAACTCCGCCATGATCTGGGTGGTGAGGTGGTCCGGCCCTCGGGGGTTCAGGGCGAAGGCAAGGGCATAGCCCTTGGCTACCCGGGTGTCGCAGCCGGCGTGTTCCAGCCCCTTGGACTGAATTGCCCATTTCCAGCTCTCTCCCCCAACCGTTTCCGCGGCATGTGAGATGCCGTCGGCTAAGAGGTTTCCGATCCACCCCTCGCGGAGAGCAACGCGTCGGATCAGCTCGAGCTCGGCGTCGGTGTTTCCAAAGGCGAGGTCGAGTCCGTCGAGGTCTTCGTCGCGTAGCACCCCCTTCTCTCGGGTTTCCATGGCCCACGCGACGAGATGGCCGACGCTGATAACGTCCATGCCGAAGTCGTTGCACAGGTAGTTGGCCTCCAGCAGGGCGTCGGTGTCCGTGGTTCCACACTGAGCGCCAAGGGCCAATGCCGCCTCCAGCTCGGGACCGACGTCATCCACGCGTCCAAGCCTCGCGGAGTCGAACCCTACGTATCGATGGCAACCCACGGGGCAGGCATAGCAGGACTTGCGACCCTTGAGGTACCCGATCTCCTCCAGGTGCTGGCCGCTGAGCCGCTGTGCCCCTTCGATATGTGTTTGGCGGAAGTTTCGGCTGGAGAGCATGCCGGCCATATCCAATCCCGGGATTGTGCCGGACGTACCGTGCTGGTGCAGGCCGGTGGCCGTCTCGTCCTCTGAGATCTCTGTGCGAATCTGTTTGCAGAGCTCCAAGAATCGCGCATCGTCGTGGAGTTTCAGCTTGCCGCTGCCGCGAACCGCGACCGCCTTGAGCCCTTTGGAGCCCATCACGGCGCCGATTCCTCCCCGGCTGGCAAAGTTGAAGCGGGAGATGTTGATGCCGGCGCACGAGACGCGGTTCTCTCCGGCAGGGCCGATGACCGCTGTCTGCACCTTGCGGGTATCGAGCTCGTCCTTGAGCCGCGCGTCCGTCTCTCGGGTGCCGGAGCCCCACAGGTGATCTGCCGGGCGGATCTCCGCCTCTCCGTCCTGGATCCAGAGATAGACCGGTGTTTCGGAAGCTCCGGTGATCGCTAGATAGTCGACCCCGGCGCGCTTCATTTCCGCGCCGAAGTGGCCTCCCGCGCTCGACTTCAGGTACAGCCCGGTAACCGGACTCTTGGTTGTGACGCTCATCCGCGCGGCACTCGGGGCGAGCGTGCCGTTCAGGGCACCCGTGCCGAAAATCAGAAGATTCTCGGGAGACATCGGATCGAGCCCCGCCGGGACGCGCTCGTAGAGCAGCTTCGCGTTGATGCCTCTTCCGCCGATGTAATCTGCAACATCTTCGGCGGAGACCGGTTCTTTCCAGACCCTTTTGCGAGTCAGATCAACATTGAGAATGATCTGTTCCGTCGGTCGACGATCCGTCATGGTAAACCTCCCGATACTGGTGAGTACGGCTTATCCGTCTCTTCCCTCCATCGCGCGCTCTGTGTTCCGTTCTTTCGGCGGAGGGGGTGGATACGTACGTTTGCTGTGACTTATGGCATTGCGATGCAGGTTCAGAAGACATCCGAGGGCCGCGCCGGTGGGATCGACCACAGGCACCTCGAACCCGCGGTCGGCCAACATTTCCTGTACCGCTTCGGCCAGGCCGAGCATGCCGGTGCAGCCGAGCACGATCCCTTCGGCACCGTCCTCGCGGACCGCTGTTTCGGCCTCCGAGCCCACGGTTTCCTTCAGAGCGTCGGGGTCGGTCAGGTCCAAAACGGCCATGTCGACCGTCCGAACGGATGCGACGTTCCCGTCCATTCCCTCCCTGCGGATGTTCGCGCGGAGTATTGGCACCACGTTCGACAGCACCGTAACGATGGAGAAACGGTCGGTCAGAAGGCGCACCGTGAGCACGGCGGGTTGAAACCCTCCGACCACCGGGATTCTCACGCACTCACGAGCGGCGTCCACACCCGGGTCCCCGAAGCAGTCCACGAAGACGCCGTCGAACCCGTCCTTCTCCGCTCGAACCGCAGCCGCGACTACGTCGGGCGCGTTGAGGACCTCGTCATAGGTGCTTTCGATGGACGCCGCGCCCCGCGCAATGTTTTCGACCTCGATCTGTGCGTGAGACGACGTGAAGCGCTCGGCCTCTTCTTTGATATTGTCATTGAATTGATCGGTGATGATGGGAGCGATAATCTTGATCCTCATGACAGACGCATCCTTGGCTTAGGCTTCCTTTCTCAAGCTTCCGGCCGCCTTGACCCGAAATCGCACGGCATTGGAGGGCAGGTAGGCCAGCGGGATCTCATCTACCTCGACGATGTCGACGGTATCGGCAGCCGCGCCGGCTCTGACGGCCTCTGTTCGGGCCGCCTCCTTTATCTCCTCGAGAACCCGTTCCCGTCCTTTGCTTGCCACGTCGAACACGCCGTCCACCCCGCCCGAGACCTGGGCAATTGCCGCGCCGATGGCGTTTGCCACCTCGTAGTGTTCGGGCTTGAGCACCTCGGCGGCGCCGCGTAGATCGTCCGGTGCCAACGCGCTTCCGCCGCCGACCACGACGACCGGCACGTCTTTGGAGGAGTTCTTCATGCGGTCGAGGGTCTCCTCAATCATGGCGCGCATCACTCCGGTGGCCGCGGAAACCGTGTGGGCGTCTATGTCTCGGACTCGCGACGGGTCCCCGAGCTCGATGCGACCGGCGGCCACCGCGACATCGGTGGCCGTCAAGGTATCTCCGCCGAATACCCTGGCGTGCGAATGAATGCGGTACCCTACCGAAGAAGGTCCCACCTTGACCCCCTCCTCGAGGAACTCCACCACCGAGCCACCCCCGAGGCCGAGCGCGATGAGATCCGGCATACGGAAGTTGGTTCGGACTCCGCCCATTTCAACGGAGGCGGTGGACTCTCGCGGGAAACCGTTCTTGAGCACCCCCACGTCCGTGGTCGTCCCGCCCACGTCGACGACGATGCCGTCGTGAACGCCGGAGAGGTGGGCGGCGCCTCTCAGCGAATTGGTCGGACCGGATGCAATAGTGAGCACCGGGTAGCGCTTCGCGTAGTCGAGAGACATCAGGGTGCCGTCGTTCTGGGTAATGAAAAGGTCCGCAGAAATCCCGTGGGCCTGAAGGACATGCTCGAACGACCCGTACGCCTGTTCCGCGAGGGACCGAATTGCGGCGTTCAAAATGGCTGCATTTTCCCGTTCGATCAAGCCCACGCTTCCGATCTCGCTGGACAACGTGACCGGGAAATCCGGACCGAGGCATTCGGCGGCCAGTTCCTGAACCCGTCTCTCCTGTTCATCATTCACCGGGGAGAACGCACAGGAGATTGCAAGTGCCTCCGCGCCCGAGGACTGAAGTGCTTCGAGGGATGTTCGGATCTCGTCGGTGTCCAGAGCCGAGATCAGCGCTCCGTTGTACTCGTATCCACCCCGCAGGACGTGGGCCGCATACGCTGTGCTCCCCAGCAGATCCTGAGGCCAGTCGAGAAACGGCGGAATGGCATGTCCCGACGGAGCGGCCAACCTGAGAACAGCGACTCTGGCCAGCCCTTTTCGCTCAACAATGGCGTTAGTGGCGTGCGTGGTGCCGAGCATGGCGTTTGTGATACGCGACGGGGGAATGGAGATGTCCCCGAGGACGGTTTCCACCGCCCGGTTGATGCCGGACGATACATCCTCGGTGGTCGCGGTCTTGCACGTGGCATGTACGTTCTCGTGCTCGTCGAGAATCACCGCGTCCGTGTTGGTGCCGCCCACATCAATGCCCAGTCGGTACGTCATGACGCTGCTCCCCCTGCCAGTTCTTCCACGGGCGTGTAGTCGATGTCATACCCGAAGTACTTCGGACCGACGTGCTCCAGTCCCCGCTCGGTCCGCCAGAAAGAATCACACGGCATGCCCACGACGACGACCCGTTGACCGTACTTGAGACCTTCCGTGGTGATCGGAAACGCCATTTCGAGGTCGAGTACGGTAATCAAGTCGGGTGTCATTGCCGCCGGACGCCCGTCTTTTCGGCCAAGCAGGTTCTCGTTCTGAAACTCGAGGTCGAACGTCGAGCCCTTGTCCGCTTCGAGGCCTTCGATCACGACTCGTCCCCGAACAAAGCCGGTGGTGAGATCCCGGGTGACGTCGACGATCTTTCCCGTGAACAGCCGTACGCCCCTGGTGACCTCGACTACGGCAGTGACCGGGTCCTGCTCCGAGCGGTTGGAGTGCAGGATGCGCCGCCCGATCTCAGCGGTCATGGACATGGTGCCGCGGATGGCGGAGTATTTCAGGGTTCGGCCGTTCATGCAGTAGAGGCTGAGCATGGAGGAGAGCCCCATGGCTACGGTGGCCGTTCGGGCCAACACCTCGGACCATTGGTTGGTGATGGTCTCCAGAATCATCAGGTTGCCCTTCTCATCGCACAGGACCATCGGACTCGAAGAGACACCGGCGACGCTGAACGTGACCATCTGCAGCTCCGGGAAGGCCCGCCCCATGCCGTCGGCGTCCACCAGGGGAAGTCCAAGAGTGGCGGCGGTGTAGATCGGTATGCAGGAGTTCAAACCACCGGCCTCGACGGGAATCACGCCGTAGGCCGTTTGGTCCAAATGCCTCTCGAGAGCTCGGAAGGCGTGCTCCGGCTCCGATCCGTTGGGGAGCTTCTCCAACATGACCGCCGGAGCCCCCATCATGGCCGACGGGATGATCAACGCGTCGTCGGGTACCTCGTCCACCGAAATCAGCGGGACGGCCCCGTGCTTGCGAATGGCCTGCTTGGCCATGAGCTTGCCGATGTAGGGGTCTCCGCCGCCGCCCGACCCCAGGACGGCCGCACCCACCGCAATGCTGTCTACGTCGTGTTCTTCGATGCGATCCATGCTTCTCCCCTATAGGACGTATCGTAGTTGAAAGTCGTTTCCGCCCACCACGAAAAGCGTCTCCGTCCTCAAGAGACCCGGAATACTCGGTACCTCTTCTTCGAGAAATCGGTTGTGGCTAAAAGAGTTGTTGAACATGACCACCGCCATGATGTCGAACCGACCGCTCACCGTGGCCGCGGCAACGACGCCTTGCAGGGCCGAAATATGGTCCAGCGCCGCGCTCATGTCCTGGGGTACGATTTTGAAGCCGACAAACGCCGAATAATGCCCCTCGATGGCCGCGGGATCGACGAGCCCTATGATCTGAAGCACGCCGCTTTCCAGCATCCGATTGACCCTGTTACGAACGGTGTTGGTCGTCAGCCCAACCTGCGGAGCGATGTCTTTGTACGCAGTCCGGCCGTCCCAAAGGCGCCGGATAATCTCCAGGTCGGTGTCGTCGAGCTTCTCTGCCATATGGATCTCCAGTGCAACTGCAAAATAGCGTAGATCCATATTGTGCCATAGTCAAGAAAAAAATCTACGAATTTTGCAAAAACAAAACAGGGAGGGTGCCGGGTGCCTGTACAGAGCTGCCGCTCGAGTGAGAAACTCACTGCGTTGCCGGAACCGGGACTCGAACCCGGACGGGTCTTACGGCCCAGGGGATTTTAAGTCCCCTGCGTCTACCAGTCCCGCCATTCCGGAGCGGCGGCGCTGCTCGAGCCCAGGGCCGCAGGAGCTGGCATGGCGGCGCGGGCATTCTACGGCAGGCATAGGGGGCGGTCAAGCAAGGCACACAAGCCATCGTGGGCGCGGTGCTCGGCGCCAGGCCCGGCACCGGCCCGACCCGCACCGGACCGCGGCCCGGCACCGGCCCGCGGGTGGCTTGCCGTGGTCTTCGTGCTGTGGGGGATTCACAAGCTCGACCATCCGTTACTGCGCGGCCTTCCCGACGCGGCGGTATGGGGCTACGGACTCGGTGCATTGTTCACGATGGCGGCCGGGCTCGGCCTGCTGGTTGCGTTTCGAGAGTCTGGTCGAGTCGCTAAGCGATATCGTATTCACCCTCGATGAAGAGGGACGGCACACGGCGGTCTACGGGCGATGGATCGAGGATCAGGGGCTCAGCCCCGAGACGTTTCTCGGCAGAACGGCGGTCGAAATCTTCGGTCCGGACCGCGGCCGCTACCACGTGGAAATGGCGAAGACCTGCATCCGGGAGAACCGCTCGGTGTCCTACGAATGGAGTACCGGAGAAGGCGAGCACACGCAGTTTTTTCACACGCCCCTCTCTCCCATCCGCGAGGCCAAAGAGCCGCCGAAGGAGCTCGTGGGCATCGGACGCGATATCTCCGCTCTCAAGCACACCCAGCTCTCCTTGGAGAAGAGCCTCAGGGACAAGGCGACGTTTCTGCAGGAGGTGCACCACCGGGTGAAGAACAATCTACAGATTATCGTCAGTCTGTTGCGCCTGCAATCCCAGCATTTCCAAGATAAGAAAGTGGGCACCGCGTTCGAGGACACCATGGCACGCGTCGCATCCATGGCCAACGTCCACGAACGGCGCTACCAATCCTCCGACCTCGACTCGATTCGATTCGATGAGTACCTCGAGGAAATCGGGAGAAACGTGGTCGACCTGTACAGGACGGGGAACAGCAGGCTCGAGGTAGACATTCGAAGCGAAGAGCTCTATCTCGACGTGGCGACGGCCATCCCATTCGGCCTCATCGCGACGGAGTTGGTCTCCAGTGCCGCAAAGCACGCGTTTCCCGACGGGCAGACCGGGGTGGTTGTAATCTCTTTTCGCTCGAGCGGCAAGGATCTCGTGCTTCGGGTGTGTGACAACGGACAGGGCCTACCGGAAGTCTTCGACCCGCGAGCGTCGCGGGGCCTCGGCATGGCGCTTGTTCTCGCCCTCTGTGATCAGCTCGGGGCGCGGTGCCACTTTGAGGGTGAGAAGGGAACGAAGGTGGTCGTAAGTGCCCCGATCCGCGCTTAACGCCGACCCGTTGCAGGCCCTTCACAGGCGCTTCACCCACTCGGTCCACAGTGCGCTTTCTTTGGCCACCTCGAAACCGGAGCCCGAGTGCAGGGCGGCACCGGCGTCGTTCTGCCTGGAGCTTCGGCTGTAGAGCTCCTTGTAGCCCTCCCGGCGGAGAACATGAAACATGTCGTCGAAGAGGTATGCGGCTTCAGTCTTTTTGGCACGGCGGGGCCAGGGCGCGGCACGGTAGCATCCGAGGATGCGACCGCTGTCGTCCTCCAGCAGCCGGATGATATCGTCTTCGAAGTCGATGTGCTTGATGATGTCGTGCTTGAATTTCTCCCGCGAGACACCGAAGCCCGAGGACACCGCCGTCTCGTAGAGGAGGTCAGAAGCTCCTCGAGGTGCTTCGATTCGTACTCTACGAATCTCGTCCACTCGGGGCTCGGAGCCGTGCCTCGAGAATCCTCGCCCTTGAGCTTGCCGAACAGCCGCTTGAGCATCCGAGTAGAGACTGCAACGGTTTCCGGTTTGAGGCAAGGGGGTGGTGCTGCTATAGTGGCATCGTCATGTACAAACCAGTCAAGGCCACCGTTGGCGCGATCGTGGAGTCGAACGGAAAGATCCTTTTGGAGCGGCGGAGCATCGAGCCGTTTGCCGGGATGTGGTGTATTCCCGGGGGGCATATCGAGTTCGGCGAGCCGGTGGAAGATGCTATGAAACGGGAAGTACGAGAGGAGACCGGCCTCGAGGTTACGAGGTTTCGTTTCCTGAATTACTACACCGAGTACTTTGCCGACCTGGAGTGGCACGCGGTGGCCTTGGTCTTCGTCTGCAGCGTCGACGGCTCGCAAGCCGCCCAGGAAGAGGAGGTATCCGAGCTCGCGTGGTTTACCCCCGCACGAGCGCTCGAGCTCGAGCTTGCCTTCGAGCACAGGCAGGTCATTCGCGATTTTGCCG
>JBKHEN010000111.1:0-8592 GCA_046540795.1 Spirochaetaceae bacterium | reverse complement strand
ATCGTCCTCAAAACATCGAGCGGCACCGGCCTTACCTTCGCCGGTCCGCCGGGCCCGGTCTTCTTTGGCAAATCTTTATCTGCGTTTGATTTCAACTTGACTCGTCTCCGATATGTTTTCGCGCAACACACCCCGGACGGGGACCCCGTTCAGCGGGAAAGAGGAGAATAGACATGAGACGTAACAGTGTAATCGTTGCACTCATTCTCTCAACCGTCGTACTGACCCCGGTATTTGCACAGGTAGAACCGGGTAGCGGCGACGAGGAGACCGTCACGGACGTACTGTCTTCACATGACGATACGTCGGAGGCCCATGAGTTGTTTGCCGAGGAGTTTGAAGAGTTCCTCGAGAACAATGAGAACGTCGCGGTGTTTGCGCCCGAGGATGAAGCTCTCGACGACCTCGAGCCGGCGGACCTCTCCGAAGACGAGACGGATGCTCTGTTTACGCGGCACGTAACCACCGGGCTCGCCGCCGAAACGCCGATCGAACTCATCGATTGGTTTGCCACAGCCGATGGCGAGCAGATCGACGTAAACCGCGAGGAAGAGGACGACGAGGTCGTCCTCAACGAAGAGGCGGCCGTCGTCGAAACCGTACCGACAGAAAACGGCATCGTCTACATCATAGACGATTCGCTTCAGTCCTGAGGCTACGACCCCTCAGGATAGTTCCCTCCTCCCTGGGCCCTTCCGCATGGAAGGGCCCTCTTTTTGCCCGTCCCGTTGGTCCGTTCCGTTTGCGCGTAACGTCGGCGGCGCGACAATGCGGACAATTCTGTTGTACCTTTGAGTCGTGTGGATACGGACCATACTCCGGGCCCTTGAGAGCACCGTCCGAAAATGGCCCGGGGACCTCGCCGCCGCGGCAACCGCCGTCGCCGTTCTTGTGTTCCTCTTCGTCGCCGTCTACGCCCGTGAATCCGGCACGGCCACGCACGTCACCGTCCAAGCGGCCGAGGGGGAGCACCTGTATTCACTCGAGGAGAGTAGGACCGTCACCTTCGACGGTCCCATCGGCGAAACCATCGTCCGGATGGACGACGGCGAGGTATGGGTCGAAAACGATCCGGGCCCGTTGCAGATCTGTGTGAAAAAGGGACGCATCTCACGGCCTGATGAGTGGCTTGCCTGCCTGCCGAACGAAGTCTTCATTCGCATTGCCGGAAATCGGTCCGAGGACGGACCGGATGCGGAGGCGTTTTGAGCTCGGCCTGCGCGGTGCAAGAACGAAGTACGGCATCGCCGAGGATGCGAAGATCACTCCCCGTTGCCCTGACTCCATTCTCGGGAACCACGAACGGTGCCACGTATTCGCGGACGCACGGCACTTGTACCCCGCCATCGAACACGCTACGCTATCGGAAGGGGCCAATCGGTCCCGGGAACGATGAGTCATGGCGAAATCGAGAGAGTATCCCGACAGACCTTTCGTGGGGGTCGGTGTCGTCGTGCTGAAAGGCGCCTCCGTTCTTCTCATTCATCGCGGAAACCCGCCGCGGGTTGGCGAATGGAGCCTACCGGGAGGATCGCAGAAGCTTGGAGAAACCGTCAGGCAGACGGCCGCGCGAGAAGTGATGGAGGAGACCGGCGTGCAGATCGGGGAGCCGGTGTTTCTCGAGGTGATCGATGCCATCATTCCTGACGCACAGGGTCGCACCCAGTACCACTACACCCTCATCGACTTCACGGCCGAATGGGTATCCGGCGAGCCCGTGGCCGCCGACGACGCCCTGCATGCAGAGTGGGTTCCTCTTGCCAGGGTTTCCGAGCTGGAAATGTGGGAGAAGTCGAAGGAGATTATAGCCAAGGCGGGAGAGCTCATGGCCGCACGCCGTTGAGAATCGAGGCCCGGCGCGTGGGCGCGCCGGAGACCCGCGGCCGGACCGCCGGAACCACAATCTTCGCGGCCGGACCGCGGGAACCGCAGTGTTGGCCGGGTTCGGCCCCGCAGGCGGGCTAACGATATTCTAACCTACGGAAGTGATAATGCGAACGTCGAATGGTATGGAACAGCAGCACGAAATGATAAAGAGCCTCGACCGTCTCTACAGCGGCATGCTCCATATGGGCTCACTCGTCGAGGAGGGATTGCGGAAAGCCCTCATCGCCTTGTCCAATTGGGACGATGAGCTCGCCTCGGCCGTGATCGCCGAGGACGTGCGGATCGACAGCCGACAGATCGAGCTCGAAGACGAGTGCACCGAGTTGATCGAGCGCCTGCAACCGGTGGGAAGCGATTTGCGTGAAACCGTCTGCTGCATCAAGACACTCACGGACCTCGAGCGGATCGGCGACCATGCCCGTCACGTGGCGCGGTCACTGACGAAGTCGGCGGGGCCGCACTACAGTAGCATGTTGCCGCGGGTACGGTCGCTCGGTAACAAGGCACTGGCAATGCTGCATGATGCGCTTACGGCACTCATCGACCGTGACCCCGACAAGGCCGAAGAGGTGGCCCAACGAGATTTTGAGGTGGATGGGATGCACCGCACGCTCACCGAGGACGCCCTCGAGATCATGAAAACGGACACGCAGGGCATCGAGGCGGGCCAACAGATCATCCTGCTGAGCCGCTACCTCGAGCGCATCGGGGACCACGTCACGAATATCTGCGAGTGGATCGTATATGCCCGTACCGGCGAACACGTGGAGTTCGATCGATGAGTGCCACCGAGACCATTCTCGTCGTCGACGACGAAACCGATATCCTCGAACTGATCACGTATAACCTCGAGACGCACGGCTACACCGTCGTGACCGTACAGAGCGGGGAAGAGGCACTGCGCCGCGTCGGTAATACGGAGCCGGACCTCATCGTCCTCGACTTGATGCTGCCCGGGCAGGACGGCCTGTCGGTTTGCAAGGCCTTGAAGGCCGATCCGGCTACCGCCGCTATACCCATTCTGATGCTCACCGCCAAGAGCGAGGATTCGGACGTGGTGAGGGGCCTCGAGCTCGGCGCGGATGACTATCTCACCAAACCCTTCAGTCCCAAGGTGCTCGTCGCGCGCATCCGGGCCATCTTGCGTCGCCGCTCGGAGCGCGGCGAACTCGGCGCAGCGAAGTCGATTCGGGTGGGGAAGCTCCTGATCGATCGCAATCGCCATGAGGTGCGCACTGACGACGGCAAGAAGATCGATCTCAGCTCGACGGAGTTCGAGATTCTGTGGTTTCTCGCCTCACATCCGACGTGGGTTTTCTCGCGGGCGAAGATCATAGATGCCATCAGAGGAGAGGACTACGCGGTGACCGAGCGCGCGGTCGACGTGCAGATCCTCGGGCTCCGTCGGAAGCTCGGAACCTATGGCAGCTACATTCAGACCGTGCGCGGCGTCGGCTATCGGCTGAGCCCGAGCGAATAGGATATGCCCAAGACGCTGCGCAGACACGTGTTACCGACTTATCTCGCCATGGTCTCGGTTTCCGTGGTCGTGGCAACCGCGCTGGCCGTCAGCGGTTTGGTGCTGCTCGACGGCGTCCGGCAACCGGCGGCCCTGATAGCCGCGGCTGTTGTGGTTGCCGCCTCGGCGTGGCTTGCCGGGCGGTGGGTCGTCGGCAGGATTGCACAGCCCCTCCGAGAGATGGAGGGCGCGGCCCGTCGGTACGCCGAAGGGGATCTCGAGCACCGCTTCACAGTGACTCAGCCCGCGGAGGTCGCCTCCATTGCCGATGCGCTGAACAGCATGGCCGTCGAGCTCAAAGCCCGGCTCGCGACGGTGCAACGACAGCACGGTGACCTCGAAGCGATCCTGTCGAGCATGTCGGAGGGAGTCGTGGTGCTCGACGCGGCAAGCCGGGTCCGATCGGTCAACACCGCGGCGGCAAACCTTGCCGGAAGCTCTCCGAAGGAAGCGACCGGACGATCGGTCCTCGATGTTTTCCGAAGCGCAGAGCTTGCCGAAATTGCCGACGAGGCGGCAATCCGAACGGAACCGGTGGAACGCAGCATTACGCTCTATCGCGACGAGCCGCGAAACGTTCAGGTACGCGGCTCGGCACTCTATTCCGCCGCTGATCCGCGCCCAGGCACCCTCCTCGTTCTGCGCGACATTACCCAGCTGAAGCGACTCGAGGATATGAGACGGGATTTTGTCGCAAATGTCAGCCATGAGCTCAAGACACCGATTACGACCATCCAGGGCTTCGTGGAAACACTATTGGAAGGCGCTCACAAGGACCCCAACCAGGCCGAACGGTTCCTCGGGATCATCAAACAGAGTACCGACCGGCTCCACGCCATCATTGAAGACTTACTCAGCTTGAGCCGCCTCGAGCAGGGACACGCGGAGTTTCCGCGAGAGCGGACCGATATAAGCCGGATCGTAAAGCGCGTGACCGAGGAGTGTCGCAGCGCCGCCGACGAGAAGGGCATCGTCATGCAGCAAGAATGCGAGACCTCGATCGAGGCCGACGTGAATGAAAGCCTCATCGAGCAAGCGCTCGTGAATCTGGTAGACAACGCGGTGAAGTACAGTGAGGCCGGCGCGGAGGTCGCGGTTCGCCTCAGGCTCGTCGAGGGAGACTGCATCGAGATCTCCGTCTCGGACACCGGGCCGGGTATCGTACCGACGGAGCTATCCCGGATTTTCGAGCGATTCTACCGGGTCGATCGTGCGCGTAGTCGCGCAATGGGCGGCACCGGCCTCGGGCTTGCTATCGTGAAGCACATTGCCCTGGCCCACGGCGGAAACGTGGACGTCGAGAGCACCGTCGGCCAGGGAAGCACCTTTACGCTCACGCTGCCCGTCGAAGCTTCCCCTATGTGAGCTTATCCCACGGGCTTCTTCCACGTGGACGCGGCGCCGGGCGGAGCACCACGACGAGGGCTCTCTCCGCCGTTTGTTCGCTTCAGCACTTGACACACGCGGCCGAATTCCGGATGTTCGTGCCATAATCCTACGTGCAGAGCCTCGGAACACTTGAAAGCCGGTGTTCCCCCACGAAAAGGCCGGGAACGTATTGCATAACGCTGCGATTTCGGTTTTTAAATAAACATTAGCAAAAAACTGTGTTATTCTGATCGTATCCATAGGGGTAAACATACATGAGAAAGTGGATAGTGCTTTTTGCGGGTGTTGCGCTTCAATCGATCTTGGGTGGTGTCTATGCCTGGAGCGCGTTCGTTCCCGCCCTGACCGCTGAGCACGGGCTGAGCCGGGGGCAGTCGGGGCTTATATTCGGACTAACCATTGCGGTGTTCACCATCGTCATGATACCGGCCGGCAAGGTGCTGCGAAAACTCGGGCCACGTATAACGGCAGGCGCCGGGGCCGTTCTGTTCACAACCGGTTATCTCATCGCATCCTTTTCGGGCGGCAGCTTCCCGATCATTCTCATCGGCATCGGCGTGGTCACGGGCGCCGGGATCGGCGCGGGGTATGTCTGTCCTCTCACCGTAGGCATGAAGTGGTTCCCCAACAACAAGGGGCTCGTCACCGGCGTCGCGGTGGCCGGTTTCGGAGGTGGCGCGGTTCTGCTGAGCGTATTGGTCCAATACCTTCTCGCCACCGTCGGTTGGGGAGTGCTTCCCACGTTTCGGCTGGTGGGACTACTGTTCGGCGGGGCAGCCTTCGTCGCGGCAATGCTGCTCCGCGAGCCGGAGTCGGCCCAAACCGCCGCTGCCGGGCGGGAATCACGGACGGTACCGCTGCGCCGCTATGTGCTTTCCGGTCCCTTCCTCCTGCTGTGGCTGGGGATCTTCACCGGCACGTTTGCCGGGCTTCTGACTGTCGGCAATCTGAAACCGATCATCCTCAACAGCGGCCTGAGTGACGACATAGCCACCATAGGAATCTCGGTTTTTGCCCTGGGCAATGCTGCCGGGAGGATCATATGGGGACAGATCCATGACCGAGCGGGCTCGCGAGCGACGATCATTCTTTCACTGGCCTTCTTAGCCCTGACATTGGTGCCGTTCCTGACGCAACCCGCCGCCCCGTTCATGCTGCCCACAGTAGCACTTGCCGGTATCGGATTCGGCGCGTGCTTCGTCGTCTACGCCGCCTCCATGGTGGAGTTCTTCGGCACCGAGCTGTTTCCGCGCCTCTATCCGATCTGCTTTCTCGGCTATGGGCTAGCGGGGATCACGGCGCCGGGAACCGGCGGATTGATCGCCGATACCACCGGCTCGTTCATCCCGGCAATACTGCTGAGCGGTGTTATACTCGTCGCCGCCATCGCGGTACTCGGCATACGTTTCCCCGGATCAGCTTCCGATTCCTCGGTGTACCCCGAAGAAGCGGTCGAGGAGTATTCGCCGTCGGCGTAGCGACGCAAGACGGCCGCAGAACAGCAGGACGGGGGACCTCACCGATTCGAAGGACTTCACCCGTGAGTTGCATTCCATCGGCGACAACCAGACGCTCACCCTCATGGACAAATACCGCTACAACAAGCAGCTCATGAGCCGGGAGTCCGCCCGTTGATCAGCCTACCGGCGCTGCCGACGCGCCTCGGTCCACCCGAGCCGTTCGATTCACGCCGGCTCGAAGCGCTTTGTCGCGCGTAGTAGTGAGGACTGGTACCGTAGGTCTGCTTGAAGATACGCGCGAAGTGGCTGAGGCTGCTGTAGCCGACCTCGAAGGCAACTTCCGTCACCGACCGGCCGCCTTCGTCTAACAGATGCCGTGCCTCCTCGAGACGAAGATTACGCACATAGCCGAACACGGTGGTTCCGAAGGTTTCCCGAAAGCCGTACTTCAGCTTGTTGCAGTTGACACCGACCGCCGCGGCGATTTCGTGCAGCGAAGGGGGATCGGCGCTGCGTTCTGTAATGAGCTCGCGCGCCTGGTGGATGCGCTCGAGGTCGGCGTTGTGAAGCGGTTGATAAAGAGGGACTCCACTGTCGCCGGCGAGCTCGTGGAGACGCATCGTGAGGAGCTCCATAGACTTCGCTTCGAGGTAGAATCTTCTCAGACTCCCCGTGTAACCGGATGAGAGTATCTGTTGGAGGACCATCTGCATGCACGGCGTGATTGCACACACGCGGGAATAGGGAGGGCCGTCCGCCTTCATCGCCTCGATCAGCTCTGATGCTATCGCTCCCGCTGTGTCCCCCAGGCAGGACTCCATGAAGTTCCCGTCGACAAGAATGCACAGGTTATGGAACATGTGACGGGGAGGCACGACGTTCAGCAGCGGCGAAGGAACGGAGAGCACCGTGGATTGTCCTCCGGCAACGTGAAACATCCGCCGCTCACCGGCAAGGGAGACGGTCGTCGAGCCCGGCGAAAGAGCGAAGCTGAACCGCACGGGTCTCGACGGAGAGTCGATCCTGGCGACGAACTGCTCCCCGCCGCTCGCAAAGGCCGTGTTGATGATCCCGAGGCCCCTGCCCGTCCGGACTGCGTCGACCCTGCCCTCGACCCAGGGAGCGGGAAGCGGGAACGTCTCTTCGGAGTCGCCGGAGGCCAGAACGGATACGTTGTGAAGCGGTGTATCAGGGACTTCGAGCGTAATGCACGTCTGTAGCGCTATATCGCCTGCGTGCCCGGATGTCATCGGCCCGTCCTCCCGACACTACAGAGTATACCACCTTTTGCGGCGGAGACCGTTCCGCTTCCATCAAAAAGAATGCCGGAGCCGTCAATAGGCTCCGACGCCGGTCGGTACAATTGGAGGTAGCTGAATGACGGCGCCGGCTATGGCGCACCGGGGCTCTCACGGTTCACGACTACCCGGTGGCCGGTAGGCAGTAGATGGAGGGATAAGGTGATGAGAAACGCGGATCGGCAATGGAAGACGAAAGGATGGGCATCGGCGTGTATCTCTGCGCTGGTGCTGCTGTTTGTCCTGTTCGGGTGCGACTCGACAGGTGCGGGCGGATCGAACGACGGGGGTGAGTCCGATTCGGATGAGACCGGCGGATCACAAAGCCCGGGTGAGTCGCTCGCCCTGCCCGAGGGCGATATTGTAGGGTGGAGCCTGGGCACTCGTGACGATGTGGTCGTGATCCTGGTGGACGCCAACGCAGATCCCGTAGAGGGATACGGCCCCGTCACCGTGCAAGACAACGGCCGTTTCCCCGGCATGACGATCGACCCGCCGCCTTCGCAGGCGCTCCTCAGTTGGGAGGATTTTAAGGACGTGTACGAGTATGTGCTGTCGAACTTCCCCGTGAGCATCACGGACGACTCCGTACGCTTCCAGACCTTCTGTTGCCTGGATGTGCAGTTCACGGGCGACGTGATCCTTCGGGGAACCGAAGACGAAACCGTAGCAATAAGCTGGATTTATGTCGACGGGCCGACGCATATAAGCGGAACCTTCGATACCGGCGATTATGAGGTGACTATCGACTTGCAGCTCAGCACGGGGTGGAACAGAGCCGTCTTCCTTCAAAGCGCTCAGTCGTCCGTAACGCTGGAAACGGGGGCCGAGCCGGGAGGGACCGTGTGGATGCTCGAGTGACGAGTCCGCCGTCGAAACGAGCTTCGGCGGCACTCGTCCGCCCCATCTTCACACGAGGTGCAATATGCAAAAGATAGTGTTTCGAGTACTGGTGACCTTTTCTCTGGCGTCGGCTCTATTGCTTTCATGCGACTCGCCTACCGGCTCGAACTCCGATGGGTCCGGGTCCGGGTCCGGG
>JBKHEN010000110.1:0-8693 GCA_046540795.1 Spirochaetaceae bacterium | reverse complement strand
GGAGCGTTTCCTGCCGGCTTCACCTGGATTTCCGCTAAGCGCTACACAAGGCAAACGGGAGAGCCACAGTTCGCCTACGATCTGGATATCGGATCACACGTCCTGTTCTACGGCGACCGAAACCTGGCCGTGTCGGGACTGGGCCGCATGATATTCCAGAGCCGCATGCCCCCGGACCGACCGTTCTATCTCGACCCGTCCGCGGTGGTGACCGATCTTCAGCTCCGGGCACGGTTCAGGAGCCTGCCGTTTGAACCGGCGGTGTGGTACCGCCACGACTGCAAGCACGACATGGAACGCGAGACGCGGCGCCAGGCGATACACGACGTCCTCGGCGCGGGAATGACCGAGCGCCTATGGCTCATCGCAGCCCCCGGCAGCCTGAGCGACCGCGCAGACGACGACAGCTCGAGCCGGCACCGTCGCGGGAGGCGGCTCAGCCTCCTCATCGACGCGGCGGTGGAGGGCTATGTACCTCCGCTGTTTCAGGACGAGCGCACCGCCGCCAACAGGGCGGCGGGATATCTGCTACTGCGCCCGGAGCTCAGCCCCCGAGGAACGGAGGTCACGGTATTCCTGGAGACCCGGGGTGCGGTACTCGTCGACGACCCGGATTCCCCGCACGCCACCGCGGGTGCCGTCCGCCTGGACGGACAGGCACGGCTCGGAGCCGTCTGGCCACGCCCCGAGCGGGGCCTCACGGTGTACCTTGAGCTCGAGCGTCTCACCGACTCGTGGCGACGCCCGCCCGAGGAGACTTCGCCCCACACGCTGATTTCTTTCGGCATGACGCTGTCGGCGAGTTGACGCCGGAGGCCCCCGGTAGGTATGGTATTCCGTGACAGGGGTGCCGATCAGGCTGAGATCATACCCTTTGAACCTGAACTGGGTAATGCCAGCGGAGGAAATTGAGTGGATCTATCCCGCCTGACTTTCAGCCGTATCGTAGCCCCGTCTGAAATTTCTTTCAGGGGGTGTCTATGTCCGGACGCACACGCAACGTTTCAGTGCAGGTACTGCCGCTTACCGATGAAGCACTGCCGGTTGTGGATCGCGCAATACGCGTGATACAGGACAGCGGGGTCCGTCATGAGGTCGGCCCGCTCGAGACGACCATGGAGGGCGAGGATCTCGACGAGCTTCTCGAGGTCGCAAAGGCAGCCCATCGCGCATGCTTCGAAGGGGGAGCGGAGAAGGTGGTGACCTTTATCAAGATCGCCGATTCCGTGGAGGGGACGAGCATCGAGGCTAAGACCGCCCCCTATCGCGGCGGAAAGCTGCAATGAGCCTCCGCACCTTTCTGCCGCCTGCAAGCGTCATCGTGTTGGCCGTCGTTACGTGGCAGTTGATCGTGATGCTGAGCGGGCTTCCTCCATTCATTCTGCCTTCACCCGCAGGGGTGCTGCAAGCGGGCGTCGACACCTGGGGCGCGCTCGGACCGGCCATATTGACCACGCTCTACGAGACACTCCTCGGGTTGTCGATAGCCGTCCTGCTCGGGGTCGCCTTTGCGGGCGCCATGGATCTGGTGCCGCTGTTACGGCGTGCATTGTACCCGCTCCTGGTTGCCTCACAAACGGTGCAGATCCTCGCGGTAGCGCCGCTTCTGATTATTTGGTTCGGGTTCGGCCTGACCCCGAACGTCCTCGTGGTGGTTCTGTTCACCTTCTTTCCGATGACCGTTTCCACCGTGGACGGGCTGGCCTCCACGGATCCGGACTACATCGCACTCCTGCGGTCCATGCGCGCGACCCGGAGACAAATTTGGCGTACGGTACGGTTGCCGGCGGCTCTCCCCTCGTTTTTCAGCGGCCTGCGGCTTTCGGTAACCTACAGCGTAGTAGCGGCGACAGTCGGTGAGTGGGTCGGCGGTTCCGGCGGCCTGGGCCTGTACATGCTACGGTCGAAGAATGCGTTGCAAACCGATCAGGTTTTCGTGGCAATGCTCATAACAACATTATTGAGTATCGGATTGTTCGTGGTGGTGTACACGGTGGAGCATCTTTCACTGCCGTGGTACTACACCAGACGCCGCCGCGAGCAATGGGAAGAGCAAGGAATCTATTAGAATCGGAGGATCATCATGGTAGGTAAAACGGTCGCCGTCGCTGCAGCGGCGTTGCTCGCCGCAAGCGCCTTTGCGTTCGCGACAGGAGAGGTGGAGGAAGATACCCGAGAAGTCACGTTCATGCTCGACTGGGTTCCCAACGTCAATCACGTGGGGATCTTCGTCGCCGAGGAAGAGGGATTCTTTGCGGATGCCGGACTCGACGTCGAGATCATCGAGCCCGGGGAGGTCGCGGCGAACCAAGCGGTGGCAAGCCGCCGCGCCGATTTCGGCGTAGACTTTCAGGAGAATCTCACCCTCCTTCGGGCGGACGACGTGCCGTTGGTATCCATCGCGGCGGTGATCCAGACCAACACCTCCGGCTTCGCGGTGCGGGCCGGAGAAGGAATCGAGTCACCGGCGGATTTCGAGGGACTGACCTACGGGACGTTTCAGTCTCCCTTTGAGAAACCGACGCTCAACTCGCTCCTCGAGTGCACCGGCGGTGAGCCGTCGAGCATCGAGTTTGTCCAGGCAGGTAGGGATCTGCTTGCGATGCTACAGCAGGAACAGGCCGATATCGTGTGGATTTACTACGGCACGCAGGGGTTTCAGGCCGAAGCCGAAGGCATCGACATCACCTACTTCCCGCTGAACGACTACACCGACTGCATACCTGACTACTACACCCCGGTGATCATTGCTTCGGAGGAGACCCTTTCGGAGCGCTCGGAGCTCACCCGGGATTTCCTTGAGGCCCTCGCCCGCGGACACAGCTACGTAGTGTCCAATCCGGAAGAGGCGGCCCACATTCTCGCCGATGCGGTCCCGGAGCTCGCCCGTGAACAGCTGGTGGAGAGCGTACCCTGGCTTGCCGAGCGGATGCGCATGGATGCGCCGCAATGGGGCTATCAGGACGCCTCGGTGTGGCGAGAGTACACGGAATGGATGCAGGAGGTCGGAGTACTGGAGACGGAGATCGATCCGGATGCGGCATTCACGAACGAATATCTCCCCGGCCGAGGTGAACGGTGACATGGCGGAGCACCCCGCTCTACGCCTTGCGCTCGAATCCGTATCGCTGACGTTTCATGGAGAGCACCGAAGCGTTCCGGCGCTCCGGGAGGTCTCCATGGACGTACGGCCGGAGGAGTTCGTGACGCTCATCGGACCGAGCGGCAGCGGTAAGAGCACTCTCTTCAATCTCATAACCGGGCTTCTGGAGCCCGAGACCGGACACATTCGCATCGACGGTACGGAGGTGAGCGACCGCACCGGATACGTGGCATACATGCCGCAGCGGGATCTGCTCTTGCCCTGGCGCAGCGTGCTCGATAACGTGACCCTGCCGCTCGAGATCCACGGAGAGGACCGTGCGGAGGCTCGACGACGCGCCCGGGAACTCATCCCACGCTTCGGTCTGGAAGGCTTTGCCGATCACTATCCCCAGGTGCTCTCCGGCGGAATGCGTCAGCGCGCGGCGTTCCTGCGGACGGTCATGAGCGGGAGAGAAACGCTTCTCCTCGACGAGCCCTTCGGGGCGTTGGACGCGCTCACCCGGCGACAGCTCCAGGACTGGCTGCTCGATTTACAGCGCAGCCTCCGTCGTACTATCCTCTTCATCACGCATGACGTGGACGAGGCCGTGTACTTGGCCGATCGTGTCGTCGTTCTGAGCGAACGGCCGGGACGCGTGGTGAAGGTAATGAAGGTAGAGCTTCCCCGCCCGCGTCATCAACGGATGATCGCAGAGCCGCTGTTCGGTCAATACGTGACCGAGCTACTCGACGCGCTGGGCCTCGATTCCGCGCATGAGAGCTCGGTGGAGGACGGCTGACGGCCCCTATTCGGAGGAGCGCCATGAAAGAAAGCTACAGGGTAGGTATTCTCGGTTACGGGTTCATCGGGCGCGTCCATGCGTGGGCTCACTACAATCTCAGGTTCCATTACGATTTTCCCTTTCACACCGAGATCGTGCGCGTTGCAACCTCACGTCGGGAGACGGCGGACGCTGCGGCCACAGAGCTCGGGGCGGAGGGAACCACCGAGCCCCGCGAGATAACACAGGCGGACGACGTAGACGTCGTCCACATCTGTACTCCGAACAATCTGCACCGCGGCGCGCTCCTCGAGGCAATCGGCGCCGGCAAGCACATCTACTGCGACAAACCGCTCGTGGTGACTCTTGCCGAAGCCGCCGAGGTCGAGAAGGCCGCGGTTTCGGCCGGCTACATCAAGGCCGAAGGCGCGCAAGGCCCGGCACGGGCGCAGGCATCGACGCCGCCGTCACCGGCACCCGCGCGGCCGGCGGCGCCGGGACCGGATTCAGCACCTTCGCGGCCGGCGGCGCCGCCGGCGTTCGGCATCACCTTTCACAACCGCTTCTTTCCGGCCACCATACACGCTCGGCACCTGGTGGAGGAGGGCTTCCTCGGCACGCCGCTCTCGTTCCGAGCGGCCTACCTGCATTCCGGAAGCGTCGACCCCGCCGCCCCCCTGAAGTGGAAGCTCTCGCGGGCCGCCGGCGGCGGGGTGGTCCGGGACCTGGGCTCCCATGTCCTCGATCTGGTCTCGTGGCTTCTGGGTCCGATCCGAGAGGTGCAGGCGATCACCGATATTGCCTACCCCGAGCGCCCGGACCCGGCGAGCCCGGGTACCCGACGTCCCGTGGAGGCGGAGGACAACATGCTCCTCACGTGCCGGATCCTTCCGACGGTGGCTCCCGAGCGCCGCGCCGAGCCGGTACCGGGCGTGGTAGAGGCTTCCAAGCTTGCTACGGGTACCGAAGACGAGCTGCGCGTCGAGCTGCACGGCTCCCTCGGGGCGATTCGGTTCAACTCCATGGATCCGCACCATCTCGAGATCTACGACCGCAGGGAGTTCGGAGCTTCGGGACCCGCGCCCGGGGGCTGGACCCGTCTCCAGACCGGCGGTCGTTACCCGAAGCCGGCCAAAACCTTTCCGAGTCCCAAGAACGCCGTCGGTTGGCTGCGAGCCCACCTGGCCTGCGTCGCGTCGTTCATGGAGCACATGCACGAGGGTACGCCCCCGGAGCCGGGGCTGCCGGCAGGGCTCTATATCCAGGAAGTAATGGATGCCGTGGACCGCTCGGCTCCGACGGGGGCCCCCGTGACCCTCTCGGGAATCGGTAACCTCGGCGCCGGGGAAGACGTGAGCATCCGATGAGCCGCACCCGCCTCCTCAACGGCACGCCGGACGCCGACCCCGAGGAGGTCCTCGAGGCGCGCGCCCCCGTAGACAGCCCCGCCCACGGCCGCTACGTGTTCTACTGGATGCAGCGGGCACAGCGGACACGAGACAACCACGCCCTCGAGACCGCAGTAGCGACGGCCAATCGACGGGGCCTTCCCGTGCTCGTCGCGTTCGTGCTTACCGACGGTTACCCGGAGGCCAATCTGCGTCACTACCGCTTCATGGCCGAGGGCCTTTGCGACGTGGCCCGGGGGCTCGAGGACCGCGGAATCGCGTTCGCTCTCAAACGGGGTTTTCCACCTGAGGTCGCCGGAAAGCTGGCACGTGAGGCGGCATTGGTGATCTGCGACGGCGCCTACCTTCCGCCGCTCAGGCAATGGCGACGCCGGCTTGCTCGGTCGGTATCCGTGCCGGTGGTAGAGGTAGAAACCGATCTGGTCGTCCCCGTAGAGGTAGCCTCCGACAAGCGGGAATACGCAGCCCGCACACTCCGCCCGAAAATCACTCCCCGAATAGACGAGTATCTGTCCCTGCCCCGGCCGCTGACCCCGGCGCGCCCGGCAATCGATGTACCGCCCGCCGCAGCCGCACACGACGTGGCTCCGGCCGATCCCGCCGCCGTCTGTCAGGCACTCAGGCTCGACGACTCGGTCACCTCGGTCTCTGATCTGTATCCCGGAGGAGAACGGGAGGCGGGCCGGCGCTTTGCCCGGTTTCTTGCCGAGCGCGCCCATCTCTACCATGAGAGACACGGCGATCCGGCCGCCGGCGTAACCTCGACAATAAGCCCTTACTTGCATTTCGGCCATATATCCCCGATTCGGCTGGTAGCTGACATCCGCGAGGCTGCCGAGCGCGACGGAGGTGTTCGGGAGGGCCGTGCGGAGTTCGAGGAACAGCTCATCGTGCGCCGAGAGCTCGCCTACAACTACGTCCACTTCGAGCCCTCCTCCGATCGATACGAGGCGTTGCCGGCGTGGGCACGAAGGACCCTCTCCGAGCACGCCCGGGACCAGCGCCCGGCGCTCTATACCCTGGAGGAGCTCGAGCATGCGGCAACGACCGACGACTACTGGAACGCGGCCATGCGGGAAGCCCGGCTTACCGGTTTTATGCAAAACTACATGCGGATGTACTGGGGTAAGAGGATTCTGGAATGGACGGCCGACCCGGAGGAGGCGTTTCGCCGCACCCTATATCTCAACAACAAGTACTTTCTCGACGGTCGAGATGCAAACTCCTATGCCGCCGTCGGCTGGATCTTCGGCCTCCATGACCGCCCCTGGCCGGAACGGGCGATATACGGGAAGGTGCGCTCGATGAGCTCCGCGGGACTTCGGCGAAAGTGGGACATGGACCGCTACCTCGACAACGTATCGAGGATATCCCGCCGGTCGTAGCGCTTGCACTGTTGACACGCTCTCATTTGGGGCGTAAAGAGAGCGTAAAGAGGTAGTAATGGTGATCAACTGGATCGCAAAGCTCGTCGCCGGCCTCATTGCCAACCGCAGACCGGGTGAAGTGGCGGCGGGTGTTGCCTTTGGCCTCCTGCTCGCGCTCATTCCCGCCGGGAATCTCCTCTGGCCGCTTCTGTTTGCCCTTACCTTCTTTTTGAAACTCAACGTAGGAGCGGAGATTGCCGCTCTCGGAGTGCTGCGTCTGGTGGTCCCCGCGGCGGATCCTCTTCTCGACGAGCTGGGGTTTCGGCTACTCACCGCCGAAGGGCTCGTCCCGCTGTGGACCGGGGTCTTCGCGGTTCCCGTGGTGCCGTTTACCGGGCTCACCAATTCCATGGTGATGGGCGGCCTGGTCGCGGGGATCATCCTGTGGCCGCCGGCGTTCTTCGCGGGTCGGGCGGGGGTCGTGGGCTTCCGCACCCACGTGCAACCCCGGCTCGCTCGCAACTCCCTGGTAAGGGCGTTCACGCGTATTCCTCTCATTTCCAGGCTCGCTGCGGCGGTGCGGCGGTTTCGAAACGCCTACGCAGCCTTCGGGTAATCGGGTTCGGGTGATCGGGTAACGCCATGGCACACAGCATTCCAAAGCGGTTCCGTAGAGAGCTCCCCGAGAAGAAGTTCCGAAAACGCATCCTTCACCGTGTGCATCTCCCCGAGGAGCGCGCCTTTCTGGATTCCGTGTTCGAGGCCACCTCCGCGGGGACACGGCGGCTTCCGGAGACGATCTCCGAGGAAGACGCCAAGCACCTCACTCGGCTGGCCCGGGACATCAAGGCCAACCGCGGCTCACTGCGTCGCGTGCGTCTCGCCGCCCTGGGCCTCGTCGCGCTGGGCGCGGTGTTGTTCAATGTATTGTTCCTCGATGAGCTCCTCGAGCGCTCGGCGGAACGCGGCCTCGAGGCGGTCTTTCGCGCGCGCTCCGATGTCTCCGGGCTGGACCTCGGTCTATTCCGTGGTTTTCTCGAGATCGATCACGTCAGCGTAGGTGACCGCAACCGCCCCATGCGTAATCTATTCGAGCTCGAAGGACTGCGCGGAGAAGTGAGCGTTCCCGAGCTGCTCAAGCGTAACTTGGTCATCCGGGAGGCCTCCGTCGAAACGGTGCGGACCGGCACGGAACGGGAGACGAGCGCCGAGCTCCCGGGGGACCCCTCCTCCCCACCGGATTCCGCGCCCGACGGCCCGACGGAGGCGGCGGGTGAGCGCGTTCAAACGGCGGCGCTGGATACGCTTTCGGGTCTCGGAAGCTTCGGAGACCCCGACGCGTTCATTTCTCGAGAGCTCGCCGAGCTGGAAACCTTTGCGCGGATCGATGAGCTCGAATCCGAGCTGGAGGGGTTCTCCGATCGGTGGAGCGAGCGTACGACGGCCCTGGAGGCCGACGCGCGACAGCTCATCGAGCGCACGGATCGCGTGCGAAACATCGACCCCGACGCTCTCGACGGCCCGCAGGAGATCGCCGAGGCAATCGCCCGGGTCCGCGAGGCGCGGGAGGGCGTGGATGGCCTACTCGAGACCGCCCGGGAAGCCGTCGCAGCAGCGGAACAGGAGTACCGACAGGCGGAAGCGGAGGCGGCCGCGCTCCGCGGCGGGCTCTCCAAGGACTTCGACTACATTACAGAACGGCTCACGGTGGACTCCGCCGACGTATCCGCGCTGGTGGCCGACCTAGGGCAAGAGTTTCTCGAGCGCCTACTCGGGGACATCTACTACGCCGCCCTTCGAAGCATCGAGGTAGCCGAGCGCCTCTCGGAGCTCCGCGGCGGGGACGAGGCGGGCGAAGCCGAGGGTATCGCCCGGGCACCGGGGCGAACCGTGACCTTCCCCGGGGTGCACTATCCGCGCTTCTTTCTCGAGCGGGCGGCGGTGGGCATCGTACCCGGTGAGCGCGACCTCCGTCTCGACGGGGAGCTCACCGGCATCTCGAGCAACCCCGCATTGGTCGACACTCCTTCTCGGCTGTCGGTTTCGGGCGA
>JBKHEN010000109.1:0-8838 GCA_046540795.1 Spirochaetaceae bacterium | reverse complement strand
GTGCGCCCGGCTCCTCCCCGTACGCCGCCCGCAGGTAGGCCACCGCCATCCGCCAGGGCTCGCGCACCGCCGCCTCCCCACCGGGCATCGGCACACAGTCGAAGTGGGCCGCCCGCCGGTAGCCGGCGAGGTCGCACAGGAGCGCCTCGCCGCCCCAGATGGTTCCATCCTCCCCGTAGCCGGTGCCGTCGAGGCTAATCCCGATTACCGTCTCATCGAGGCCCTTCTCGGCCATACAGGAGGCGATGTGCGCATGGTGGTGCTGGACCGGGTAGACGGTCAGCCCGTGACGCCGGCCGTAGTCCTCAGCATACGCGGTGGATACGTAGTCGGGGTGGAGGTCTCGCACCAGAAGCTGTGGCTCGCTGCGAAAGAGCGCCACGAACCGCTTTACACAGTCGGCAAAGAACGCGGCGGTCTCGGGATGCTCCATCTCTCCGATGTGCTGGCTGAGAACGGCCTCGCCGACGGCGGTCCCGAGACAAAAGCAGGCTTTGCTGTCGGCGCCGACCGCAAGGATGCCCTGCGCGCCCCGGGCGAGATCCTCACGGGGGAGCCGGACGGGCAGCGGCACGTAGCCCCGCGAGCGCCGGAGGACTCGGGCCCGGCCGGCCACCACCGTGCTTACCGAATCGTCGACCCGATTGACGATGGCCCGGTCGTAGGTGAGAAGCGCGTCCGCCTTCGGCAGGAGCTTACGGGCCGCCACCTCGTTGTCGGTGACGATGGGCTCATCGTGCATGTTGCCGCTCGTCATGACTAAGGCGGCCAGGGAGAGCCGTGCGAAGGGAAGGCGCTCGAAGAGCAGGTGGTGTAACGGCATGTAGGGAAGCATCGCGCCCACGGTATAGAGTCCGACGGTTACGCCCGGGGCCGGCGTCGGAGCGCGCGGCGACGCCGGGTCCGCATCCGGTACGGCGCCGCGGCCCGATTGCAGCGCATCGTCGCGCAGCCTTAGCAGCACGATGGGCCGGGCAACGCTCTCGAGCAGTCGCGCCTCCGCCTCGCTTACGTGGGCCACCCGCCTCACTGCCTCGAGGTCCCGAAACATCACCGCAAAGGGCTTTCCCTCGCGCGCCTTTGCGGCCCGCAGACGGCGCACGGCGGTCTCGTTTGCCGCGTCGCAGGCGAGGTGAAATCCCCCGAGCCCCTTGAGAGCCACAATACCGCCGGCCGCGATGCGCGCAGCCACCCGCTCGATGATCTCATCGGTCCTCCCGGCCGCCTCCTCGGCGATTTCGCCGGCGCTCGCCGCGGCCTCTGCCGGGCCCGTGGGGCTCGGACCACCGGCGGCCGCACCGCCGAGGTCGAGGCCACCGGCAACGCTGCCCTTTGGGGCCTCCCCGCGCGACTCGGTGAGCTCGAGTGAGGGGCCGCAACGGTGACAGGCGACAGGCTGCGCGTGGAAGCGGCGGTCCTCGATGTCCTCGTACTCCGCCCGGCAGTCCTCGCACATCTCAAACGGTGCCATCGAGGTGCGAGCCCGATCGTACGGCAGCGCACGGATGATCGAAAAACGCGGGCCGCAGCGCGTGCAGTTCACGAAGGGATACGCGCGCCGCCGGGGCTGTCGCCTCATGTCGAGAAGACACTCCGCGCACACGGCGAGGTCCGGGCCGACGCGGGTCACCGTCCCGGAGGTCTCCCCGCTCTCGGTAATACGAAACACTCCCTCCCCCCGCGCCGCTACCGGGGTCACCAGGATATCTTCCACAACGGAAGCCGGCGGACAACGAGTGCGCAGCTCTTCGAGGAACCGGGAGAGTCGAAGCGGTTCCCCTTCGGCATGGATGTACACGCCGTCGGATCGGTTACGGACGCAACCGGTAATCCCATGGTGCCGGGCGGTACGATAGACGAATGGGCGGAACCCGACGCCCTGCACGAGCCCGCGTACCACAATCCGGTAGGCCGCAGCCTTTCGGCCGTCTTCCACAGTATTTGGTTTGACAAATGCCGGAAGCAGTGTCAAGCTATAGGTAGAGACATATTGATAATTCACATATGTATACTGAACGACCGATTTTCGTGCCCCCGTGGTTGACCACTTCCTGCGTGCAAGCATCGGCACAAAGGAGGCTTCGCAATGACCCACCCGGTGGTCGAACAGGTCCTCCGCCGCTACGATCATGAGCCTTCACGGCTCATGGACATTCTCATCGACATCCAGGAGCACGTCGGCTACCTCTCCGATGAGACGATCGAGCACATCGGGAATCGACTGAACCTCTCCACCGTAGACGTGGAACAGACCGTTTCCTTCTACCACTTTTTCGCCAAACGTCCGCGCGGCACCTACACGGTGTATCTGAACACCAGCGCGGTAGCCGTCATGAAGGGCAGAGAGCGCATCGCCGAAGCCTTCGAGCGGGAGGCCGGTTGTCGTTTCGGGGAGGTTTCGGAGGACGGGCTTATCGGCCTCTTCGACACGCCCTGTATCGGCATGAACGACCAGGAACCGGCGGCTCTCATCAACAACGTGGTGTTTCCTAACCTTACCACCTTTCGGGTGCGTGAGCTCGTGCGGGATATGCGTCGAGGGGTGAGCGTGGAGGACATGCGCGACCAGAGCCTCGGCGACGGGATGAACAACTCCACGTATCTCAAGGCGACGGTGAACAACAACATCCGCAAGAAGGGCGCGGTCATTTTCTCCGAGTACGAGCCGGGCGCGGTGGTACGCAAGATCGTGGAGAACGGCGTCACCCCGCAAGACATCATCGACACGGTCAAGCAGGCGGGGATTCGCGGCCGTGGCGGCGCGGGGTTTCCAACCGGCCTGAAGTGGGATTTCTGCCGAAAGGTGGACTCCGACCGGCGCTTCATTTTCTGTAACGCCGACGAAGGAGAGCCCGGAACGTTCAAGGACCGCGTCATCCTCACGGAGCTGCCGCACCTCATCTTCGACGGCATGGTGCTCGCCGGCTACGCCGTGGATGCTCGGGAAGGCATCCTGTACCTGCGCTACGAATACCGTTACCTGCGCGACTATCTCGAGCACGTGCTCAGCGAGATGCGCAACGCGGGGACACTGGGGAAAGACATCGGCGGCCGTAAGGGTTTCGACTTCGACATCCGGATCCAGTTCGGAGCCGGGGCCTACGTATGCGGGGAGGAGTCCGGACTCATCGAGTCGGCCGAGGGCAAGCGAGGTGAACCCAGGGACCGCCCGCCGTTTCCCGTGGAGCGGGGATACCTCGACAAGCCGACCGTGGTGAACAACGTGGAGACCCTGTGCCAGGCGGCAAAGGTCTTCACAAAGGGCGTCGACTGGTATCGCCGTCTCGGCACAAGCGAGTCGACGGGCACGAAGGTGCTCAGCGTCTCCGGAGATTGTCGCTATCCCGGCGTCTACGAGGTCGAATGGGGCTTCAACGTCAACGACATCATCGAGATGGTCGGAGCCGAGGGGGAGGACATCCAGGCGGTCCAGGTCGGCGGCCCGTCGGGAAGCTGCATCGCCCAGAACGAGTTCGATCGAATCCTCGGCTATGAGGACCTGTCCACCGGCGGTTCGATCATCATCATCGGCACCGAGCACGATCTGCTGCGGGACGTGGTGCTGAACTTTACCGAGTTTTTCATGGACGAGTCCTGCGGTTCCTGCTCCACCTGCCGTGCTCTGACCGCCATGTACGTGAGGACTCTGCGCACGATTCTCGAGGAACGGGGACGCCGCTCGGACCTGGAAGCCATGCTCCGGTGGGCCGACATCTCTGCGGTCAGCCGCTGCGGGCTCGGCCAAACAGCGGCCAATCCCATCGTCACAACCATCCGGAACTTTCGTTATCTCTACGAGGCTCGCATCCGCAACGCGAACGAGCTGTTCCGGAGCTTCGATTTGAGCGCCGCGGTGCAGGAGGCGTGCAAGACGGTGGGCCGTTCGGTAAACGTATAGGAGTTGTGAGATGGCACAACTGGTTAGCTTCAAGATCGACGGCAAGGAGTGCATGGCGGAGGAGGGGGAGTATCTGGTTGCGGCGGCCAAGCACAACCATGTCTACATTCCCACCCTGTGCAACTACGAGGGTGTTGCGCCGCAGGGCTCCTGCCGGGTGTGCACGGTAAACGTCAACGGCAAACCCATGACCGCCTGCACGACCCGGGTTGCAAACGGCATGGAGGTGGAGAACGCCACCGAGGAGTTGCTGAAGCTGCGCCGCTCGATCGTGGAGCTCCTTCTCGCCGAGGGCAATCACCTTTGTCCCGCTTGTGAGCAGAGCGGCAATTGCGAGCTCCAGGCCCTGGCGTATCGGCTGCGCGTGATGGCTCCGCGCTTTCCCTTTCTCTACCCGAAACGGGACGTGGAGGCATCGAATCCCAAGCTGCTGAAGGACCACAACCGCTGCATTCTCTGCAAGCGTTGCATCCGGGCCATCCGTGACGAGCAGGGACGGCGCCTGTTTGCCTTCGGCCGGCGGGGTCGGGACATCGTGATCAGCATCGATACGCGGCTTGCGCAGAACATCACCGACGAGCTCGCCGACCGGGCGGCGGAGGTCTGCCCGGTGGGAGCCATCGTGCGGAAGGAGCGGGGCTTCGCTACGCCCGTGGGGCAGCGTACCTACGACAGGGCGCCCATCGGCGCCGAGGTAGAACAGGGCGAGTGAGGAGCGCCCGGCGGCAAGGGGGTTCGAAATGTCGAAGAAAGTAGTTGCCACGACATCACTCGCGGGCTGCTTCGGCTGTCACATGTCTCTTCTGGACATCGACGAACGGATACTCAAGCTCATCGAGCTCGTGGAGTTCGACAAGTCCCCGATAAACGACCTCAAGAGCTTCACGCGACGCTGTGATATCGGCTTTATCGAGGGAGGATGCTCAACGAGCGAGAATGTCGAGGTTCTGAAGGAGTTCCGCAGGCATTGTGACACGCTGGTCGCCGTCGGCGAATGCGCGATCATGGGCGGGCTCCCGGCAATGCGTAACGCCGTGCCGATCTCGGAATGCCTCGAGGAAGCGTATCTCTACGGATTCACGGTGCGCGACTCCAACGAAGAGCGGATCATGCCCAATGACGAGGACATCCCGATGATGCTCGACCGCGTGTATCCCTGCCACGAGGTGGTCAAGATAGACTACTCGTTGCCCGGGTGCCCCCCGACGGCGGATCTCATCTGGAATGCGCTCACCGCACTGGTGCTCGGCAAAGAGCTCGAGGTTCCCTATGAGTCACTGCGGTACGACTAGCACGCCTGCGGCGACGAGACCGACTATAGCGACGGGAGCGAAGTGAATATGGCGCAGAAAGTCACGATCGAACCGGTCACGCGGGTAGAGGGACACGGCAAGGTCACGATCCACCTCGACGACGAGGGCAACGTCACCGACAGCCGGTTTCACATTGCGGAGTTCCGCGGCTTCGAGCGTTTCGTCCGTGGACGCCCGTACTGGGAAGCGCCGGTACTCGTGCAGCGGCTCTGCGGTATCTGCCCCGTCAGCCATCACCTGGCAGCCGCGAAAGCTACCGATATGATCGTAGGAGCCGGCTCCGGCGAGGGACTTCCGCCCACCGCGGAGAAGATGCGACGGCTCATGCATTACGGCCAGGTGTTCCAGTCGCACAGCCTGCACTTCTTTCACCTGGCTTCCCCGGACTTGCTCTTCGGCGTCGACGCAGAGCCCGCCGAACGCAACATCGTGAACGTCGCGATGGAGCACAAGGAGCTTGCCAAGCAGGGCGTGATGATGCGGAAGTTCGGCCAGGAGATCATCAAGGCCACCGCCGGCAAGAAGATCCACGGCACCGGCGCCGTCCCCGGCGGCATCAACAAGAGTCTGTCCGAGGAAGAGCGGAACCGGTTTCTCCAGGGCGGCGACGGTATGCCCTCGATCGATCAAGTCATTGAGTGGGCCCGGGGAGCCATCGAGTTCTTCAAGAGCTACCATGCTGAGCACCGAGAGTTGATAGATACTTTCTCGGTGTTTCCGTCGAACAACCTCAGCCTGGTCCGTGAGGACGGCGCTCTCGATCTGTATCACGGTCGCCTCCGGGCCACCGCTGCCGACGGCAGCACCATCTTCGAGGGCGTCCCGAGCGAAGAGTACTACGATTATATCGCCGAGGAGGTCCGCTCGTGGAGCTACATGAAGTTCCCCTTCATTCGCTCCCTCGGCAAGAAGGACGGATGGTACCGTGTCGGTCCGCTCGCCCGGCTGAACAACTGCGACTATATCCCCTCACCCCTCGCGCAGAAGGAGCTCGAGGCGTTTCGTGCATACACCGACGGCAAGCCCAACCCCATGTGCCTGCACACGCACTGGGCTCGTCTCATCGAGATCCTCCATGCGGGTGAGATGATGCGGGAGCTGCTCGGCGATCCGGACCTGCAGGGCGACACCCTGGTCACCCTCGGGGAGAAACGCCACGAAGGGATCGGTCTGCTCGAGGCGCCCCGGGGGACGCTGTTCCACCATTACCGAATCAACGAGTATGACCAGATCACTATGTGCAACCTCATCGTGGCCACGACCAACAACAACGAGCCCATGAACCAGGCGGTCGGTCAGGTGGCACGGAAACAGCTGTCCGGCGCCGCTGAGATCACCGAGCCCATGCTCAATGCCGTGGAGGTCGCCATCCGCGCCTACGACCCCTGCCTGAGCTGCGCCACCCACGCCCTCGGGCGGATGCCCCTGATAGTCAGCCTCGAGGACGCAGCGGGCAATACGGTGGACACGCGCGCCCGCGATGCCTGAGCCCAGAGAGGCCCGGAACCCCAGGGATCCCACCAGGATCCTCATCTACGGCGTCGGCAATCCGGGCCGCCAGGACGACGGCGCAGGCCCCGACCTCGTGCGGCGGGTACAAGAGCGGTTCGATCCGGTCTCCCCCGCTCGCTCCGAGCTCGTACTGCGTTTTGAGGCCGACTATCAGCTCATGGTCGAGAATGCCGCCGACCTCGCCGAGCACGACATCGTGGTTTTCGTGGACGCGACGACCGAGCGGCTCCCGGGCCCCCGACTCTCGCGCGTTCGACGGGCGGATACCGTGGCGTTCTCCACGCACTCGGTAAGCGCCGAGTCGGTGGCGGGCCTTGCCTACACGCTCTACGGGGCGACACCACGGGTCTACATGCTACACGTCCCGGGCTACGCCTGGGGTTTTACCGAAGGACTCACCCCGGAAGCTCGTCGCAATGTCGAGGAGGCCTGCCGGCTCCTTGTGCGCTGCCTGCAGGAGCCGAGCCGCTTCGACCGCCGGTGCGAAACCCGGTGAGCTCTCGCGCGCCGACGCCCGCTCTAACTCCGGCGACGAGCCGGGGCCGCTCGACGCACCACCGAAAAGAGCACGTTGTCCGGCCGCGCAAACATGCGACGCGCGGTGCTCTCGATGTCCCCACCGAGGCAGGACTCGATCTCTGCAAGCACCTCATCGCGAAGGGTTACCGTGAGTACCGCGTCCTCGGTGGAGAAGACCGCCTCGGGGATCCGCTCGTGTGAAACGCGGAGATTGCCCTTACCGAGAGTGCACCCCGATGCGTACTGCACGCCGTCGACGATGCAGGACAGCGGCGGGCCGATACCGGTCTTCACCACCGCCCGCTTGCCGAAGGGGTCAGCACCGAGCTCCGCGTTGGCAAGCGTTCCCATCCGGTAGCCCACAACCGCGAAGGGACCGAGATGGCCGTGAAATCGCCTCAGGGATTCGAGAATCCGTTCCGCATCGAGGTCGTCGTCCACGCACCGCCTCACATCGTCACCAGCTCGAAGTCATCACCGGAAAGCTCCCGCTGCGCTGCTCTCGTGAACCGGTCGCGGATGTCGTCGTCCATCGTAAAATACAGGACCTGCCATCCGCTTTTCACCGCCTCGACGGCGTGTCCGACCAGCCGGTCCCGGCGCGTCCAGTCGCTGTACTGAAACGCGTCATCAAGGACGAGGAACAGCCGCTCCTCACCGAGCAGCCGGCTTGCGATACCCATGCGCAACGCCAGGAGGACCTGCTCTCGGGCGCCGGTACTGAGATCCGCAAAGGCATAGGACTCCTCGGCGTTGCCGATGCTCACAGCTTCGCCCTCCACGATGATGCGGTCGTAGCGGCCGGTGAGCCGCCGAAGCAGCGTTGCCGCTTCGCTTCCGTTGAGCGCATCGGTCAGCCGTTGGTCCTCTCTCGCCTGCAGGTCCCTGAGGACCTCCTCCACCAGGTGGGCGGCACGGATGTCATAGTAGGCCTCATCCCGTGCCTCCGCGAGTTCCCGCCGCTTGTCCTCGACGGCGGCTGAGATCTCCTCCAGCGAGCCGTTCCACACCACTGCGCTCGGCAGGTAGTCGCCCAGCTCCTTTTTGACCTCGTCAAAGCGGCCCTCCTCCCGGCGAAGCTCCTCCTCGATGCGGGAGATTTCCGCTTCGATTTCGGTCTCTCGCTCGCGGGAGTACACCGTGCCGGGGTCTTCCTGCCGGTAATCACTCGGGTCCACTCCCAGGCTCGAAAGCTCCTCGCGCACTCGGGAAATCTCGTCGCGGGCCCGTCCGAGATCACCTTCGAGTCTCCCAAGGGTCGCCCACCAGTCCTCCCCCGCCTCGGCACCGAGCTCCCGGACCGTGGCGACGATCCGCCGCTCGAGCTCCGCAACCTCGGGCTCCAGCTCTTCCATTCGCCGCGAAAGCTCATCCCGCCGTCCCGTCTTCTTCGATTCCTCCTCCCGGGCGGCGTCGAAGTCGTGCTCCGCCGACAGGGGACGGCCGAAGCGACGAGAGAACTCCGCTTCCAGGCGCTCGAGCTCCTGTCTCGAGGCCTCCGGCGTGGACAGGCGCTGCAGGAAGAAGGTCGCGACTACCGCGACCAGAAGCGCCAGTACCGCCAGCACCGCGGCAAGCTCGAACAACGGCAGCCCC